>JAZBPE010000184.1:0-10535 GCA_036353345.1 Erythrobacter sp. | reverse complement strand
TACGCGCGCTCGGGCTTCATCCATGTCGACCTCGGGCCCACTCGTCAGTGGGGCGAGCGGTTCCCGGTCCGGGCGACCGCCTTCGCGGCTGAAACCCCGCCTGCGCGCGAAGTGCTGGCCGACAGCCGCACCATGAAGGGCGGCGGGGCGGCCGGCGTAGCGACGCTGGGTGCTGCGGGTGTCGAGGTGGCGCAGAGCGTCCTGACGGAGACCCAAACCGCCATCCTGCCGCTCGTGCCGTATCTCGACACGTTGCGCTGGGTGTTCATCGCCGTGGCGCTCGGCGGCATCGCGGTCACGATCTACGCCCGCCTCGATGACTGGCGCCGGGGCCGCCGATGATTGGTGCGCTCCTCGCTGGGTTCGCCACCAACCCGTGGGCCTGGACGGCTCTGCGCTACGGCGCCGTCGCGCTCACAGTGCTCCTGTTCCTGCTTTCGCTTCGGCGGTCTGGCGAGCGAGCGGGACGCCTCGCCGATCGCCTTGAGACAACGGAGAAGGTCAATCATGTCCAACGCCAGATGCTGGAAGCAGCAGCTCACCGCCCTCGCGATCGCGACGAGCTCGCTGAGCGGCTGCGCGGTGGTCGGTTCTGAACCGCGCCTCGCAACCGTCTGCCCTCCCGTCGTCGAGTACAGCCGTGAGTTCCAGGCGCGCGCGGCCGACGAGCTCAATCTGCTGCCGGAGGCGTCGGCTATCGCCGAGATGATCGCCGATTACAGCGTCATGCTGGATCAGGCGCGGGCGTGCCGTTGAATCGGCATAATGACAGACTGGATGCGCTGCCGTCCGAGAAAGAACTTTCGAGGAACACAGGTGCGTGTTATACGGGTTTCGTCGACTCTTACCGATTCAAACCGATATACACGGGCCAAAGAGGGTGGTGGCGGGATGACTGAACCATGGGTCTCTGTTGATCAAGTGGCCGCCCACCTAGGGGTGGCGAAGGACACGGTGTACCGCTGGATCGAATCCAAGAGCTTGCCCGCTCAGCGGGTTGGGCGGCTTTGGAAGTTCAAGCTGAGCGATGTTGATCGCTGGGTAATGGACGGGATGGCAGCGGAAGATGCACCTGCCGTTGCCGCGAAATTGACGACCGAAGGTGAATGATGTGAAAATGGGTGCCTAATCATGCCGACACCTGACCGGCCAAGGATTTATCACATAGTCCATGTCGACAACCTAGCGTCTATTGTCGGGGACGGTTGCCTGTGGCCTGACGCCGTGATGATCAAGCGGCAGGGAGCGGCGGTGATCGGAAACAACGAGATCAAGGCTGACCGCCTTGTTCTACCCGTACAATGCAATCCCGGCACTTGTGTGGGCGACTATGTTCCGTTCTATC
Source organism: Erythrobacter sp. (assembly GCA_036353345.1). Classification (GTDB taxonomy): domain Bacteria; phylum Pseudomonadota; class Alphaproteobacteria; order Sphingomonadales; family Sphingomonadaceae; genus Erythrobacter. Next base: position 9,190 of record JAZBPE010000184.1, on the reverse strand, counting down.
TCTGTCCGCGTTCCGTGATGCTCTATGTGATTTCACGGAGAAACCACCCGAACGTGGCGTACAAGGATGGGCAGGGTCCTGTCGTTCATCTCGTCGCGGATATGCGTGAAGTCGTAGATTGGGCAGCGGCAAATAATCGCCGCTGGGCATTTACTGACATAAATGCCGCCAACCGCGCCGCTGACTTCTACAACGATCTCTCAAAGCTCGATCAGGTAAACTGGGACGCGATCAATGCAAGAAACTGGGTTTCTTGTCGCGATCACAAAATGGCAGAGTTTCTCATGCATGAGAGCTTTCCTTGGGAGCTTGTTCGCGGGATCGGTGTGCATTCCGAACAAGTTGGTGCTCGTGCAATTGCAGCGTTCGGGAAGAGTAAGCATAGACCGCAAGTCAAAGTAAAAAGAGAATGGTACTACTAAGGGGAGGATGACCATGATCAGATATATGACAGGCGACATTTTGCAGGCGGACGCAGAGGCGATCGTCAACACGGTGAACTGCGTCGGCATCATGGGCCGTGGTATCGCCCTCCAGTTCAAGAATACATTTCCGGCGAACTTCAAGGCATACGAAGCGGCCTGCAAGCGCGATGAAGTTCAGCCGGGCAAGATGTTCGTGTTCGAGAGTCATACACTGACAAACCCCAAGTACATCATCAATTTCCCGACGAAGCGGCATTGGCGCGGGAAAAGTCGGATGGAGGATATCGATTCCGGGCTTGTCGCCCTTGCCGAAGAGGTTCGGCAACGCGGCATCAGATCAATCGCCATCCCGCCGCTTGGGAGCGGTCTTGGTGGCTTGAATTGGGAAGACGTTCGTCCCCGGATCGAAGCCGCGCTGCGCGACCTGCCGGACTTGGAGATCATTGTCTTCGAGCCAAATAGTGCGCCGGTCACAACGAAGTCGCGGGAAGTTCCAACGATGAGCCCCGGACGAGCGGCGCTGGTGGTTCTAATGAACCGCTATCTTGGCGGGCTGATGGACCCGTTCGTGACGCTACTTGAAGTGCATAAACTCATGTATTTCATGCAGGAAGCAGGCGAGCCACTCCGCCTCAAGTATGCGAAGGCGCCGTATGGTCCTTACGCCGAAAATCTGCGGCACGTCCTTCGCGCGGTCGAGGGGCATCTCGTGTCGGGATACGCCGATGGTGGCGATGCGCCCGAAAAGCTGCTTGAACTGGTCCGCGGCGCGGTGAAGGACGCGGAGTCCTTCTTGTCGGATAACCAAGATACAGCCGCGCGCTTCGATCGTGTGGCGGAGCTTGTAGAGGGGTTCGAGACACCATTCGGCCTAGAACTTCTCGCAACCGTGCACTGGGTGACGACGCGCGAAAAGGCTGTCAGCGCAGAGGATGCAATCGAAAAGGTTTATGCGTGGAACGAACGTAAGAAGCGTTTCTCCCCGCGCCAGATCGGCATCGCTCTCCAGAACTTGCAGAACAAGGGGTGGCTCGCAAGCGCCTGAGCATGTGTTTTACGCTCCTCCTTGTCTGACGAAGAGGTTGGTGCGGTGCCAGGTCAGTTGCCTCCGATGCTTGTCGGTCAACGGGATCGGTTCCCGCCAGCGCAATTCGGCGCAAGCGCTGTCGCTCAGGAAGGGTGAGAATTGCGGCTGGCCCTCGTCATTGAACGTTACTAGCCCGCGATCAAAGGCAGCATCCCACAAGGCCGAGAGCAGGAAGCCGTTATGGACGTCGAGGCGTTCTGCATCGCTCGCGCAATCTTTCCATGGAATTATGTGCGATGCGCGCAGCAGCGCTGTATCGGTAATGCCGGTCAGCGGGCATCGCCCCTGCCAATACTCGATCAGGCCCACGCGGAAGATGTCCTGGCCGATGCGCTGGACGACGAGGCGTTCGGCCTCCGTCGTTTTCGGAAGGTCCTTGATCTTCGTCTCGAACTCCCGAAGCGGCGCATCGGGCAGGCTCGCCGCCAGTTGGTAGATCCGCGGTAACACGATGTAGACTTGGCCGAGCGTCCCGAATGCGTAGCGGGTATGACCTGGACCTGGCATGTCCACTGCAGGCATATCCAGCTCTTCAATGACGCCTGTGTGATCCAGGGCGAGAAACCACGGGCCCTGTGCGCCGCCTGCGGCGAGATGGATCGTACCGGGCACCGTGGTCGAGCTAAAGCTGGCCCATCCTTCGTTTTCGCCCAACTTGCGGCGAAAGCCATTCTGAAACGCGACCTTGTCGCTTTCCTGGCGGATGACGAAGGGCTGCGGCGCTTCGATCATTGCATATTGGTCCTCATAGGTCACAGGCCAACAATCGTTCGCGGCCAGGCGCACCGCGCAATACCGCACGTCGCCAAGGCACTCTGTTGACGTCATGAGGTGGCCTTGTTGTCGTTGTAATCAGATACTGAAAAGTCCCACCCGCCAGATCTTCCTCGAGTTCTCGCAAGAGCCGGAAATGCTCATCATAGATCATTTGTCCCAAATCGGCCTCGCGCGGACTGTCGTGGACCAGAAAGGCGGGGATCCGCGTGCGGCCCTCAACGCTCAAACAGAGACAAGCCAGATCGAAGGCGAGCACCTTTAAAGACTGAATGGCCGCTGTTCGCCTATCGCCCCCGGCTTCAACAGAAATTTCAAGACCTTTACCAGTCAGACGCACAATGCCCTTGGCATCGTCACCGAGCAGACGCCGAATGATCGCTGAAAACTTCTGGGATACAGCGCCGATAGCCTTTGCCTGCTTGTCCTCGAAGCCTCGAAGTTGTTCGCGGGTGCGCTGCAACTCGTCTTCCAGTTTTCTGATAGCAGCTTCGGCACGCGCGACCTCATCGATGATTTCTGCGGCTCGCTGAACATCCTCAACACCTCGAGTGGCAGTTCGCCAGCTTGTGTTTCGAGCGTCAGCAGCCTTTTCGAGGCGATCTACTCGATCCTCTGCCTGCCGAGCCTTTTGGCTTGCCAGAGCGATTGCGGGCTTCAGGGCGCCAATTTCAGCGTTAATGCCCGCAATCTCGTTTTTCTGAATACAGATTTCCTCGCGTTTCGCCTCCAGCCGTGCACGGCACTGTGCTTGATCGGGCAGTCTGTGAGACAGCTTGCAGCCTTCCGCGAGCGCTGTGTCGATTGGCACCTCGCAGATGGGACAGACCTGACTAGCCGCGGACTGAGCGGCTGCCGAGAGTCCCGGAATTTCACTGCTCATCTGTGCGAGTAGCTTTTCTTCAAGAGGCAATCTCGCGTCGAGTTCAGCGGCCCTCAGTTCAATATTGCGCAGTTCGATACGCGCATCTTGTGAAGTACGCCTGGCCTCATCAAGCTCAGCGCCAACCCCCGATGGGAGTTTTGTCACGGCGGCAAGTTTCTCCTTTGCGGCCGACTTCAAGGAGTCCAGAAGAAGCGGCATATCAGGTAAGGATGTGTCGCTAAGACCGAGATCGCGAACGAGGCGCTCCACGCGCCGCGCTTGATCCCATTCGAGAAACGACCGTTGCCGTCTTGCTTGATCAAGTTGACTTGCCAGATCCTGCTCTCCGCGGCGTGCGGCCTGCTCTTCATCCGTGATTGCGTTCAAGAACGCCCGCATCGCGAGCAATCGAGGTCCTTTGGCATCACCACTTGCCGGCTGTGGCGCATCCGATCCTGATGCCGATGAGCGCCAGTCTAGGACGTCGTCGAAACGGCATTCCTGATCGCGTGCCGCCCACGCGAGGGCGATCGGCCAAGCCCGCTGACCAGCTAAGAGCCTGGCTAACCGAGAGGTGCCTTCGCCGAGGATAGCGGCCTCGATGGCGTCGATCAGCGGCTCTATGCCCGTAGCCGTTCCCTCCATCTTCGCAACGACATCGAGGTTGCCGGCATCGACAGCGAAGTGCTTGCGACCGATGCCGAGTGGTCTCGCTACCGCCCAGCACACTCCGTCAAGCATCACCTCAGCCCCGACGACGCCATTCAGAAAAGCGGTGGAAATGGCATCACGCTGGACCTCGTCCGCAAAGCGGACTTCGCCGAGGCAATAGCGCAGCAAACGGCAGAACAGCGTCTTCCCGCTGCCATGGCCGATTGCACGGCCGCCCCCATCGGGATCGTCATCTCCGTCTGGCGACCAGATGATGTTGAGTCCGGGCCGCAACTCGATGTCCCGAATGACCTCGCCATCCGGCTCTTTCCAGATCTTCAGCCGTCGCACCCAAAGCCTCGGCTCCGTGAGGCCTTTCGGAACTTCAACGCTCAGTGGCGAAGCCGGAAAGAGATCATCCTGCTGCGGCATTTGCGATCCAGTCTCGAACCTCGTCGGGAGCAGCGTTCACGGTTGCATCGATGTCCAGGTTTCGCAGCGCGTCGAGGACAAACCTCGCGCGCCCTTCTGGCCAGCCCGCCGTATCAAAAGCTTCCAGACCTGTGCCTGGGGTCCAGGTTCTCGCCGCGATGTCCTCGAGCAGTCGACCGTTGCCTCGATGGTTGGTGATGGCGGCATTCCATCCCGGCGTGGTCCGGGCGGCGAAGCCGACGACATTCCCTGAGCGAGGCTCTGCCTCTTGGCCCACCAGCCGCCGCCATTGGGTCTGATCCTCAGGCGACAGGATCTGCGTCAAGAGGTGGGGCTCAAGCATGATCGCGGCGGCCAGACGAATGGTGCGGATCGGCGTTGGGCCATCCAGCGACTTCAGAATTGCCGCGAGTGCTGCCAATGGATCGTGCTGCGGAGACGGCACCGCGCGAGCCCAAGAAGCGTCGGGAATTTGCTCGAGTGGCGGAAGCTGGATGCGGTGCCGCAATGGAGTAACAGCGGAACCCTCAACACCATGACAAAGGCTGATGTCAGCGGGCGGCGGGGACAGTGGCGTATGGTATGCCGTATCTGATGCCTTCGCCTTCGCCATCGCGTCGTAAGCGGACAGAACCAGCCGCTTGGTGCGGAACTCGCCATGGTCGCGCTCTTCGTATTTTCGGAGGACAGTGAAGGAGTCCAGAATCCAATCCGCTTGCTCTCTGTTCAACCCGTAGAGATGGAGCATCGACGCGTCGATTTCAGCTTGGATCAGCGAACGTCGATCAACGTTCCAAGTAAATGGCTCTCCTTCAAAGCCCAAATCGCGTGCAAAAAGGTCAAGTTCTACATTGGTGTAACAGAGTTCGAGCATGCGCGGTGTGAGCCAATCAACTGGTGTTGTCCCTAGCCATTGTGCCTCATGCGTCAAGTCCTCTGGAGTGAGCACAGGGGCCTGCTCAAGCACAAAGAATTTGATATTCATGGCTCTCTGGCGAACAGCATAGTCCGCGACCAACGAACCAAGCACCGCCGCTAGGGCGGCAAAGAGCTCGGGCGGCTGGTCCGCAGAAAGGACCGGTGCTTTATCGCCCGTCGCTGTTCTAGGAATTATCGTGCCAATCAGCGTTCTCTCTGAAATCCCAACATCTCTCCAAGAGAAAAACCACTGCCGCTTTTCCTCATCAGCGAGAACGCTTTCGGTCAAATTGGCATCAACCCAATATCTTGGCTGAATACGGTAATTAGGGTCGCTGTGTTGAGCCACGGTGACGCGTGGGAGAACCCCCTTGTTTGCTTGTTTTTCGGTCTGCGCTTCGTAGGTTCCATACCGATGATCAAAGTGCCAGTACATCTTTCCCTCATAGAGAGGGTAGACCCGCTGACCATCAGCCAACACTGCCAGTGCGCCAACTCGCTCTAAGATTTTGTCCTCGATGTCAGCGTGATCGAGGAAATTCTCTGAAGCGCCAGACATATGAAACAGCGTTGTCATCGATGCATTCCAAGGGTTCGCCGTGACCGTATTCCCATCTTTCTCAATCAGGATCGGTGCTGCCATATGGATTGCTGCAGTGACCTCGGCATCCTTCGACCACCGAAAGGCAGGAAGGTTTAGGGTGTTCGGGTTGATAGCCCTGATCTCATCGACGGTGAGCGCGTACCGCTTCGCGGGATCAGCGATTTCTGCAGGCTGCCTGATGTGCGCCGTGAACCACGGCTGGTCGATCTTGACCTGAGTGCCGCCGATGGTGAGCAGCCCGAACTTCGTTTCATTGTGCACGTCCTTGAAGATCTTGTCTTCGTTCTCAAAGCCGTAGAACGAGACCAGAGACCTCTCCGACAAGAGCTGGCGCAGGAACTCTCGGTAAGTGAAGCCGACCACCAGACCGTTCGGAATGATCAGCCCAGCTCGTCCCTTGGGATGGACGGCCTGCCAAGCAAGATCGGTGAACACGGCATAGGTGTTCACGTCTCCAACACCGCCTCGTGGGAAGCGCCCGGACTCGCGCATGAAATGGCTTTCAGTCGCTGCGGTTCTCAGCGCATCCTGCCATTCCCTAGCCAGGCGCGGGTTGGTGTCGTCCAGCTGTTCGATCAGCTTCTTGCGCGCAGCAGCGTTCTTCGCGGTTGCGATTTCTGCGTCCCGAAGCGCGAAGAATTCCTGCTCCTGTAATTTCACACGCTCCCATGGTGGATTGCCGAGCACTATGTTGAAGCCGCCGCGCTGCATGATGTCCGGAAACTCGAGCGGCCAATGGAAGGCCCGGGCTTCGCGCGCAACTTTGGGAGCATCGACCATCGCGTTCCGGATCTTGCCCTGATTGAGCGCCATCCAGATCTCTTCGGTCGTCGGGACAGTCCGTTCGGACGGACCTGTTGGGGCGTGGCCAGTCTTGAGCAGCAGGAATGCTGCAATGAAAAGGTCGCAAGCGGCCTTTGCCCGGACGAAGTCCTGCTTCTTGCGAAGCTCCTTGAAGCGCGCAGCTTTGGCGCCGATTTCGTCCAGCGTGTCTTCTGGCAATTCACGGAAGCCGGAGAAGTCGACGGCGAACGGCTTGGTTTCTGGCAGTTTGTTGAGCCCGGTCCCGAAATCGAACCCACCCTGTCCGGATTTCGCCGCGGCGTTGATCTTCCTGTAGATGCTGGCAATGTCCTTGTCGTCGCCTGTCAGCGGCTTGTAGGCGGCATCGGGAATGCCTTCCTCCAGAACCTTCAGGTCGAAAACCCCCAGCAGCGCGTCTCCACAGCGGATCTGCGCGTCGAAGAAACCGAGGGGCAGGCCCGGGTCCACCGTCTCGATCCAGAGCGCTACCTTGGTCAGCTCCACCGCCATTGGGTTGCGGTCTACCCCGTGGATGCAGCAGCGCGCGACATCGCGCAGCGCATGGCGGAAGTCTGCGAGCGCGGGCGTGCCCTCGGCCCGGATACGCGCGAGCCGCGTAGCGATGCGGCGAGCGGCGGCGAGCAAGAAGTGGCCTGACCCGCAGGCGGGGTCGATGACCGAGAGCTTCAGCAGCGCCTTGGCGGGGTCGTCCGCCTCGGCCTCGGTCTTGTCGAGCACGGGGTCGAGTGCCGTGTCGAGCAGCGCCTGAACGAGGCTGTCGGGCGTGTAGTAGGAGCCGGTAGTCTTGCGCTGGTTGCCCTTCTGCTCGGACGCTTCGGAGGCGAAGACGAGCGTCTTGCCGTCGTCGCCCAGCTGCGGCTGGAGTTCGAGAAGGGACTCGTAGACCGAGCCCAGTTCCTCGGTCTCCATCGCACGCCAGTTGACGGGGACCATTCCTGTCTTGTCGGCGAGCCAGGACAGCCGATAGAGCGCCTCCATGATGGCGCGGTTGCGCAGGCGGGCGGTTTCGAGGTGGGGCAGCCTGTCCTCGGCGAAGAGGCCGCCAAGCGCCGGGAGGGCGAGCGCCTCCTGCCCGTGGGCGAGCGCGCGGAAGACGATCTTGATGCCCTCGTAGCGGTCGTGGTGCTTGTCCCAGGTGGCAGCGCGGTAGCACTGCTTGCGCAGCGCCGCGAGGCTGTAGCCTTCGGCATAGAGCGTGCGGGCCTCCGCCTTCGACTTCGCCGTGTGGAGGAGGTTCCTATCCTCGGCCACCATCAGGAAGATCAGGCGGTAGACGAGGCGGAGGAGTTCGTTGAACCAGTTGGTGAGGTTCACCTCACCGGATTTCAGTTTGGCTGCGAGCTCGGGGTTGGCTTCGAGAAAGCCCGAGCCCAGCACTTTGAGCGCGATCTGGACCTGGTCGGCCAGTCGGTCACGTGCGGCCTCGCCCTCGCGGGAGCCAGCCTCGCGCCACCGCTCGAGCGGGCAGTCGGTGGCCGGGGTGTCGGTGGCGCCGAAACGGGACCGGTGGATCAGCAGCCACAGCGCGGCGAACGACGCGATGTCCTCGGTCGAGAAAATCTGTGCGAGGTCGGCTTCGATGTAGGCCGGCCGCGTCAGGGACGCGTTGTCCCGCAGGAGGCGAAGGTGGGTGCCATTGGTGACGATACCCCATAGCGCTTCTTCAGTGTCGTTCAGGTAGTCCTGAAGCGCGAAGGCGGGCGAGCGGGAACGGTCGACGGAAAGGGTCGGGCTGCGGCGGTCCAGCGTCTCGCTAGGCGGCACGACGACCACTGGAACCCGTCCGCTGGCAATCATGGCAAGTGGCGCGGCGGCCGGCGCAAGGTCGTGAAAGCCGAAGGTCTCCTTGAAGAACGCGGCAACGAAACGGCGGGTCGCGTCCTGCGAGGGTGCCTCGAGCTTCGCGAAGGCATCGAAATGAGATTGGCCGACCCGGAATGCCGTCGAGATTTCCTCGCGGATCGTGAGACCCTTGCGGACGGCGTAGTCCTCCGGCGCCTGTTCCGGAGCGTCCCGCTGGTCAATCCTGGCGATCATCGCGGGCGCGATCAGGTTGCCCTCAAGGCTGAGCGAGGGCCACGCGGACATGTCGGAGATCGGTTTGCGCGCCATGATCACACCTCGCCCGGCATGAGGACGAACAAGCCGATCACGTCGGGCGGCAGGACTGCTTCGACGCTGACGCGGGAGATGGATCCGGCTGCGGCACGCAGACGAGCGTGATCCTCGACGAGTTCCGCGGCCCGCTGCTTGACGAAATCCGCCAAGGGTCCAGCGAGCAGGTCGGGCAGGTCCGCCTTGGCGGCATTGATCATCCGATCTCGTGCGATCGCCGCGAGGTCGGCAGTGGCTGGCGTACTGAGCATGTTGCGAACGTCTTCGCCGGTCGCCACGACGCCCTTGCTTTGGAGGGCAACCAGCGCTGCTTCCTCGGCCAGAAGCAGCCGCTCTTTTCTGGCGTGGATCGTGAGCTTGTACCGGACACGCAGGAGGGCAGAGGTGGTCCCCGAAATCCGGGCAGGTGGCTAGGCTTGGTTCGTCGATGATCGAGGACGGACCGGATGACGGGGAAGAGGCGGCGCTACAGTGCCGAGTTCAAGGCGAAGGTG
>JAZBPE010000014.1:0-2843 GCA_036353345.1 Erythrobacter sp. | reverse complement strand
CGCTCATGCCCAAATGACATCCACGGAAGCGCGCGCCGAAGGCGAAGCGCTGGGCGAGGAGGTGCGGGACAGCACGAGTGATTCCATTCTTGCGTCCGGCGCTGAAGCCGAAGTGCCTACCTATGGCGGCACTGACTTTCCGCACTTGGACTATGTCGAAGACCCGGTTGGACTCAGCACGGCCGGTGAGGCGCAGCGCTATGTAGACGATTACAGGACAGTAGTTGATCCTTATCGGACGACCTTTGATCCGACAACAATAGACCTATCGTCCGCTGAGGCCATCGAAGCTGATCCTGATACCTATCTTGGGCCAGGGGTCGCCCCCCATGGTTCCGCTGGCACTTGCGATCCGCTCCCTCCGGGCGGCGGCGGTACCACCACGTATCTTGAAAGCTGCAACCAGGGGTCAGTGCCGTTTGACGAAGCGCGAACCTGCAACGCTCCGCTTATAGTCGAGACGCAAGGCTCGCATTATTGGGAATATGTTTGCACGACGTCTGGCTATTTCTACCAGCCTCGTTGCTCTTTGATCGACGACGATCCGTTGGGATCGACGTGCACCCGTGTCGAGAATGTGCAAATTGGTCAGGGGTGTCTTCAATGGTCGGGCACTCCGCCGAACCAGTGGTGTTCAGAGCCTGGGGAGCCCATCTTCCGCCAAACGTGGCGGTGCCCCAGCCAGTTGACCTCTGGCGGCGGCATCGAGCGAGACACTGTCTCGATTTCTGCTGAATATCTCGACGAAAGCATTTGCGAAGGCGTTCGCGGGAACGACACATGCACGCTTGAATCGGAAACCTGTACGGCGCCCAACGAGACACGCGTCATAAACGGTCTCTTCGTGACGCGCGCCTGCTGGGAATGGGATCGCACCTACCAATGTTCCGGGGTCTCTCCCGCAAACGATTGCACCGATCTCGATGCGCGACCTGAATGCACTTTCAGCCACGATGATTGCTTAAGCTATGAGCCTGACGGTGTCACCTGCAACGTCTACGACCGTTGGTATCAGTGCACGACACCCAGCAACGGCGCGCCGCCTCCATCGGCCTATGTCTGCGCGGATGATCTCTATTGTATCGATGGCGAATGCACGAGCATCGAGCGCGAGGCTTCGACTGAATTTAAGGATGCGATGGTCGCCATGAACGTCATGGGCGAGCTGCGCGATGAGTTCGATCCGGGCGCGCTGAAGATCTTCAGCGGCGAAAACCTCAAATGCACCAAGAAGCTCTTCGGGCTTTCCAATTGCTGCAGCGGGAAAGGCGTTCCGCTCCTCACACCGTTCTTGTGCAGCAGCGAAGATCGCGACGTCGACACAAAGGACGACGAGGGTCTCTGCTACAATGTCGGGACCTATTGCTCGAACAAGATCCTCGGCGTCTGCACCACCAAGAAGCAGTCCTATTGTTGCTACGGCAGCAAGCTTGTTCGGATCCTCAATGAACAGGGCAAGGCCCAGCTCGGCATGCAATGGGGCAAACCCAAGGACCCGGATTGCGAAGGGTTTCTGATCGACCAGTTCCAACAGCTCGATCTGAGCCAAATGGATTTCGGCGAGGTCTACGCCGAGTTCGTGGACGCAGCCAAGCTGCCTGATGAGATCGAGATGTCGATCCAGATCCAACAAAGAATTGAGAATTATTACAACCTTCACGGAGGCGTTTGATCGTGCCACGTGCCGAAATCCTTGCCATTGAAAGCGGCGATCCTTTTCCGCCCGCTCAAGTGCTCGATCTTGCGGTGAGCGTCGCGATCGGGCGCGAGCTTGCGACCAGCGAGGAGAAACTGCTCGCTCTGATCAGGGCGTGGTTTTTGCGGCCCGCGAGCCGCTCCGAGCTAAGCGCCTCGCTTGCCCGGCTGCAGGGCAAAGGCTGGATCCAGCGCTCGAGCGGTGATGGGCTCGATTTCTGCCTCACCGAGGCCGGCGTTGAGGCCGCCACGACATTGTCCGGCGGAATGATCCGCATGATCGACTGCGGCCAGGGGTATTTCAAGACCGCCTTTCTCCTCCAGATGCTCGATCTCGAAAAAGGAAAATGCCCATGAAAAAACTAGCTGTTCTTAGCCTCGCCGCGATCACAGCGGTCGTAACCGGACCCTCGCTCGCGCAGACTGTCGCGAACAAGGATCGCGATGAGTTCTATTGCGAAGAGCGCAAGCTCGGTAGCTGGTTCTACTGCAACTCGGAAAAGGCGAAGCGCGAGGCGCGCGAACGCGCTGCCGCAGCTGCGTCCTCGCCAGAACCAGCGGTGAAGCGCATGGAGGCGATCACGCAGCAGCTCGATGAGTTGAAGGCCCGGGCCATTCTTGATCCGACGCAGGACAACATCGTCAATTACATTCGCTTTCAGCGCGAGCAGCTCGATCGGGCCTCCACCTTTGCCGATGTCTGGAGCCGGGCGCTCTGGCAAAACCCGGATCTTGATTACACGCTTCAGCGGCCAGTAGGAACGCTTGCCAAGCAAACCTGGCTCGAAGACCGGCGCGATCAGCGCACGGGCTCAATGGAAGCGCTGACGCAGCGCTATGGCGTCTTCTATTTTTACTCATCCACTTGTTCGGCGTGCCGGACCTTCTCGCCCGTGATGCGCGCTCTGTCGGACCGATACGGTTTGGAGGTGCTCGCGGTCTCGATGGATGGCGGTCCTAACGAGCATTTCCCCAATTTCGTGATCGATCAAGGCCAGTACCAACGCATGGGGCTGCAGGGCCGCACTGTCCCGGCGATCGTCCTTTTCGATACGCACACCAAGCAGCCGGTTCCAATTGGCTACGGCGTCATGGCTGCCGACGATGTGATGCAGCGCATTTTCTCTCTCACCCAGCTTGAACCAGGG
>JAZBPE010000183.1:0-2183 GCA_036353345.1 Erythrobacter sp. | reverse complement strand
AGAACGTCGTTTTGGTGGCCTCGCTGGAACGAATTTGCTACTCAATTGCAATCGCCTCAATCCAGCATTCGGGATCAAAGGGGATGAGAATGGCTACGAAGACAATAACCAACCTGATTGAAGCGCGTGATCGCCTCGAACTTATTGAGGAATGGGTTGCGGCGGCTCATATTCAATGTGCGATGAACCGCCTGTTGGAAAAAGAGGAGCAAGACGACGAGCTCGATCAGCTTCAACATTCGTGCTTTCATCATCAGTAGAATGGTGATCCGCGTGAGATGCCCACTGTGAGGTATGTCGTCGATGGGATGGTCGGGGTCCTGTATCTCTGTGCCAGAGCAGCGCGAAACCTGCTGGCATCATAGCCCACGATCACCAGCAGAGCCGTGCTCTGCGGAACGCATCGCTTATCGGCGCGGCGCCGGCTCAGTCGCTCATCTGCCCATCGCTGAGCAGCATTAATGTCCGGCGGTCCTTGCCATCGCAGATCAGCCCCCGCCTAGAGCACAGAACGGTTTCGGTCCAACTGATTGATCTGTGCCGACCTCTTTTTGGGCGAGCTTCTGGCCACCCGGATGCCTAAAGATGGTCGGCGTTGATCATCAGCGGATCGTACTCGCCGCTCTTCCGGGGAGCGAGGAGGCCAGGATCCTGGCGTAAGCCAGCCCCTGTCCTCAGCAACGCTTGTTTCGTGCAGCTATCGAATGATCCACCGCAAATGCCCTGATGGATCATGAGCTTGGTAGAGTGCGAATCATGCAACAGCGAACCGCTGGTCAATCCATGCGAGTTGTTACCCTCAGCGCCAACACGCCGACCGCACTCATCCGGCGATCATCCACTGGTCTGCCTCCAGTTTCATGCGAACTGCGCTTGCAGCGTGGCCAACTTCGAGTTTGGTCATCATGTTTGACCGGTGGATCTCGACTGTCCGGGGGCTGATGCCCAGATCCCGAGCAATTTCCTTGTTGCTCTTTCCATTGACTAGAAGATCAAGGACCTGGCCCTCACGATCAGAGAGCTTCTTCATACGAGTTTGCGCCTCAATCCTCGAGCGGCGGAAAGTCGTTACCCGCTCTGCCTCTTCAGTGGTCCTCGAAAGAGATCGTTGAAGCCGGTCCTTCTCGATCGGCATCGTCAGGTAATCCAGCGCCCCGGTCTTGATCGCTTCAACGATCTTGTGCGGCGCAGGCCTTTCTCCGGCTGCTATGACAGGAAGCCAGATCCCCAGCTGCGTAAGTCTTTCCAGCGCGGTTGCGACCCCACCCATACCATTGTCGTCGCGCATGATTATGATCCCATGGCGTGGCGGATGCATAGCGAGCTCACTCAGATCATCATAAACTTCGCAATGATGCCCTAGAGACATTGCGATCTGAGCGAACTGGGCCCGTCCTTTCGTATTGCCGTCCACATAGTGGAGCGGCAGCTTGTTGCTCGATGCCAGTACAATGCTTTCCATCTCAATTCCCCATGTTGCAATTACGCATGTCCAGCATCGTGGGGAGTTAACCCTAACTAACCGCTCGGTCAGACAGCAGTAGAAATACCGTCAGGGAAACTACTTAGTGTGCGGTGGCGAGCGACTGAGAGCGGCTTCGAGAGGTCTGCCACTGGATCAGGGAATGACCTGCCGCCAGTGACGGAAACCGGTTGGATTGCGCGAAGAACTCGTTCCGGGAGACCGATTGTTTTGGAAAGTGATGGGCTTAGGTGAGCCCAATTGCCGCCTCTAAGAACAACCAGCACCGCAGAGGCGGCGTGCCGTGTTCGCATTCACGATGCTGCCGTAAGGGACCCTGTAAACACGGCGGTCGCCCAAGGAGGGTGGGACCGATGCTGCTCAATCTTTCTAACCCTGATAAGGGCTGGAAGCCCAGTTTCAGGCCGGCGGCTTTGGCAAGCCCGTCGTCAAGCGCTCGCCGGTTTCCCCGGATCGCCTCGCCGATCTGCGGACATTGCCCCCGGTGATTGCGTCAGCCAGCCTGACAAGGCGATCTGGCCGGGATCGCTCAAAACTTCAACAAGGCAGTTCGGGCAGCGCGAAACCTTGCGATCTTTCGAGGGCGCTTATACCATAAGGCACGATTATGGTAAGTGCCTAGATAGCCGCTTCGGAAGGCTTCTCGATCTGGCCGGTAACTATGCATGCGGACGTCTCAAGACGGATGAAGCGGCTGCTT
>JAZBPE010000182.1:0-27346 GCA_036353345.1 Erythrobacter sp. | reverse complement strand
TGCCGCAGACCTGCACGTGGTACTTCCCGACCGGCGTCATGTTGTACATGAAATAGAACGTCGCGACTTCAAGCACGCGGATCGCGGGCATGTCGAGATAGTCGGCGACATATTCGATCACCGGCATGGGCAGCCAGCCCTGCGTATCGGTCTCCTCGCCCACCTGCCGCTGCGCCAGATCGAGCAGCGGCATCACCGCCGATTTCTGACGGCCTTCGGGGTATTTGGCGATATGTGTGTCGGCCTTGGCCTTGTTCTGAGGCGTCCAGGCGAAATTGCCCCAGCGCTCGCGCAGTTCGGGCGTATCGGGTGCGGGTGTGCGGTCAGCCATGTTCTTTCTCTCGAAGTGACTTCTGACCGGACAGTCTTTCTGAACGCCGGGATGAAGTCGCGCCCGTCGCAACTAGGGCCCGACCGTAAATCCAGAAGGCAAGAATCAAACTCAGCGCACCACCAATTCCGACCACCGCGAGTGTCTCAACGCCGTGTGGGTCAAAGCGGAAGAATTCGACCAAAATGATAGTGATTAGAACAGGCAAGTAGACAATCAGGGAGAAGCGCAAAGATCGAAAGCCAGACATTCCCATTTCTGCCCAACGCCGATCAATCCAAAATGTAGCTCTGCGAACGAGACTCACCGGTCACACTCCCCGAACACCACGTCGATCGCACCCAGAATGGCGGTCGCGTCGGGCAGCATGTGCCCCTTGCACATCATGTCCATCGCCTGCAGGTGGCTGAACGCGGTGGGGCGGATCTTGCAGCGATAGGGTTTGTTGGTGCCATCGCTCACCAGATAGACGCCGAACTCGCCCTTGGGGCTTTCGGTCGCGACGTAGACTTCGCCTGCGGGCACGTGGAAGCCTTCGGTGTAGAGCTTGAAGTGGTGGATCAGCGCTTCCATCGATTGCTTCATCTTGCCCCGCGATGGCGGCGAGACCTTCCCCTCGGTGCTCGCGACCGGGCCGGACGGCATGTCGCGCAGGCACTGGCGGATGATCCTGGCGCTCTCGCGTACCTCGGCGACGCGGACCATGAAGCGATCGTAGCAATCCGAATTGGTGCCGACCGGGACTTCGAAGTCCATGCGGTCATAGACGTCATAGGGCTGCGACTTGCGCAGATCCCACGGAATGCCGGCGGCGCGGATCATCGGGCCGGAGAAGCCCCACGCCACCGCATCGTCACGGCTCACAACCGCAATATCGACATTACGCTGCTTGAAGATGCGGTTATCGATAACAAGGCTCATGGCATCGTCGAACAGCTGGAAGAACCGGTTGTCGAGCCAGTCACCGATATCCACGAGCAGCTTTTCTGGCACGTCCTGATGCACGCCGCCGGGGCGAAACCAGGCCATGTGCATACGTGCGCCGCTGGCCCGCTCGAAGAAATTCATGCAGTCTTCGCGCAGGTCCATGATCCACAGGTTCGGGGTGAAGGCGCCCACGTCAAGCACATGCGCGCCCATGTTGAGCATGTGATTGCAGATCCGCGTCAGCTCGGCGAAAAGAACGCGCAAATACTGGGCGCGCTCGGGCACTTCGATATTGAGCAGCTTTTCAATCGCTAGCACATAGGAATATTCCATGCACAGCGGGGAGCAATAATCAAGCCGGTCGAAATACGGTAGCGCCTGGAGGTAGGTCTTGGTCTCAATCAGTTTTTCGGTGCCGCGATGGAGCAGGCCGACATGCGGATCGACCCGCTCGATCACCTCGCCGTCCAGCTCCATCACCATGCGCAGCACGCCGTGAGCGGCGGGGTGCTGGGGGCCAAAATTGATCGTGTAATTGGTGATGACGTTCCCGTCGGTGGTCGGGGACTGTTCGAGCTGCACGCTCATTTTGTTTCGTCCTTTTGCTCGGGCGTGGTCGCACCTGCCGTATCGCTCGGCAGAACTTCGCGCGCCGCGCGGTCCGGGCGGTCTTCGGTCGGCTCTGGCGCGGTGTCCCCATCGCTGATGTCGATCTCGATCATATCCGGCGGCACGGCGGCAGTACCCTGTGCAGCGCGTGCTTCGGCATTGGGACCGGCACCGGTATCTTCTGGCCCTTCGGTCACTTTCGGATCGTCGATCGGCGGCGCACCCTTGGTGAGGTCTCCCGCCTTCTCGTCACCCGGGAGTACGTAGTCGGCCCCTTCCCACGGCGAGAGGAAGTCAAACGTGCGCATGTCCTGTGCGAGCTCGACCGGTTCGTAGACCACGCGCTTTTCCTCTTCGGAATAACGCAGCTCGGTGTAGCCGGTCATCGGGAAATCCTTGCGGAACGGATGCCCTTCAAAACCATAATCGGTGAGGATGCGGCGCAAATCCGGATTGCCCGCAAAAACCACGCCATACATGTCGAACACCTCGCGCTCGAGCCAGCCTGCATTGGGCCAAAGCTGGGTAATGCTGGGTACCGGGGTCGCCTCATTGGTCGAACACTTGATCATCACGCGGTGGTTCTTGGTGAGGCTGAGCAACATATAGGTGCACTCGAACCGCTCGGGCCGGTCGGGATAATCGGCCCCCGCAATCTCCATCATCTGCTGGTAAGCATGATCGTCGCGAAGCGTGCGCAGGACTTCGACGATATTATCGCGCTTGACGGTGAGGATTATCTCGCCGTGCTCCTCGCGCGCATGATCAAGCCAGACGCTCACGGCCTCGCTCAGACGATCCAGAACACCTTCGTTCGAGGCGTATTTCGGGGCGGAGTGAAGAACGCTCATCGGTATGATTCTACCGCTCGATCGTTCCGGAACGGCGGATCTTGCGCTGCAATTGCATCACGCCATACAGCAGCGCTTCGGCGGTCGGCGGGCAGCCGGGGACATAAATGTCGACCGGCACGATCCGGTCACAGCCGCGCACGACCGAATAACTGTAGTGGTAATAGCCGCCGCCATTGGCGCAGCTGCCCATGCTGATCACGTATTTGGGATCGGACATCTGGTCGTAAACCTTGCGCAGAGCCGGGGCCATCTTGTTGCACAGCGTGCCGGCAACGATCATCACATCGGACTGCCGCGGGGATGCGCGCGGCGCTGCGCCAAACCGCTCCATGTCATAGCGAGGCATGTTGACGTGGATCATCTCGACCGCGCAGCAGGCGAGGCCAAAGGTCATCCACCACAAGGAGCCGGTGCGCGCCCACTGAAACAGATCCTCGGTGCTGGCGACGAGGAAGCCCTTGTCGTTCACCTCGGCCTGGAGCGCGTTGTAGTACTCGGCATCTGGCTTGCGAAGAGCGCCGCCCTCAGCCGTAGGCAGTGCGGCGTCGCGCATGCGCTGTCCGTCTAGCGCGGGGTTCAGCGAAGTTTCGCCAACGAAAGCAGGGTCTTGCGCGGTGTTGTTCATTCCCAGTCCAACGCTCCCTTCTTCCACTCATAGGCGAGACCAATCGCAAGGATGCCGAGGAAGGTCATCATGCCGATCCATCCGACCCAACCGGTTTCACCGAGGCTTACCGCCCAGGGGAACAGGAATGCCGCTTCCAGGTCGAAGATGATGAAGCTGATCGCGACGAGATAAAACCGGACGTCGAACTGACTGCGCGCATCCTCGAAGGCGGGGAAACCGCACTCATATTCCGAAAGCTTCTCCGCATCGGGATTATGTGTGCCTGTCAGCCGCGACACGCCCATCGGCAGAAACACGAACAGACAGGAAAGCCCGAAGGCTATAATAATGAAGATCAGTATCGGGAGATACTGTTCGAGGTCGATCACGGCGATGTCCAGCTAGCTTTGTTCCGGTGCATGCCACGTAATCGCCGCGAGGGCCCCGCGCAAGAGCGGGGGACCGGCAAAGGGGCGCATCGATGTTGCGCTAAAGCGAACGGAAGTGACGTGCGTCGTGGCTACCTCGGGCCGCACCCTTATTTCATCATCTGCGCAGCGGCCTTCTTCGTGGACTTGCCGTATGGCGGTTTGAAGCCGGCCAGCTTGGCGATGTCGATCTTGGGCTGGTGGTAGACGGCCCGCGCATGGCTGAATTCACGGAACCCTTCGATCGCATGATAGCTGCCGATGCCCGAAGGACCAACGCCGCCGAAGGGCAGATCGTGCATCGAAACGTGGAAAATCACGTCGTTAGTGGTCACCCCGCCAGAAATCGTGCGGTTGAGGACGCGGCTTTCCTCTGCGTCTTCCTGCCCGAAATAATACAGGCCGAGGGGGTGGTCGTGGCCGTTTACGTAGTCGATTGCTTCGTCGATCGCGCGGTATGTCTTGACGGGCAGGACCGGGCCGAAGATTTCCTCCTGCATCGCGGTCATGTCGTCGGTGACGTTCTTGAGGATGGTGAGCGGCATCTTGCGCTGGTTGGCACTTGCAAAGTCCTCACCAGCCGGATTGACCTCGATCACTTCGGCGCCCTTTTCCCGCGCATCCTCGACGAGGCTCTGCAGCCGCTCGAAATGGCGGTCCGATACGATCGAGGCATAGTCCTCGTTCTCCAGCACCTTGGGATACATCGCGGTCGCACCCTGCGTAACGCCCATGACAGCCTCGTCCTGCTTGTCTTCGGGGACATACATGTAATCGGGTGCGAGACAGATTTGCCCGGCATTCATCATCTTGCCCAGCGCAATCCGCTCTCCCGCCTTGGCGAAGTCGGCGCTGCGGCCCAAGATCACAGGTGATTTGCCGCCAAGTTCCAAGGTCACTGGGACCAGGTTTTCCGCCGCTGCCTGCATCACCTTGCGGCCCGTGGCAGTCGAGCCCGTGAAGACCAGATGATCGAATGGCAGCGCGGAGAAAGCCGCAGCGACCTCTGGCCCACCAGTAATCACGGCCACCTCGTCCGGAGTGAAATATTCTTCGACCAGCTCGGCCATCAGCAAACTGGTGCGCTCGGTAAACTCGCTTGGCTTGATCATCGCCCGGTTACCCGCGGCGAGCACCTGCATGAGCGGCGCAAAGGCGAGATTTACCGGGAAATTCCAGGGGCTCAGGATCCCGATCACGCCCTTGGGCTCATAGCGAACCTCGGCCTTTGCGCCGAGCAGGCCGAGCGGAAACTGAACAGAGCGTTTGTCGGTCTTCGCCCATTTGTCCATGTGCTTGAGCGTATCCTTGCCAAGCCCGATCGTCCCGGCAATATCGGTCATCATCGACTGGTCCACCGAACGGTTGCCGAAATCTGCGCTCATCGCCTTGCACAGGCTTTCGCCATGATCCTTCAACAGCGCATTGGCACGGCGGATCCTGTCCTTGCGCTGGCTCATCGGCTCGGGGCGCGAGGCGGTGAAGGCATCGCGCTGAAGTTTCAGGAGTCGGGTCAGCTCGTTCTGCTTGTCATCGGCCATTTTTAGCACTCTCCGGTCGTTCGCTATACCATAAACAGTGGGGCAAAGGGTCCTGCCCGGCAAGCATTTAGACCGATGTCGCGATCATATGCGCGACCGGGCGCGTTGCATCGCGCCGGGCGCTGCCCTAGATCGCGTGCATAATCTTCCCTCTCGCAGGAGCCCTTTTCATGCCCGCTTTTTCCGCTCAAGACCCTATTGTCATCCTTTCCTACGCCCGAACGCCGATGGGCGGCATGCAGGGAGCGCTGGCGGAAGTTTCCGCAACCGATCTAGGCGCGGTAGCGGCACGGGCCGCGATCGAGCGATCGGGCGTCTCGGGCGATGATGTCGACCGCGCCTACATGGGCTGCGTGCTGCCCGCCGGGCTCGGCCAGGCCCCTGCGCGCCAGGCAGCGGTGAAAGCGGGGTTGCCGCTCTCGGTCGAAGCTACCACGGTGAACAAGGTGTGCGGCAGCGGCATGCAAACGGTCATCATGGGCGCCGAGGCACTGGCCAGCGGAACGGTCGACATGGTGCTGGCAGGCGGAATGGAGAGCATGACCAATGCGCCCTACCTTCTGAAGAAGCATCGCAGCGGCGCGCGACTGGGCCATGATACCACGTATGACCACATGTTCCTCGACGGGCTTGAAGATGCCTACGAGGAAGGCCGCGCAATGGGCAGCTTCGCGCAGGAAACCGCCGACGAATACCAGATGACGCGCCAGGATATGGACGATTACGCCATCGCCTCGCTCGAACGCGCGAACGAGGCAATTGCAAGCGGCGCTTTCGATGGTGAGGTAGTGCCGGTCACGGTGAAGACCCGCAAGGGCGAACACGAAGTCGATACCGATGAGCAACCGGGCAAGGGCCGCCCCGACAAGATCGCGCAGCTGCGCCCTGCCTTTGCCAAGGATGGCACGATTACCGCCGCCACCTCCAGCTCGATCTCCGATGGCGCCGCCGCGCTGGTGCTGACCCGCGAAAGCGTGGCACGGCACAAGGGGCTGGCGCCGGTGGCCAGGATCGTCGCCATGGCCGCGCATGCGCAGGAGCCTGCGAAGTTCACCACGGCCCCGATCCCTGCAATCCGCAAGGTGCTCGATCAGGCCGGCTGGGGTGTCGGAGATGTCGATCTGTTCGAAGTGAACGAAGCCTTTGCCTGCGTCGCAATGTTCGCGATGCGCGATCTCGATATTCCGCATGACAAGATCAACGTGAACGGCGGCGGCACGGCGCTGGGCCATCCCATCGGAGCGAGCGGCACACGCATCATCGTCACGCTGCTGAACGCGCTCAAGACCCGCGGCAAGACAAAGGGTATTGCTAGCCTGTGCATCGGCGGCGGCGAAGCGACGGCGGTTGCGGTCGAACTGGTTTAAGGAACCCTGACGCAAACAAAATGGTCGTGAATCAGGGTTCAGGCTCGCCCGCGCCCCACAAGCGCGCTTCGCGGACCCACCCTGATCGGCCTGCAACATCGATCGCGCACCAGTCATCGACGCAGCGTCTGAGTTCGCCAATCACACCCGGTTCGGCGCGCCAGTTGATGGCAGCATCGGTAGCGGGCTCGGCATGAAGGTTGGCGTTGCCCTGCCCGCGCACCATGGCGCCGCGCTTCAACGTAAGCTGGCTCGAGGCGACCCACCCTTGCGTTCCCTCATGGTCGCGTACCAGACGCCAACCCTCGCGCTTGCGCACGACCGTGACCGGCAGACCTTCGCGGCGATAGACCCACGCGATCGGATAATCGCGGCCCGGCCCGACGCGCATACGCACCTCGTCAAAGCGCAGGCTCGCCCAATAGGGAACCTCACGCCCCTGCGCGCCTGCCGGACCCAGCAGAATTGCGCTGAGCGTTAGAAGCGCCATGACCAAGACGGCCAGAAGTCGAAACGCAGTCATATCGCGGGCTGATAAAGCGTGATGCGACCTGCGGGCAAGCGACGCTTGACCAGAACCGGCAAAACCTCATAGCCGTGACATCCAATGGCCAAAACCACATCAGTTCCCCGACTTGACGGCCGCGCCCCGCGGGTTGTCGTTACCCGCCAGCTTATGCCCAGCGTCGAAGCCCGCATGTGCGAGCTTTTCGATACCAGCCTGAACGATACCGACGTACCGCTTTCTCGCGAAGCGTTGGTTGAGGCGATGCGCGACTGCGACGTGCTGGTCCCGACGGTGACCGACCGGATCGATGCCGGGATGATCGAAAGCGCTGGCGAGAATTTGCGCCTGGTCGCGAGTTTTGGCGCAGGAACCGAGCATATCGACCTCGCCGCCGCAGCGAAGCGCCGGATCATGGTCACCAACACGCCTGGCGTCTTCACTGACGACACCGCCGACCTTGCGATGGCGATGATTATCGGCGTGCCGCGCCGCGTACGTGAGGGCACCCAACTGGTTCGCCGCGGCGAATGGACTGGGTGGGCACCCTCCGGCCTTCTGGGGCGCAGGCTTGGCGGCAAGGTGCTAGGCATCGTCGGCATGGGTCGCATCGGACAAGCGGTCGCCCACCGCGCGCGCGCCTTCGGGCTCGAGACCATCTACCACAACCGAAAGGCCTTGCCCGGAGCGGTCGAATCGATGCTCGGCGCCCGCTTCGTCCCCGATCTCGATGATATGGTGCGCGAGGCCGACATCCTGACCCTGCACTGCCCACTCACCAGAAAGACACGCGGTCTGATCGACGCCGAGCGGATCGAGGCGATGAAGCCCGGAAGTAGCATCATCAACACCGCGCGCGGCGAGTTGATCGATATCGATGCGCTGGTCGCTGCGCTCGAAAGCGGGCACCTCGCGGGCGCCGGGCTTGATGTCTACCCGAACGAGCCGAATGTCGACCAGCGGCTGCTCGATCACCCTAATGTGATGACCCTGCCCCATATCGGCAGCGCCACTGCCGAAGGGCGCGAAGCGTCGGGCGAGAAGGTGATTGCCAATATCCGCTTCTGGGCCGACGGACATCGCCCGCCTGACCAGGTGCTCGAAGCGCTCGTCTGACTGGCGCCCCTAACTTGCGTAAGCGCGGTGCTGGTTGAGTATTTCGATGATCTTGGCGATGGACCCGCGGTGGGTCGCCATCGCGAAATGCTCGAACGGCACCTCGATCGCAATGTCGCGCTCATCCGAAGTTCCGCGTGCGCAGGGCGGAGCGATCACCCCGTCGAAAGGCGACCACATGGCAATGGTGTGGACCGGTGGTTTGAGGCTCGGATCGTCGGGCAGGCTGGGCGCATCGACCTTGTGATCGTTGATCGCTTCGTAAAGCCGCCATGCGTTGTTCGCACGCCGATTGCCAGAAAACGGTGTGCCCAGCGTCAGCACCATCGAAACCAGGTCCGGGTTCCGCTGCGCCAGAACGCGTGCGTAAATTCCGCCCAGACTGTGCCCAACCAAGGTAACCTTCCGGTTCTCCGCCTCGCATATCTCGACCAGCCGCCTTTGTGCCTTGGCTAACGTTTCGGGCGTAATGCCGGTGACTAGTCTGAAGTTCGATCCATGCGCCCGGTAGCCCGCCGCATCGATCGAGCGACGCAGCAGCGAGGTCGCATGATCCCCCGACATGATGCCAGGCAGGACCAGCACCGGGCGACCATCAGCATCTGGATCACGCTCCGTCGTCACCCGCCGGATTGGCGCGGCCCAGATCCGCGGAACATGCTGAAATTCGCGCAGCCAGAGCGAGAGGGGCGGCGCCTTGGCGCCCGAACCGGTCTGCGGGGGTTCGCTCGCGGTCATCGCTCACAGCTCCAGCGCGTAGAAACGGTTGAACTCGGTAAGACGGTAACCGGCAAACGCGTCGCACGCTGCAAAACCGAAGCTGCGATAAAGGCCAGTCGCCGCTTCGAACACTGGGCCGGAACCCGTTTCCAGCCGCACCGCCGCGTTGCCGCGCGCCCGCGCTTGGTCGAGCAGATGATGCAGGATCGCTTTTCCCGCGCCGGTTCCACGCGCTCGCGGGTGCGCGCGCATCGACTTTATCTCGGCGTACTCGTCATGCTGCCTGAGCGCACCGATCGCCAGCAGGCACTTCGCATCCCAAGCCGCGAACCCTTCGATATCGGGCATTCTGAGCGCTTGGGGATCAAGCACATAGGCGGTGCCGGGCGGCGAGTGGCGGACCATGTCTTCGTGGTGCAGTTCGAGTAGCGCCACCACTTCGGGTTCGAAGAAACCGGTCTGCCGGATAATTATCTAGTCCCCCGTCAGAATGCGCTCAACCAGCTCCCCGACGCTTGGGGTGTAATTGTTCGAGAAGAACGGGTCGGTCTTGAAGCGGTATGCGGAGTGACCAGCAAAGGCGAGATTGTTTTCCGGATCGTCGCCGTGGGCGATCTCCTGCAGCGTCTTCTGGATACAGAAACTGCGCGGGTCGGCAAGGCGGCCGGTGGTATAATTATCGTGATCCTTCCAGCTCGAAAACTGGCAATGCGACAGGCAGCCCATGCAATCCTGCTGGTCCTGCCTGATCTCATCGCGCTTGTCCGGGGTCACGAAGACGATGGTGTTCTCGGGCGTCTTGAGCGCTTCTGAATGGCCCTGGCGCATCCAGCCTTCGGCCTTTGCCTTGTCCTGCGGCCTTACCCAGAACGAACGCGCCTTGCCCTCTTCGCCTAGTTGCACGGTGTCCTCTTCCGCCCCGCGTTTGAAGAACGGAATTTGCCGCTCGGACCGGTGAATGAGATCGTTGAGGAAATCGGTCTTTACCGCACTGGAATAAAATCCGGTCGGCGAGAACTTGTGCAACAGCACCTCGCCCGGGTCGACATCGCGCAGCCGATCCTTCCACACCTGAGGGATCGGGCTTTCCTGGGTAAGCAAGGGCCGTGTGCCGAACTGAAAAGCTATTTTACCGAGTTCAGGATTGTCGATCCATTCTTCCCATTCGCGAAGATACCACACGCCGCCGGCCATCACGATGGGCACGTCGTCGCTCACGCCTTCGGCGCGCATCATTTCGCGCAGGATCTTGACGCGCGGAAGCGGATCTTCGGGATTTTTCGGGTCTTCGGCATTGGAGAGACCATTGTGCCCCCCCGCTAGCCAGGGATCCTCATAAACCACCGCCGCCATGAGGTGCGGGACGTTTTTGTAAGACCGTTTCCACAATGCGCGAAATGCCCGTCCGGAGCTCACGATCGGGAGATAATACACGCCGTGGCGCTCGGCGATCTCGGCGAGCTTGTAGGGCATGCCTGCGCCGCAAGTGACGCCCGTTACCTTGTCACCAACGCGCGACAGTACGCCTTCGAGGACTTCCTCTGCGCCGCCCATTTCCCACAACACATTGATGTTGAGCGCGCCCTTCCCACCAGCGAGATAATGTGCGCGCTCCACCTGCGCAACGGCGCCTTCGATTGCGTAGGCGACCAGTTCGCGGTGGCGTTCCTCGCGCGTTTTGCCATCGTAAATCTGCGGAATGACATTGCCGACCTCGTCATAGCTATCGGCATTGACCGCACTGACCGTGCCGATGCCGCCCGCCGCCGCCCAGGCCCCCGAGCTGCGATGGTTGG
Source organism: Erythrobacter sp. (assembly GCA_036353345.1). Classification (GTDB taxonomy): domain Bacteria; phylum Pseudomonadota; class Alphaproteobacteria; order Sphingomonadales; family Sphingomonadaceae; genus Erythrobacter. Next base: position 16,545 of record JAZBPE010000182.1, on the reverse strand, counting down.
TCGCCGAGACACCCTTACCGCCTTCGATCAACGGCCAAACCTCGCGCCCGCCATAATTGATGGGCTGCAATCCCTTGAACAAACTCAATCCCCTTGCGAGGCGCATCATTTACCTGATGGTAGCGCCTTTTGACCAGTCATGCATGTAAGACCGCCTTGTAAGCGGCGCAACGTCAGGTGTCGCTGCACACCTCGATAGAGCCCGGTTCACTGCGCTGCTCGCCGCGTTCAAAGCGCGCTACATAGCCTTCGAGATCAGGCCGTTCGACAAACGCGACGAGTTTGTACCCGATCGACTGGAACTCGCAAAAAAGCAGGTTCGGGCGGATGCCATGTCGCTCGATCGGGCGGTCGACATCGACGACGATGATTTGCCCTCCATTCGCCAGCGCAGGCCACATGCGCCACAGAAAAGCGTAAGGCTCGGCCACCTCGTGATACATATGAACCAGAAAGATGCGGTCGAAGCTGTCGACAGGCAAACGCGGATCGTCTTCTTCTCCCAGTTTGATGGAAATGTTCTCAAGGCGCTCCCGGTCTACCCGGCGGCCAAGACGCTCCAGCGCATCGCGATCAATATCCTGCGCAAGCACGCGGCCATCCTCGCCGACCCGTTCGGCCAAGCGCACCGTGTAATACCCCTCGCCCGCGCCGATGTCGGCAACCGTCATTCCGGGCGCGATCTCGGCAATCTCCATGACCGCCTGCGCCTCCCCGCGGCTGTCGCGCGCATCTTCATTGGAAAACTCGTTGGAGACAACCCGGGCAACCGAGCGGTCAGGCATTGGGAAATCGAGGGCGCTGTCAGGCCGATCGCGCCCCAGCGTAAACCCATCGCAACCAGGCAGACTGAACGCGGCGGGAAGGAGTGCGACAAGGACCAGGCTCAACGGCCGCAGCCCGATCATTCGACGTCCTCCACCTCGACTGTTTCACCCGTGACCCGTTGAGCGAGCGCGGCGGAGATGAACTCATCGATTTCGCCATCCAGCACCTTGTCGGGCGATGGGGATTGCACCCCGGTGCGCAGGTCCTTCACCATCTGATAGGGCTGGAGCACGTAGGAGCGGATCTGGTGGCCCCAGCCAATTTCGCTTTTCTCCTGATATTCGCCCGACGCCGCCGCCTCGCGTTCGGCCATTTCGCGCTCGAACAGGCGGGCTTTGAGCATGCTCATCGCGGTTGCGCGGTTCTTGTGCTGGCTGCGATCGTTCTGGCTGGCGACGACGATTCCGGTCGGCTGATGGGTTATGCGCACGGCGCTGTCGGTGGTGTTGACGTGCTGGCCGCCCGCTCCGCTCGCCCGGTAGGTGTCGATCTTCAGGTCGCTGGGGTCGATCTCGATCTCGATATCCTCGTCGATCACCGGATAGACCCAGACACTGGAAAAGCTGGTATGCCGCTTCGCCGCGCTGTCATACGGGCTGATCCGCACGAGGCGATGGACGCCGCTTTCGGTCTTGGAATAGCCGTAGGCGTTGTCGCCCTTGATCTGAAGCGTGGCGGATTTGATCCCGGCCTGGTCCCCCGCCTGATATTCGACCGTCTCGACCTTGAACCCGCGCCGTTCGGCCCAGCGCGTGTACATGCGAAAGAGCATTTCGGCCCAGTCTTGGCTTTCGGTACCGCCAGCGCCCGCATGGATTTCGAGGTAGGTGTCGTTCCCGTCCGCCTCACCCGAAAGCAGCGCCTGGACCTTGTCCGCATCGGCTCGCCGGGCGAGCCGTTCGAGACTCTTGATCCCATCGGCGACGATGCTGTCTTCGCCCTCGGCCTCGCCCATCTCGATGAATTCGATCGCATCGGCTTTTTCCGCCGAGATCTCGTTCACGGTCTCGACTGCGGTTTCGAGCTGCTTCTGCTCTCGACTGAGCGCTTGCGCTTCCTTGGGATTGTTCCACAGATCGGGGTCCTGGACGCGCGCATTCAGCTCCTCGAGCCGCCGCAATGCGCGCTCCCAATCGAGCGACTGGCGCACCAGCGCGAGCGCAGCTTCGATCCGGTCAATATGGGCTTGGGCCTCGGCCCGCATGGACAATCCTTCGACTATATGACGGGCCGCATCGCTTAGCGCGCATACGGGCATTGTAAAGCGAGAGGGTGGCAGAAGAAGAGCGCTGCACCAAACGGCGCGAAACCTTATTGGGCTAACGCCCGCACCGACGCCAGCGTCCTGGCGACATGGCCACGATAATCGCTGTTCGAATGGACCATTGCAATTCGCCCGTCCGGCGCGATGACATAGGACGTGCGACTGGCAAGCCCAGACCCGCGAAGCGCGACGTCATAGGCAGCGATCAGGCGCGGGCTCGCAACACCGACCGGAAACGCATCGCGGCACTCCTCCTGGCTGAAGCGTTCAAGAGTGGCAATATCGTCGTTCGACATCCCGATAACGCTCGCACCAACCGCGCGAAACTCGTCCATCGCTTCGGCGAACGCATTGGCCTCCAGCGTGCAGCCTTGCGTGAAAGCCTTTGGATAGAAGTAGAGCACTACCGGCCCATCTGCGAGCGCCTGCGATAGCGAAAACCCGAATTCCTCTCCTGCAAGCGCGGCGCGCGTGGTGAAGTCGGGAGCCTGCGTCCCCTTGGCGAGCTGCGCCGCGGCCGGGGCCGTCAGACCAAGGGCCGCGGCGAGAACCGCGACCAAACCGGGCAACGCGCGTATCGAGTGTCCCATCGCTCAGTAAATGCCCCCGCGCTCTTCGGCGAAGTTGTCCGGCTCACCCGCCCGGCGAACGCCCGTGCCTGCGGATGCGCGGCGCGAGGCGCGGATGAGCTCGAGGATCTCATCGCGCTTGACCGCGATCTCATCCTGACGCGTCGAGCGATCGGGTTCGGTATCCGGCTTGAACGCCTCCCAGATGATTGCGGAGCGCGGATCGTCGGTCGGGTAGCCGTCAAACACCCGCTTGCCGCTGCGCCGGTCGACGCGAACCATGCGAATGCCCGGAGGCGCGACCGGTTCCGTGTCCGACCAGTGCTCTCGCGAGTTCTGGATAAGGTCCTTTATGATAGGCGCTGCGATCGTACCGCCATAGGCATAGCCGCCCATGTCGCGCGGATTGTCGAAACCGACATAGGCGCCCGCGATCAAACGCTGCGTGCCGCCGACGAACCAGACATCCTTTGGGCCGGTTGTCGTGCCGGTCTTGCCGAACAGCGGCAGGTCAAGATCGCGCAGGTTCGTCGCGGTGCCGCGGGTCACGACGCCGCGCAGCATGTGCATGGTCTGGAATGCGGTGCGCGCATCCATAACCTGTTCGCCCCTGATCCCGAAGCGCGGCATCGGGCTGCCATCATATTTGGCCATGTTGCAGCCGGTGCAGGCGCGCTCGTCCGCCCGCCAGATGACCTTGCCATGCCGGTCCTGCACATAGTCGATCACTGTCGGGGGGTTAAGGCGTCCGTGATTGGCAAGCGCGGCATAGGCGGCAACCATGCGCATGACGGTTGTCTCCTCCGTGCCAAGTGTCGTCGAGGCATAGGGATCGGGATCGTCAGAGATATCGAGCCGCTCGATCGTATCGACGACGTTGTCCATCCCGGCCTGCATGCCGATTTGCACTGTCATGATATTCTGCGATTGCTCAAGGCCATAGCGCATCGGGAACTGGCCTGCGCGCCCCCCCCGAACGCATTTCTGGCCGAGGTCCCTACCCTGATAGTAACAGAAGCTGGTGTTATCGACCTCGGTCGCAGGGGTCATGCCGTTGTCGAGCCCGGTCGCATAGACGAACGGCTTGATTGTTGAACCGGGCTGGCGCTTTGCCTGCGTCGCGCGATTGAAGTCCGAGATACGCTCATCGAAGCCGCCTTGCATCGCAAGCACCCGGCCGGTTTGCGCGTCCTGCACGACGATCCCGCCTTGCGCTTCGGGTACGGTCTCGACCCGGTAACCGTTACCCTGAGGACTGACCGCGATGACATGGCCGGCTTCAAGCGCGTCGGGAAGGTTCGATAGCAAAGCTTCGGTGCCGTCGGCAAAGCCTATTCGCGCAGTCGAGCCGTCGCGCATGGTGACCACTCCAACGCGCCAGTTTTTATAACTGACGCCGAGATAGGAGCTGGCGAGCTGACCTGCCCAATTGCCTTCGGACACATCGATGGTCGCAATTGGTCCTGCCCAGCCGCGCTGCCCGTGATAGCGCACGAGACCGCTGCGAAGCGCCGCACGCGCGGGTTCTTGCAGCCCCATATCAAGCGATGTGCGCACCCACAGGCCGCCTGCATAGACGCTATTCTCGCTGTCTTCTGCATTCTCGCCAAACCGCTCGATCAGCTGGCGACGCACCTCTTCGAGGAAATAGCCGGCATCGGCGCTTCGCTGGGTTCGCTGGCGCGCGAGATCCAGCGGCTGCGCACGCGCCTGATCGTATTCTTCGGCGGTGATGAAGCCGTTTTCCTCCATCTGCTCCAGCACGAAGTCACGCCGCGCGATCGCTGCCGCCTCCTGCCCCGATCGCCCGTAGCGCTCCGGTGCCTTGGGCAGGATGGCGAGGAAAGCGACTTCGTGAAGGTCAAGCTCACCAACGTCCTTGTCAAAATAGGCGCGCGCGGCTGCCTGCACTCCGAAAGAGCGGCGACCCAGAGGGATTTCGTTGAGATAAAGCTCGAGGATTTCCTCCTTGCTCAGGACATCCTCAATCCTGCTTGCGAGGATCATCTCCTTCAGTTTGCGCGTCACTGAATATTCATCGCCCAGAAGCAGGATCTTGGCGAGTTGCTGTGTTATGGTGGATCCGCCCACCGCCCGCTCGCCCGAGCCGTATTTGGTCGCGTAATCGAACACCGCGTTCGCGGTTCCGGTGAGATCGACGCCGCCATGCGTATAGAACGTCTTGTCCTCGGCCGAGATGTAAGCCTGTTTCAGCTGTTCGGGGAAATCGTCATATTGTAGCTGCACGCGCCGTTCGCGCGCATAGGAATGAACGATCTCGCCATCGATCCCGCGCACGACCGTTGGCAGTGGTGTCTCGTACTCGGTCAGCGTCGCGGCGTCGGGTAGGTCGGAGGCCAACCAGAAATAGGCCGACACCCACACGAGCAGCAGCAGCGCCGCGATCAGAGCTGCCAGCTTGAATGCGAAGCTGGCGCGCCAGGCTTCGGCAAACCATGCCCATGCGCCCTTCATATCGCGTGCGAGGCGATAGCGAAGATATGCGGTGAATGGGAGGGCGGTCTCGCTCATATATGCGCCTGTACTGCGGGAATCATCTGCGCGCCAGTCGCGTTGGCGCGACCTGCGTTAACGCACGGACTAAGGTTCGGCCCGTCGTGCAAAATAGATGCGTACGGCACGAGCGAGGACCTGCGCATATTCGCGGCGTCCTTCCTCGGTCGTGAGGCGCGCCCGGTCGCTTGCATTGGTGACGAATCCGCTTTCGAACAGGACACCGGGCACATCGGGTGCGCGCAGCACGGCGAGAGTGGCGGAGCGCAGGACCTGCGGGTGAAAAGCGATCCGCCCCTCGCCTTCGCGCTGAATGAGCTGCGCAAATTCGATCGCCCCGCCCTGGCTTCGCTGCTGCGACAATTCGACCAGGATGGCGCTTACGACCTCGCTCTGCCCCTCGATCGCGACTCCGTTGACTTCGGCTGCCGCATTCTCGCGTGCGGCGAAGCGGGCCGCCGCCTCGCTCGAAGCCTCGTTCGAAAGCGTGTAGATGCTGGCACCTGCGACATCCTCGCGTGTTCCGGCGCTATCGGCATGGATGGAGAGGAACAGGTCGGCTTCGAGTGCGCGGGCAATTTCAGGGCGTTGCATCAGTGGGACGATGGTATCGTCATCGCGGGTCATCGCGACCCGAAACCGCCCTTCTTCGAGCAACAGGTCACGCAGGGCCAGCGCGATATCGAGCACGATCGCCTTTTCTTCTATGCGCCGACCCGCCTCGTCACGGCCTACCGCACCCGGATCGCGCCCCCCATGTCCGGCATCAATCACGATCAACGGGAGGGAGGGATTTGCAGGCCCCGCGATCCCAGGCAAGGCCGGGACGAGATCCTCGGACTGAAGCGGAACACGGATCAGATCGGCAGGTTCGGCTTCTGATCGCGGCAAGCCAAGCGCTACCGCCGCAACCAGCCCCGCTAAAGGAGCGCCAAGAGCAACGAGAAGGAGTATGCGCACGCTCATGGCAAACAAGACTTTAGAATGGTGTGACCATCATACGCAATAGAGTTGCCCCGCCCGTCCCCCGATGCTAGCGAATGGGAACGAAACAACGCCGCGGGGGAATTTTCAACATCCCGGCATGTGTTTCTTTCGCATCGGGCCGTGACGGCGCTTCCACAGCCGCCGCATGCCGCCCGACAACAGGTTGATGCAGTGACGAGAAGCGATTTCCTGCAAGGTCCCGAACGGCGCGTGTCAAGCGCCGGGTCCATTGCAGGCGTCGCAGCGAAGGTATTTCGCAGGCTCTTCACAGCAGACACGATCCTCGCGCCTCATTCGGAGAAACCGGATGGCGCGATCCCGATTTTCGGCCACGATTTTGCGCCGGACATTCACCAAACCATATCGCGCCCCGCGCCGCGCCCTCGGGCTGCCGCACGGGTCGTCAGGAGACATATAAATGGCAACGCGCATGTTGATCGATGCGCGCCACCCGGAAGAGACCCGGGTGGCGGTACTCAAAGGCAACCGAATTGAAGAGTTCGATTTCGAATCGTCCGAACACAAGCAGATCAAAGGCAATATCTACCTTGCCAAGGTCACCCGGGTAGAACCTTCGCTGCAAGCTGCGTTCGTCGATTTCGGCGGCAACCGGCACGGCTTCCTCGCTTTCAGCGAAATCCACCCCGATTATTATCAGATTCCGCAATCGGACCGCGAGCAGCTGCTTGCCGAAGAAGCCGAAGCCGCCGAGGAAGAAGCGCGCCTGCGCGCCGAGGAAGAGGATGAAGGCATTTCGCCGGGTGACGAATATGACGCCGAGGACGAAAGCGCCGAAAGCCTGGCTGAAGACCTGGCCGAGGATGGGCTCGAGGAGATCGATTCGTCCGACAATGACAGGGTAGCGACGATCGAGGACGGCGCTTCGGATGACGACAATGGTGACGACAGCGACGATTATGAGGATGAATCGGGCGACGCTTCGGACGAAGACGACGACAGCGATAATTCGCGTTCCCGCCGCAGGGGACGCGGTCGCCGCCGTCAGGGGAACGGCAAGAACGGCGGTTCGAAAGGTCGCAGCCGTGCCAAGGAAGTCGACGAGGTGCGCGCCAAGCGCATGGCTCTTCGCCGCCGCTACAAGATCCAGGACGTCATCCAGCGCCGCCAGGTTCTGCTCGTTCAGGTCGTAAAGGAAGAACGCGGTAGCAAGGGTGCAGCGCTCACCACCTATCTCAGCCTGGCCGGGCGCTACACGGTGCTGATGCCAAACAGCAGCCATGGCGGCGGGATCAGCCGCAAGATCAGTTCCGCCAGCGATCGCAAGCGATTGAAGCAGGTCGTCTCTGACCTTTCACTGCCCAAATCGATGGGTCTGATCGTCCGCACCGCCGGGCTCAGCCGGACCAAGACCGAGATCAAGCGCGATTTCGATTACCTTGCGCGTCTGTGGGACGAAATCCGGCAGACGACGCTCAAATCAACCGCGCCCTCACTCATCCATTCGGACAGCGACCTGATTAAGCGCGCGATCCGCGACATCTACAATCGCGAGATCGAGGAAGTCGTGGTCGAGGGCGAGGCGGGCTATAAATCCGCCAAGGCCTTCATGAAGATGCTGATGCCCAGCCATGCACGCCGGGTGAAGGCGTATTCCGATCCGGTGCCGCTGTTCCAGCGTTACGGCGCGGAAGACCAGTTGCGCGCGATGTACGATCCGATGGTGCAGCTGAAATCGGGCGGTTACCTCATCATCAATCCGACCGAGGCGCTGGTCTCGATCGACATCAACTCCGGGCGCTCAACCAAGGAGCACGGGATCGAGCAAACCGCCCTACACACCAATCTGGAAGCTGCGCGCGAAATCGCCCGGCAATTGCGCCTGCGCGACATGGCGGGCCTGGTCGTCATCGACTTCATCGACATGGAATACAATTCCAACACCCGTAAGGTCGAAAAGGCGATGAAGGACGCGCTCAAGAGTGATCGCGCGCGCATTCAGGTTGGCCGCATTTCCGGCTTCGGCCTGATGGAAATGAGCCGTCAGCGTCTGCGCACCGGTGTGCTCGAGGCAACCACCCGGACCTGCCCCCATTGCGATGGAACGGGCCTGGTGCGCACTGCTTCGTCCGCCGGGCTCTCAGCGCTGCGCCTGATCGAGGACGAAGCGGCCAAGGGCAAGGGCACGCATATCTGTCTGGAAGCGAGCACTGAGGCTGCGGTCTACCTCCTCAACGAAAAGCGCAACGAGCTGCTGGAAATCGAACAGCGCTATGGCGTCAGTGTCGAGGTGAAACCCGAAGGTGAGGATGAAGGTGCGAAGATGGCTGTCTCGAGCCACGGCCCCCGCCCCACCGAAGCGCCCAAGTTCGAGCCCATCGTTGATGATGGTGACGACGACGACGATGACGTTGATGAAATCGACGACGTTATCGAGGAAGACGACGAAGAAAACTCCGAGCAGCGCGACGACGACGATCAGCCACGCAAGAAAAAGCGTCGGCGTCGCCGCGGTGGACGTGGTCGCAACAAGAACCGCGACAACGACAATAACGGCACGTCCGGAGATGATGACAACGCTGACAGCGACGATGATGACGACAACTCCGACGACAGCGAGGAGGCGAATGAAGGCGAGGACAAGCCCAAGCGCCGCCGCCGCCGCGGTGGTCGCAATCGCCGTCGCAGGGATGAAGACGGCGAGAATACCGAGGATGCAGCCGACAACGATCTTCCGGCCGAACAGCTGGAAAAAGTCGCCGAGCAGGTCCGCGAAGACATGACCGTGGTCGCAGGGCCGGATGACGCTCCCGAAACGGCCGAAGCGATGGCGGACGGTGAGAGCAAGGCAGACGACGCCGAAGCGGAGAAGCCTAAACCCAAGCGCAAACGTGCGCCTCGCAAGAAAGCCACAGATGGTGCCAATAGCGACACGTCGAAAAACGATGCCGAAAACGACGATACAGCGAAAAACGATGCGCCCGAAGCGGAGAAAAAGCCGCGAAAACGCGCCCCCCGCAAGAAAGCGGACAAGCCGTTACCTGCCGCTACCCAAGAGCTTGCCGAGCAGGTGAAGGAAGATGCGATGGTCGTGGCCGGCCCTGACGACTCGCCCGAAACCGCCGAGGGAATGGCGAAAAAGAGATCGTCGGCCAAAGCCGCGTCGAACAGTCCGGACAAGGACAAACCGGCGCCAACAAGCTCAGGTTCCAAGAAGCGCGGCTGGTGGCAGCGCACTTTTGGGGAGTGAAGCTTACCCGATTATCGGTGAGCCAGCGCGCTGCGATATGAGCGCGCTGGCCCCAGTGCCCCACGACTGCTAGGCCGGGATCTCTTCACCAGCGTAATCGAACACCTTGCCGCTGTCGCATGGCTCCAACCGGGCAAGAACCCCGACAAGATTGTCCGCTGCGCTGCTCGGATCCGTCAGCTGGCCATCGGGCAGGTTGGATTGAAACGGCCGGGACAACTTGCTGTCGACCGTGCCTGGATGCAGCCCGACGATGACGCTTTCCTCATGCGTGCGGGCCATCTCGATCGCGAAGTTCTTAAGCAGCATGTTAAGCGCCGCCTTTGATGCACGATAGGAATGCCAGCCCCCGACGCCGTTGTCGCTGATTGAGCCGATCCGCGCGCTCAGCGCCGCGAATTTGAACGGGCGTCCCCGCGGCATGATCGCCAGCATGTGCTTGGCGATGAGCGCGGGGCCGATCGCGTTGAACGCGAACGCCGTCGTCATCGCAGCGCGATCAAGGCGCTTGTAAGTGCGCTCCGGTGCAGAGCCGTCCGGCAGGGTCAGGACCCCGGTGGCAACGATGACCCATTGCGGGGGATCGTCCTTCATCTGCGCGGCGGCGGCTGCGATACTGGCTTCATCCTGGAGATCAAACGCGAAGGGGCGAAACGCTGCGCCCTGCGGCTGCATACCGTCGCGCGAGCCGACATCAATGCGCTCATATCCGCGCCCGGCCAGACATTGCGCCATCGCTGCGCCGATCCCGCCCGTGCTTCCGAAGATGGCAACGCTGCCGGGATCGTGTGCTGCCTGGTTCATCCGCCCTTACAGTGCAGCACCGGGCGCCTTGTTCCCTGCACGGATTGCAAATGGAGCGGCCGCTATCGATTTTCGATGAACAAGATACTGATTAAGCGAGACTAAATAGCAAGGATAGTCCGAAAGATGGCCCGCGTGCTCTCCGATAGGTTGCTCAAGGCTCAAGCATCCGCAAAAAGCGCGCAACACAGCCCCGCTTGCCTCGCGGAGTACATTCATTAAATGAGCTGTTGCACAGTTCGAGGACTTCCAGACGATCATGGCCACCTTCACGCTTCCCAAGAATTCCCGGATCCGCAAGGACGGCAAAGTCCACCGTGCCAGGGATGCTGGCCGCACGAAAACGTTCAAGGTCTATCGCTACGATCCTGATACCGGCGAAAATCCGCGCTACGACAAGTTCGAGATCGATCTTGACGATTGTGGTCCCATGGTTCTCGACGCGCTGTTCAAGATCAAGAACGAGATCGATCCGACGCTGACGTTCCGCCGTTCCTGCCGTGAGGGTATCTGCGGATCGTGCTCGATGAACCTCAACGGCAAGAACGGCCTCGCCTGCACCACCGCGATTGATGATCTGAAAGGCGAAATTCGCATCACGCCGCTGCCGCACATGGAGGTGATTAAGGACCTCGTCCCCGATTTCACGCATTTCTATGCGCAATACGCCTCGATCCGGCCGTGGCTGCAAACCGTAAGCCCTACGCCTTCGGGCAAGGAGCGGCTGCAATCGCCCCAGCAGCGCGAGCAGCTCGACGGTCTTTACGAGTGCATTCTGTGCGCCTGCTGTTCGACAGCGTGCCCGAGCTATTGGTGGAACTCCGACAAGTTCCTGGGGCCAGCGATCCTGTTGCAGGCCTATCGCTGGCTTGCCGACAGCCGCGACGAGATGACCGGCGAGCGGCTCAACGAGCTTGAGGATCCCTACCGGCTCTATCGCTGCCACACGATCATGAACTGCGCGAATGTCTGTCCCAAGGGCCTGAGCCCTGCCAAGGCTATCGCCGAGACCAAGAAGATGATCGCCGAACGCGCCGTCTGACCTTCACGTGCAGGAGCAGAGTGAAGGCGTAAGCGGGGCGCCATTTGAATATCGTGCTTTGCGCAGCGAAGAGGCGGGTGGCGAGGAAGGCTGGTACAGCTGGAACCTCGCCGACCAGTCCCGCTACAACAACGCGGTGCTGGGTGACTTGCTCGTGCGGCGTGAGGAAAATGCCTGCCGCCTGCGGATGCGTCCCGAACGGCGTCACACCAATCTGGGCGACAATATCCACGGCGGTGCGATGCTTGGCCTGATCGATATCGGGTTGTTTGCGACCATGCATATGCTTGGCGATGGTAAGGCTGGGCCGTCCGTCACGGTAGAGCTTTCCACGCAGTTCGTGGGCGCGGGTGATCCCGCCCTTCCGCTCGACGCTGTTACCGAGATCGTATGCGAGACCGGGCGCCTGATCTTCGTTCGCGGCCAATGTGTGCAGGTTTTGCAGGATGGTTCCGAAGCAGTCATCGCCAGCTATTCAGGTATCGTGCGCAAGATGAAACCACGGCGATGAGCGGTGTTCTGGCGCGCTACGAGGCGCTCATTGCAAGCGGCGAACTCGTCGCCGACCCGGATCAGCGCCGCGCGGCCGAGCGACTGGAGCGCGTTCAGCACGAAGCAGAGCAGCGCGCCAGGGGCGGTGGCGGTTTGCTCGGACGCCTGTTCGGCTCGGAGCCCGAACGCGTGCGCGGTGTCTACATGTGGGGCGGTGTGGGCCGTGGCAAGTCGATGCTGATGGACCTGTTCCACGAAACGCTGGCTATCGACGCGAAGCGCCGCGTGCACTTTCATGCTTTCATGCAAGAGGTTCACGCAATGCTGCGGACCTGGCGCAAGAAAGAGCCGGGCGACCCAATTCCCCATGCCGCGCGCGATATCGCAGAAGGTGCCGCCGTGCTCGCCTTTGACGAGATGGTGGTGAACAATTCCGCCGATGCGATGATAATGAGCCGCCTGTTTACCGAGCTTATCTGCGAACAGGGCGTCACGATCATCACCACATCGAACCGCCCACCGGGCGATCTTTACAAGGATGGGCTGAACCGCGAGCATTTTGTGCCCTTCACCGATCTGATCAAGGCCGAGCTTGATGTCGTGCCGCTTAACGGGCCGACCGACTACCGGCTCGATCGCATCGGTGATCTGGCAACCTGGCACACCCCGCTCGGCGATGCGGCCACGGCAAAGGTTCGCGAGGCGTTTTTCCGGCTGACCGACTTCGAGCCGGAGGACGCAGAGCACGTGCCTTCGGGCACAGTCGAAGTCAGCGCCACGCGAACCGTGCACGTGCCCAAGGCGCTCAAGGGCGTTGGCGTATTCAGTTTCAAGCGCCTGTGCGGCGAACCGCGCGGCGCGCCTGATTACCTCGCGATCGCCCGCGCCTTCCACACCGTCATCCTCGTCGGCATCCCCCGCATGGGGCCGCAGAACCGCAATGAGGCGGCGCGTTTCGTCACGTTGATCGATGCGTTGTACGAAGAGCGCGTCAAACTGTTCGCAACCGCTGCAGCCGAACCGGGCGCGCTTTATCCTGATGGCGATGGCGCGTTCGAGTTCGAGCGGACCGCAAGTCGCCTGCACGAGATGCAAAGCGACGCTTACATGGCGCTTGGCCATGGCGCTGCGGGCTAGACGTTACGCGGCGCGGCGCGCTTCGTCGTCTTCGAGCCACTCGATCAGCATGGTAAGGACGTGGCGCAGCGAGCGTTCCTGGTCTTCGAGCCGCTTTTCCATGCGGCGGACCAGTTGCTCAAGCTCCTCCACGCTGCGCTCCGAAGTATCGGCGCTCGAGCCTGCCGATTGCAGAACGCCGATAGCGGCTTCCAGATCGGCGGTGCGCTTGTCGCGTTCGGTCAGAAGCGCGGAGAGCTGCTTGGATGAGGCGGGCTCTGTCGCGTTCTTGTCTGGTGAAGAACGCTGCGCATCTGCCTCTTCGGTGTCCCCATCGGTTGGCGAGGCAATGCTTTCTTCGACATCCTCGTTCTCCCCTTCACCTGCAGGTTCGAAATCCGGTTCGCCTGTCTCTTCCGCTTCGAATTCGCCAGCGTTGATCCGGTTCAGCAGGGCTGCATCGACGATCTCGGCATCGCTGCGGGCGGCACCGCCAAGCAATCGCTCCATACATTCGTTGATCGCCCGCGGGTTGCCGTTGGTTTCGGCGAACAGGCAGTCGAACAAGTCCGCGCTTAATCCGGGCTCGTCGTTCCATCCGGCGCAGGAGAGCCGGTGACGCACATATCCCTCAACCTCGTCTTCGCTCAGCGCATCGAGCCGGTGCGATGCGATCACGCGTTTGCGTAGCCGAGCAAGCTCTTCGTCCTTGGACAACCGGCGACCGAAGTCGGTCTGTCCCAAGAGCAGCGTCTGAAGCAGCGGGTGAGAGCCCAGCTTGAGGCGTGACAGCGTGTCGATCGCCTTCAGCGTGTCGTTGTCCAGATCCTGACATTCGTCGATGACCAGCAGGCAGCGGCGTCCGGCGCGCGCTTCTGTTTGCAGAAAACGGGCGATGAGGCTCAACATGCCGTCCGCGTCTTCGCCCCCGACTTCGACGCCGAACGCATCGGCCATCGCCTTTAGGAGCGCTTCGCCATCGGCTGGAGGAGTCGCGATTTCGGCAATGGTAAGCGCGCGTGGATCGGCGCGTTCGAGCAAATTGACCGCTATCGTCGTCTTGCCTGTGCCTTCGGCGCCGACGATGACAATAAGGCCTGCGCCTTTTTCAAGACCGCCTTCCAGCTTTTGAAGTGCATTTGCGTGGCTCACGCTCTCGAAATAGAACGCGGGATCGGGCGCTTTCTCAAATGCCTTGGCATCAAAGCCATAGTGGTCGTCGTACATGGCGCCCTCGGTCCTTTCTTCGCCACTCGCAGCGCTGTCTGGAATCGCACACGACCAATAGCTCGAATATGCTTACGAAGGGGTTGACGCGTCGCAGTTCAAATCAGGATCTCGCGTGCCGGGTCATGGCCAAGGAAGGCCGAAGGGCTGGCGCTCGCGCCATATGCACCAGCACAAAAAATCGCGACCAGATCGCCCACTTCCGCCTTGGGAAGCAGCGCCAGGTCGGCCAGCCGATCGAGCGGCGTGCAAAGGCATCCCACGATATTGACGATCTCGTCCCCCGCCGCATCGAAGCGCGTGGCGATGGCGGAGGGATAATTGCGCCGCACGACCGTCCCGAAATTGCCGGACGCGGCCAATTGATGGTGCAACCCGCCATCGGTAATCAGATACGTCATGCCGTGGCTGACCTTCTTGTCCACGATCCGGCAGAGATACACGCCCGCCTCGCCCACAAGATAGCGTCCGAGTTCAAGGCACAGCTCGGTGCGCGACAGAACCGCCGGAAGGCTGGCAACGCGCCGATGCAAGAAATCGCCGACCTGTTCGAGATCGAGCGGCACATCGCCGGGAAAGTAGGGAATACCAAAGCCGCCGCCCATATTAAGCTTCGGAAGGGCTACGCCGATATGTTCGGACAGCATTGCGGCGAGGTCGAGAACCTTGTCCTGCGCTTCGATGACAGCGTCGGCGCTAAGCGCCTGGCTTCCGGCAAAGATGTGCAGGCCCCGCCATTTTACGCCGCTATCGATCAGATGGCGCGCCAATGCGGGCACGCGGTCCTGATCGACGCCGAACGGTTTGGCTCCGCCCCCCATTTTCATGCCCGATCCCTTGATCTCGAAATCGGGATTGACGCGGATCGCGATGCGCGGAGAAATACCCAGCTTCTTACCAATCGCCAGCGCGCGTTCGCCCTCCCCTTCGGATTCGCAATTCAGCGTGACACCCGCTGCAATCGCCACTTCAAGTTCGTTGTCCCGCTTGCCCGGTCCGGCAAAGCTGATGCGATCTGCCGCAATCCCGGCCTTTTGCAGCATTGCGAGCTCGCCCGCCGATGCGATATCAAAGCCGTCCACCAGCGCATCCATGTGCGCGATCACATCAGGGTGGGGATTCGCCTTGACCGCGTAATTCACTCCTATTTCTGCGGGCAACGCTACGCGCAAGGCAGCAAGGCGCCGGTCGATCGTGCCACGCGAATAGACAAAGAGCGGGGTCCCGCCCGCCTCTTCAACCAACATGCGCGCGGTGCGTCCCGCTATGGCGAGTTCGCCGTCGAGCTGATCGAAAAAGGGTGGAATCGGGCCGAGCGGCTTGGCTTTCATGAGGGCTGCCCCAACTCTCGAAGCAGCGCCGTGCGGTCGATCTTGCCATTGGGGTTGAGCGGCAGACGCGCTCGGCGGTGGATCGCGTGTGGCTGCATGAAGCCGGGCAATTCACGCTTGAGATGTTGCACGATCCGCTCAGCCTCCACGTCGCCGCGCACGACCAGATGGATCGCCTGACCAAAGCGCGGATCGGCAAGGCCAAGCGCGACCGCCTCGAACAAACCTTCGACCTGGAGCGCCGCATCCTCGATTTCCTGGGGACTGATCCTGTTGCCCAAGCTCTTTATCATCGCATCGCGCCGCCCAACGAAGTGCAGCAGCCCTTCGTCCGCGTTGCGCACGACCCGGTCGCCCGACCACACTGCAATGCCGCCGTAGCGCGACGCGCTGGGCGCAGGGCGAAACCTGGCGGCGGTGCGCTCCGGATCACGCCAATACCCCCGGGCCACCAAGGGGCCGCAATGCACCAGCTCGCCTTCCAAACCATCGGCAACCGGCGCGCCGTCATCATCGACCACGAGGATCTCGGCGAGCGGGATCGCGTTCCCGATCGAGGTTGGATGTGCGTCGATCAAGGCGGGGTCGAGATAGGTCGAGCGGAAGGCTTCGGTTAGGCCGTACATTGCATAAAGGTCGGCGGCAGGGACAAGGTTGCGGAGTGCGCGGACCAGCTCGGGTGTGAGCGCTCCGCCGCTATTGGTAAGGCGTCGCAGGTTCCTGCGTGCTTCTGGCGGCCAATCGGTCTCGACTAGCTGCACCCATAGCGGCGGGACCGCCGCCAATGTTGTGACCCGGTAAGTCGCGCACGCTTTGGGCACATCGCGCGGGAAAAGGTAATCGAGCGGCACTACGCTCCCGCCCGCATACCAGGTCGCCAGCAGCTGGCTCTGACCGTAATCGAACGCAAAGGGCAGCACCGCGAGCGTCACATCATCAAGCGCGAGCTTGAGGTAATGCGCCACGCTCGCCGCGCCGAGCCAGAGGTTATCGTGGCTCAGCATCACGCCCTTTGGACGCCCCGTCGAGCCGCTGGTGTAGAGGATAGCGGCAAGCGTATCGCCCGGCGCGGTGCTTGGTGGCAGCGGCGTGTTAGCTTGAAGTGCCTCGGCAAAGGCACGATCCTCTTCAACCAGCGCGCAACCTTCGGGCACATCGCCTTC
>JAZBPE010000181.1:0-12014 GCA_036353345.1 Erythrobacter sp. | reverse complement strand
CTGCCCGCTGGACGATGCGGCGAAGGATGCGCTTCTCGCCGCTCCTCATGCGGACCTTTCGCACCAGGCTGCGATCGCGGACGGGAAGACCGCCTACGAATATTCAAAGGCGCTCCTCAACCGCTGGGTTCAGCATGCCATGCGAGACTTCCAGCCTCGCGGTATCCGGGTGAATGCGGTGAGCCCTGGCCCGGTCGAAACCCCGATCCTCGCCGATTTCGAAAGCTCCATCGGAGCCGATCGCATCGCCGCTGCGTCAAAGCTGACGGGCAGGCACGGTCAGCCGGGCGAGATCGCATCGGCGATCCGCTTCCTGCTCGGACCGGATGCTGGCTGGGTGAATGGTGCCGAGCTCAAGGTCGATGGCGGCTACCATGCTCTTCGCGCCGTCCCGCCCCCTGCCGAAGCTAGCCCCGGAAAGGCTGCGTGATATGCGGCTGATCCTCGTGCGCCACGGAAAACCCGATACGCCCGGAGGATCGCGCAAGGCCAACCCTCCGCTTTCCGAACAAGGCCATGCCGAGGCGCGCCGCGTGTGCGATTTCCTGACCGCTGAGGGCATCGAAGGCATCGTCCATTCCGGCATGACCCGCGCTGCCGAAACCGCCCGGCCGACCAGCGATGCCACCGGGATCGAACCGACAGTAATCCCAGAACTGGGCGAGGTCGATCGCTATGGCGGCGACTATGCCAATCCCGAAATGCTCAAGGCCAGGGGCAAAACGGAATGGGAGGAATTTCTTGCCGATCCGCTGGGCTATTTCGGGATCGACCACGATCGCTTCGTCGGGGAAACGCTCGGCGGTTTTGAACGATTGTTTGAAGCTCATCATCGCAAAACAATCGCGATCTTCACTCACGGCTTCCCGATCAACATCCTGCTCAGCCACGCTCTGGGTCTGAAGGGGATCGCGCATTTCGTGCCGCATTATGGCTCGATCACCCGGCTTTCGGGAAGCACGATGGATCGCCTCACTGTCATCAGTGTCAACGAAACCGCGCATCTTTCGCCTTCCTTCGCACAGGAGGAGGCGCTGTGACACATCCCGCAGCGATTGCGGCTGGCGCACCCGATGCTCACGCCTTCAGGCTGGACGATGAGGTGCTGACCTATGGCGAACTCGCCGCCCGCGCGCAGCACCTTGCCGGTCGCCTCGCGGCGTTGGGATGCAGGCGCGGCGATACCGTTGCGGTAATGCTGGGCAACAGCGCCGAGTTCTTTGTGGCCGCCTGGGCGGCGCAGATGTCGGGCCTTTATTTCGTGCCCCTGTCCGAACGCCTCGCACCGCCCGAGCGCGATTATATCCTCGCCGATAGCGCAGCGCACGTGGTGCTGGCCGACGATCCCGAGCTCGCGAATGTGCTGATACCGCAAGCATGGGATGAAGGCACAATCGCCGATTTCGAACGGGTGGAAGGGAGCGACATGCTCTACACCTCCGGCACTACGGGGCGGCCCAAGGGTGTCAAACGTCCGCTCAGCGGTGCGCCGCTCGGGAGCGATCCCCGCCGGATCGAACGGGCGCGCGACCTGTTCGGCATGGACCAGACAAGCGTCTTCCTGAGCCCCGCGCCGCTCTATCATGCCGCGCCCTTGCGGTGGGCGATGACGGTGCAGCGGCTTGGCGGGACGGTGGTCGCGATGCAGCGGTTCGATGCTGCCCGGGCGCTTCGGCTGATCGAACGCCACCAGGTTACCCACAGCCAGTGGGTGCCCACGATGTTCGCGCGGATGCTCGCACTCGGCGGCGAGGGCCCGGACCTCCCGTCAAACCCGCCCTCGCATGTGTGCGCCATTCATGCCGGCGCGCCTTGCCCGCCTGAGATCAAGCGCCGGATGATCGAATGGTGGGGGCCGATCCTGCACGAATATTATAGCGGTACAGAGGCGGTCGGCTTCACGCATATTGACAGTCACGACTGGCTTGAACGTCCCGGCAGCGTAGGCCGCGCCTATGGCTCGGCGATCCATATTCTCGATGACCAGGACAACCCGTTGCCGCCCGGCCAAACGGGCCGCGTGTTCTTCGAAGGGCGAGCGGCCCATGCCTATCACAACGCGCCCGGCAAAGTGCGCGACGCGACCAGTCGGCAGGGTTACGCGACGATGGGCGATATCGGGCACGTCGATGAAGACGGTTTTCTCTACCTGACCGACCGGGCTTCCTTCACCATCATTTCCGGCGGCGCGAACATCTACCCGGCGGAAATCGAAGCGGCTTTGATGAGCGACCCCCAAGTGGTCGACTGCGCCGTGTTCGGTGTGCCCGATCACGACATGGGCGAAACCGTGCAGGCCATCGTCGAGCTGCGCCAGCCTCCGTCCGATCCCGCAGCACGTGCTGCTGAGATCGGTGAGAGCCTGTCCCGCCATGTCGCGGTGAACAAGCTTCCGCGCCGGATCGCCTTCGTCGACCGGGTCCCCCGGCTCGAAAGCGGCAAAGTACGCAAGCGTGACCTCGTCGCGACCTACTCCGACCCGGCAAAACGCGGGCACCCGGCAAGAATGAAAGAAAATAACTGATTTCAAGTAGAGGGGAGAGACAACATGATTGATACTACCATCCGGACACGAAGGGCCCTGTGTTCTGGCATCTCGCTGATGGCGTTGCTGCTGACCGGGGCACCAGCCTTCGCACAGGCCAACCCGTTGCCCGAGGACGATGCGGAAGAGATCGAGGGCGGGCTCAACGTCATCGTCGTTACCGCGACCAAGCGCAGCGAGGACCTCCAGCGCGTTCCCATCGCGATCTCCGCTATCACCGGCGATCAGCTGGTCGAACGCGGGATCACGGATACCAGCGACCTGATGGGCGCGCTGCCGAACCTGCAGGTCACCAGCGCCTATTCCGAGACGCAGCCCAACTTCTCGCTGCGCGGGGTCGGGGTCGCGAACGAATTCTCGGCCGCAACCGCGTCGCCCGTTGGCGTCTATGTCGACGAGGTGTATCAGTCCTTCCGCGCAAGCCACGGTCAGCAACTCTACGATCTTGAACGCGTGGAGGTGCTGCGCGGGCCGCAAGGTACGCTGTTCGGACGCAATACGACCGGCGGCGCAATCAACTTCATCACCCGCCGCCCCGAACTCGATGGTACTTCGGGCTACCTCACCCTGAGCTATGGCAATTACAACCGCGTTTTCGCCGAAGGTGCAGTGGAAGCGACCCTGGTTGACGATGTGCTCGGCGTGCGGATCGCGGGCACCTATGTCGATGCGGATGGATATACGTTCAACCCGACGCTCAATCAGGATTTTGCCGAGACGAATAACTTTTCGGGCCGGATAACCTTCCAGCTCGAACCGTCGCCCGATTTCTCGATGACGTTGAAGCTGTATGGCGCGCGGTCCAATCCGCGTCAGGACCTGCCATACGGGATCGGCTACCTCGAAAATCGGACGGATGCCGCGGGCTATTCGCGCTTTCTGCCGCGGCCTGAGCTTGGCGGGCGCCTGCTTGAAGAGGATGAGGTGCAGGCCGATACGGCGGGGCGGTATTTCACCGACACGATCGGCGCCGCGCTGACGATCGAAGGCCAGCTCAGTGATGATCTGACGCTGACCTCGATCATGGGATATGACGAAGCGAGCTTTCGCCTTTCGCCCTTCGATTGCGACGGCTCCCCCAACGATGTCTGCGCGATCCGCTATAATTCGGACAGCACGAACCTCAATTTCGATACGCGCTTGAGCTTCGACAACGGCGGGCCGTTCCGCGCGATCGTCGGCGGATATTTCGGGGTCGATTCCATCGATACGCGTGACGAGCCCGATTTCTTCGGATTCCTGCGACCGCTACTGCAGGGGGCCGGCCTAGCTGACGATTTCAACAATATTCCGATAGCGGTGGGCAACTCGCTTGGCACATTGCCCGCCTTTGCGCTCGATCCGACGCTCGGTATCGATGATCCGGGCTTCTGCGCGCCGGTCGTGGTCAATCCTAACGGTTTCTTCGATGCGCGTTCGCTGATCGCCTTCAATGCCGATGTCGCCGCAACCAACAGCGCGGGCGGTACAACCTTCCAAGCGGCGTGCGCGGCCGCAGGCGCTCCGCCGTTCGGACCGATCCTGGCCGAACAGCAATTCACGATCGAGCGGCCGAGCATCGCAGTTTATGGCGAAGGCACATTGGACCTCACCGATCAGCTCTCGCTGACCGTGGGCCTGCGTTACACCTGGGATACGGTACGCTACCAGAACGGGTCGGCGGTGCTGTTCGATCTAGGCGGGGAGAACATCTTTGCCAGTACCGTTCCCTATGAATTCCCCTTCGATGGCACGCGTGAGCGCGTGCGTCAGGAAGAGGATACAGGCGAGCTGACGGGGCGCGTGATCCTCGATTATCAGGCGACCGAGGACGTTCTGCTTTATGCGAGTTATTCACGCGGCTACCGCGCCGGGACTTTCAACGCCTTGGCCTATCAGGATATCAGCCAGGTCTATTTCGTCGATCCCGAAAAGGTAAACGCCTATGAAGTCGGGATCAAAAGCCAGTTCGCCAACAACACGATACAGCTGAATGCGGCCGGCTTCTATTATGATTATACCGGGCAACAGATAGCCCAGATCATCGGTGCGACCAGTTTTCTGCGCTCCGCCGATGGTCGCCTGTTCGGGGGCGAGGCGGAGTTGACTTGGCAGCCTGCCGATTTCCTGCGTCTTGACGCAGCAATCGGCTATCTCAATTCCGAATATCGCGGAAACGAGATCGATCCGAGCGATCCCACCGCGCTCACCCTCAATATCAACGGGAACGACTTTCCCAACGCGCCGGAGCTGACCTTCAATGCGGGGGTCGAGATCGTGCCTTGGGACGATGGTCGCAACTCGCTGACCGTGCGCGGCAATGCGAGCTATATGGGTGAATATTTCTTCGATCCGTTTGGTGATTACGGCCAGGACCCGTGCGACCAGCCGGTGGCGGGCTCAAACGTCTTGCTCGCGACGCCAGAACTGGCGTGCGGCAATCCGGCTTACTGGCTGTTCGATGCACGCGTGACCTATGAACGCGACGACTTCGCGCTGAGCCTGTGGGGCCGTAACCTCACCAATGAGTTCTACTATGTCTACGGCCTTAACCTGAACGCGTTCTTCCAGGATTACCTTACCCGCGGCGCCCCGCAAACGTATGGGGTGGAAGCCTCGGTCCGGTTCTAGCAAGAGAACACGCCGTCCCGATGAACAGGCGTCGGGGCGGCGCCAACGCCCGGTAATCATTCGCCTGTGTTCAATCGCGCCCTCGGGCATCGAGCGCATGCGCCGCGCGCACGCCCAATGTTATCAGGAACGGGACCAGTACGAAACTGAGCGTGACCTTGGCGATGATCTGGCCGATCAGCAGGTTCGTAATCGGAAACAGGCCGTAGAAGGCAAGCGTGATGAAAATCACCGAATCCACCGCCTGACTGAGCGCAGAGGCCACCGCTCCGCGCGCCATCAGGCCGAATGTCGAGCTTTCACCGTCGCCCTTCAACCGGTCGAAGATCCACACATTGAGCAGCAGCGAGACGAGGTAGGCCGCCGGCCCCGCTGCCCAGACCCGCCATACGGTATTATGCACCCGCTCGAACGCAGCGAGATCGTCAGTTCGGCCATCAAGCATTTCGGGTGAGGCGGGCAGGTTCAGGACCAGTTGCATCAAAACCGAGGCGATGAGGAGCGGCAGGAATCCCCACCATACGATCCGTTGCGCAAAACCGCGACCATAGAGCTGCGCGATGGTGCTTGAGATGACGACGAGCAGCAGGAACGCGAAAATGCCCGATTCCACCGCAAGATCGCTCGGCCATAGTTGCACCTGCTTGTAGGCGAGCACGCCTGCAAGAACCGTCATCCCGCCATAGAGCAGAGTGAAGACAAACAGACCGAGTGGTATCGCGACGCCGCTGTGCGCGGCGGGGTGGGAAGGTGCGTTCATGAACGCCGAGACCTAGGGCGCGCCGGTCAAAAAGGGAAGCGGGGGCGGATCACAGCATCTCGTTGCACCCGTGTGAGCACACTTGCGCGTTGGATGCCAAGCTGCCACGACCAGACAGGAGCGCCGCGCGCTGGCATGCGCAGGGCCGCAGATTTAGGCGAACAGGGGCCGCGCGCGTTCGAAGTGCGCGCGGGTGATGCGAGAAGTGAGTGAGACCGCGACTTCCATCATCTTCAGCCTGCTGGGCATGCTCGCCATTATCGCCATCGCCTACGCGCTTTCTTCGGCACGCTCGCACATCAATTTGCGCGTTGTCGGCTCTGCTTTCGCGTTGCAGGCACTCATGGCGCTGCTGGTTCTGAGGAGCGGGTTCGGGGTCTCCCTGATCGGCTTTCTGGCGGACGGCGTCATCGCGCTCCTCGACTATTCCAAGATCGGGATCGAAAGCGTCTTCGGACCAATGGATGCAAACCCTTTCGCCAATACCTTTGTCATCGCGGCCTTGCCTGTCATCGTGTTCTTCGCAGCAATTGTTGCCATTCTCTATCACCTGGGCATCATGCAGCGTCTGGTGCGATGGGTCGGCGGAGCGATCGGCTGGATCACCGGGATAAGCCGGGTGGAGGCGCTGGGGAGCGCGGCCAACATCTTCGTTGGGCAATCCGAAAGTCCGCTTGTCGTACGCCCCTATCTCGCCGCGCTGACGCCGTCGCAGCTTTTCACACTGATGAGTGTCGGAATGGCCGGGGTCGCCGGGACGATCCTCGCCGCCTATGCCAGTTTTATCGGAGCCGAGGCCGTGCCCTTCTTGCTGGCTGCGGCGTTCATGTCAGCGCCCGGCGGGATCCTGATGGCCAAGATCATCATGCCCGACCTGCCTGAACCAGCGCCCATCCAAGCCCAAAGCGTCGCCGCAGCAGCAGCGGAGAGGCTGAAGAAACATGGCGGACCGCCAGCAGAAAAACCGCGCGTTACGATGGTCGGGCGCGACGGTGCCGAAGTCGAACTGCCGCAGTCGCAGTCGCGCGGCTCGGAAAGCGTCGCTGCGGACGGAACGGACGATTCGATCGACATTGCGGAAACCTTCGAGGAAGGCCAGCGGCCCGCGAACGTGATCGAGGCCGCCGCGCAAGGGACGCAGACCGGGGTGCGACTGGCCGTCGCAGTGGGCGCGATGGTGCTGGTCTTTGTCGCACTGGTGGCGCTCGCGAACGGACTGCTGTCCGGCCTTGGTTCGGGCATCGTATCGCTGGCCGCAGCGATCGGCCTGCCTTTCGCCGGGGGGACGGCCGCGTGGCTCAGCTCGATCACCTTCCAAACGCTGCTCGGATACCTGTTCGCCCCGGTCATGTTCCTCATCGGCATTTCCGACTGGCAGCAGGCGCAGATCGCCGGCGGCCTGTTCGGGACCAAGATCGTGCTCAATGAATTCGTCGCGTTCATCGAGCTTGGCGCCCTGAATTCGGGCGAGCTGACCGAGCGCAGCCGGGCGATCGTGACCTTTGCGCTGTGCGGTTTTGCCAATTTCTCCTCGATCGCGATCCAGATGGCGGTGACAGGCGGCCTCGCGCCGAACCAGCGCCCGGTCATCGCGCGGCTCGGGCTGAAGGCACTGGCGGCAGGAAGCCTCGCCAATCTGATGAGCGCTGCGCTTGCGAGCCTGTTTCTCCCGCTGTAACGGCTTGGCAGAGGCGGCTTCGAGCGACTAGACAGCCAAGCCATGACCACCGCTGACATCGCAACCGTCTCCCTCGCGCAGCCGCTCGAGGATATCGCCGACAAGCTTGGGCATTCTTTTTCCGAATACGGCTTCGCAGTCGTGCGCGATCACGGCATTGCCCAGGACCTTATCGACCGGGCGGAAAAGGCATCCAAGGCGTTCTTCGCGCTGCCCGATCCGGTCAAGCGGTCCTACCACCTCGAAGGCCGCGGTGGCGCGCGCGGCTACACTGCATTCGGCACCGAGAAGGCGAAAGATGCGGACGTCATCGATTTGAAGGAGTTCTGGCATGTCGGCCGCGATCTGCCGTCCGGCCACGAGCTTGCGGAATTCATGGCACCCAACATCTGGCCGAACGAGATCGCCGAGTTTCGCCCGGTCATGCAAGATCTTTTCGCCGCGTTCGAGCAGGCCGGTGAGCGGGTTCTGGAAGCGATCGCGCTGCATCTTGACCTTGAACGCAGCTTCTTCAAGCCGACAATCGCCGATGGCAATTCGGTCATGCGGCTGTTGCATTATCCCCCGCTCGGCCCGGAAGCACCCGCCGGAGCCATTCGCGCAGCTGCGCATGGCGACATCAATACGATCACACTGCTGCTCGGCGCGCAGGAGGCAGGGTTAGAACTGCTGACCCGTTCGGGTGAGTGGCATGCGGTGGAGGTGCCCGAAGGCGCGCTGGTCATCAATGTCGGTGACATGCTGGAACGGCTGACCAACGGGGTGCTGCGCTCGACCATGCACCGGGTGGTCAATCCGCCGGGCGAAGCGGCGCACAGGTCGCGTTATTCGATGCCGTTCTTCCTGCATTTCCGCCCGGACTACCGGATCGAGCCGCTTGAGCGGTGCATGAGCGCGGATGGCCCTTCGCCCGCAGAGCCGATCACGGCGCACGAATTCCTCCAGCAGCGCCTGCGCGAAATCAACCTTGCATGAGGTGACTTTCGGTTCGTCGACTACGCGGAACCCCTGACCGCTTTCGTAGCATCTGCACCGGAAAAATCCCGGTTCGTTGCTGCAATGCAACACCTCTTGTTCCCAACCGCCGAATTGCGCGCTTCGGATGGCTCGCGAAGGAGGGACGTTCTGTAGGCCGCGCTCGACCGGATAGTGCTGTCACAAAGCTGTCATCAATCAGTCACTTTTGTGCAGTGCAGCGGACCTAGGGACGCGCCGAACAGTCTTCCTACATGCGATCAGGGGCATCCTTCGAAATGAAACTCAAATATCTTCTTGCAGCAAGCGTCGTCAGCCTTTCTGCTGCCGCGACCATTGCGACGCCTGCCGCCGCGCAGACGATTACTTCTGGTATTGAGGGTCAGGTGAGCGACGCTGCCGGGATGCCTATCGCCGGTGCCACCGCAACCATCACGGACACCCGGACCGACCGGACTCGCACATCGACCACCGGCGATGACGGCAATTTCCGCGTTGGCTCACTATCGCCCGGTGGCCCCTACACCGTAACGGTCACCGCGCCCGGGTTCGAAGGTCAGACGGTCGAAGATGTCTTCACCAACATCTCGGGCAACACCGCATTCAATTTCACGCTGACCGCGACCGCCGCGGGCGCTTTGGACAATACCATCGTGGTAACCGGCGCGCGTGCACAGGCATCGCAAATCGCGGTTGGTCCCGGGTCCGCTTTCGGAACGGAAGCGCTCGAAACCTTTCCCTCGCTCACGCGTGACATTCGCGACATCATCCGCATCGACCCACGCGTCAGCCTGGAGCAAAGCAACGATGTCGACCGCATCTCCTGCCTTGGCGGGAACGATCGGTCCAACACCTTCACCGTCGACGGTATCATCCAGTCCGACGTATTCGGCCTCAACGGCACGCCGTTCGCCGCGCGCAACGCGCTGCCGCTGCCGTTCGATGTCGTCGATCAGGTCTCGGTCGAATTCGCTCCGTTCGATGTCGAATATTCCGACTTCACCGGCTGTCTCGTCAACGTTGTCACCAAGGCAGGTACCAATCGCTTCAGCGGCTCGGCCTTCATCACCTATTTCGACGAAGGTCTGCAGAACGATTCGGTGGTGAACGCCGACGGTGATACCGTCGGGATTAATGCGGGCGAGGAAAAGCGCTGGGGTGCGACGCTCTCAGGCCCGATCGTCAAGGATCGCCTGTTCTTCTCGTTCGGGTACGAAGAAACCGACCTTGGCGATGGGTTCAACGGTGGGCCTTTCGGCTCGGGCGCTCCCGACCCGGTCGATTTCGTGACTCAGGAGCAATTTGACGAGTTCGCCCGCATCGCGCGCGATGTGTACGGCCAGGATATTGGCGGCCTGCCTAATCAGCTTCCGGAATCGAGCGTTCGCTATTTCGGTCGTGTCGATGCGATCATCACCGACGATCACCGTCTGGAAGCGACCTATCAGCGCCTTGAAGAAACGAATGTCGAATCCGATTTCGGCGGCAACACCTTCACCGGGATCAACTCTTTCGAGGACGAGGGTACACTCTCTGACTATTACTCGGTTCGCCTCTATTCCGACTGGAGCGACACGATCTCGACCGAACTGCGCGTCAGCCGCGCCGAAGTCGGCGACGTGCAAGGTCCCGTCGGTTTCGGCGAAGCGCAGTCGGATAATCCGACGCCGCGGCTCGTGGTCGGTTTCCCCAACGCTGACAATGCAGACATCATCGCGGGTCTCGGCGGCGCAGACAATGGTGGTCTCGCAACTGGTCCGGGCATCTTCCGCTCTGCCAACCAGCTCGATACGAAGATCGATCAGGCGCGCTTTATCCTCAACGTCGATGCGGGCGATGGTCACTTCCTGAAATTCGGGGCCGAACTGAACGATCTCGAAGTGTTCAACCTGTTCGCCATCAACGCGACCGGCACGTTGTTCTTCAACGGTCTTGACGATTTCGAAGCAGGTCTTCTCGCACCCGGATCTAGCAACGCCTTCGATGGCCCGGACGAAGTGATCGAGCGCGGCCGTGGCGGTGCGACCATCCGCACCGGTATCAACACGGATATCAACAATGCTGCTGCCGAATTCAGCCGCCGCATCTACTCCGTCTTCGTGCAGGACGACTGGCAGGCAACTGATCAGTTGAGTGTGAATGCCGGTATTCGCGTCCAGCTTTATGATGGTGATGCGCCGCGCGCCAACCAGCTGTTCCTCGAGCGTTTCGGCATCACCAACGCGACCACGTTTGGCCGCATCGATCCGGTTATCCTCCCGCGCCTATCGGCTACCTATGAGTTCGACAATGACGGCTTTCTGTCGAACAGCCGGATAACCGGCGGCGTGGGTGTGTTCGCCGGGGGCGATCCGGTTGTTTACTTCTCTAACGCATTTTCCAACGACGGATTTGCGTCAGCCGAAGCCAGCACCGGCGATTGCGCTGAGGACAGTCTGACCCGCGATCCCGATACCGGACAGATTTCGGTTCTCAACGGTGGTCAGTTTACCGGGGTTCCGCAATGTGTCGTGAACATCGCGGCCAACCGTGCCGAAGCTGGCCAGGCCGGTGTCCAGACTATCGCACCTGACTTCCAGATCCCGACTGCGGTTCGTGCCAATCTGGGCTTCGCGACGGATATCGGAACGGAAACCGGGTTCTTCTCGAACTGGCGGGTCAATATCGATTACATCTACACGCGGTTCAACGACACGTTGAATGTGACCGACCTGTCGCAGGCGATCGATCCCTCGCTCGGGCTCAATGGCTTTACGGTGGATGGACGCGAACTGCGTCGTTCGGTTAACGCCTTGCTGCCCGGCTGTAACGCCGTGCTCATCGACAATACGCCGCCGACTTACACGGGTCTAAGCCCCGCATGTTTCGATGGAACGGGAGGGGCGGACGAGTTCATCCAGCTCAACAACGGACCGAGCTTCGAAAGCCATAATGCTTCGATCATCGTGACCAAGCAGTTCGATGGCGGGGTGTTCACCGAAGGCGGGCGCTTCAACGTCAACTTCGGTTATGCATTCAGCGATTCGGAACAGACCAACAACCTGCGTTCGTCGACCGCAACCTCCACGATCGACGACTTCCCGGCCTTCAATCGCCAGGACCCCGCAGTTTCGCAGTCGGGCTTCGAGACTCGGCACAACTTCACAGTGTCGCTTAACTGGGCCGAGCAATTCTTCGACGGTTATGACACAGGACTGGGACTGTTCTTCCGCGCATCCGAAGGGCGGCCCTACAGCCTCGTGTTCGATGATGGCCGCCCCTTCTTTGACGATGACAGCACGCGCGAACAGAATGCGCTGCTCTACGTCCCGACCGGTGTCGACGATCCGAACCTCTCACCGGCTTCCGATCCGGCAGCCGTCAGCGCACTTCTGGCTGCGCTGAACGACGGAACGGGCGTGGTGAGCGATCTGAACTGCGAGTTCACGCCCGGCCAGACGGTCGAG
>JAZBPE010000180.1:0-3233 GCA_036353345.1 Erythrobacter sp. | reverse complement strand
GATGGAAGACGTTGCTCGATCCGGCGAAGGTCGCTATGCTGGAAACAGCAAGACCAGCGAGCGCCATCGCTCGTTTACGGCCCGCCCCTTGGCGGGCCTTTTTTTTGGCCGCTCGGGGATTCTCTACCGATTAAGGTGACCATCCTGTTTCGGGGGTCGTTTTGTCAAGCATGACCTGATCTTTGACCCTGGCGAGAGTAGGTGACGACCTGCCACTTGAGATCGAAGACTCTGGTACGCATGGTAGTAGGGGGTATTTCTAACCCCCAAATCTGCGCCTAAGGACCCCCCTTCCGTCCAATTCTAGTGGTCTATGCAACCCCCGAATTAGGTGCGCTCCTGTGGGGAAAGAAACAACCAGCTTGCTGCTGGCAAGCGCCCCATCCCATGTTTTGCATTGCGGATGCCTTGCTTGGCGGCATACTTGGCGACGTTGAGCTGAAGATTGGACCCGAAAATGCCTGATCACCGTAGCCTTGGCGGCGCAAGCGCGCGCTCGCGAAAGTTCCAGTCAATTATTCGGCAGGAGACTTTTGCACCGGAGGAAACCAAGACACTACGCAGATTCTCAACCTGGGAAGTTACCGACCTCATTCTAAACGTAAATCCCAAGACGTTCGGCAAAAAGTTGCGTGGCGACGCTGGTATGCCGGTGGGCGAAACAGAAAGCGGATCGGGCGGAATGAAATGGTTCTCCCTCGACGAAATCTCACAGATTAGAGGGGTCTGGCGCGATAGGGGCAAGCAGAAACTCAATCCTGAAAGACCAGAGAATGCGCGCGCTCTGCGTACGGCCGTCGCGAATTTCAAAGGTGGGGCGGGTAAATCGACCGTTGCGCTCCACTTCGCGCATGCAGCGGCGCTCGACGGGTACAAGGTACTCGTTATCGACTTTGATCCGCAGGCGACCCTGTCTCATGCAATGGGTCTTGTTGACGTTCCGGAAGAGCAGACGGTGTGGGGCATCATCGCCCAAGACCTGATGATCGAAACACGGCGGATGAATGCGGAGCGGCGACTGAGAGACGGTTCGGCTCCTCAAATTCCGTTGCCGCCCGGTATCGAAGGGGTGGTGTCGGAAGAAGCTGGGCATGACGCCTTTATCACTGGGACTTGTTGGCCGACGATCGACGCGATTGGATCATGCGCCAATGCTGCCTTCGTGGAATTCGCGACAGCGGAGTATCGCACAGCCAACCGAGGCTGGAGCTTCTTTGCGGCCGTTGATCGCTTTCTCGATACACTCCCAAACGATCGATACGACATGATCATCTTCGATTGTCCGCCGGCGATCGGCTACCAGAGTTTGAATGCAGTCTTCGCCGCCGATCTGCTGTATGTGCCAACAGGTCCGGGTTATTGGGAATACGATTCGACGACGTCGTTTCTGGCTCAGCTGAGCGAGGCTCTGGGCGAGGTCGCTGAGGCCTATGCAGACGATGCACGGGTAGGCGGCTCGCTACCGAAGAACTTTGAAGCGGTGCGCATCCTCCTCACGCGTGTGGAGCCAAGTAACGAACTTCATCGGGCGATGCGCGGAGCGATGACAAGAGTGTTTGGTGATTGGCTCACCGAGCACTCCATTGAGCATACGCGCGCGGTCGAACAGACCGGGCGGTTTCAACGCTCTATCTACGAGATGGACTACCGGCAAATGACACGTGAAACTTGGAAGCGAGCGCGTCGATCTTTTGACGCTGCGTACGCGGAGTTCAAGAGCACAGCGATCCAGGCTTGGCGCGATCTTCCGCAGCGCGGATCGGCGTGTGGCACAGAGAAGGAGACGGCGGCATGAGCCGTAAACGTCGGTTCGAGTTCAGCGATGCGAAGTTTGAGGAAGAAGCAAACGCCTCCGACAGTCCGTCGTCCGTTCGCTCTCGGCTGGGGCCTATGGCGGCCGCTGTACGGGATTCAGGCGCGGCGCGGCGCGCTGAAGATGCAGGGCATCGACTCAGCGAAATTCAAACACTCGAACTCGCCGCGGAAGCTAAGCGACTTCGGGATGCAGATCTCGATCTCCGGATGGTCGAGATTGAAGCGATTAGGACGGACTATCTGACGCGTGACCGGACCGAAGTTTCGGCGGAGGCGCTCGAGGAGCTCAAGCAGTCGATCAGGGCGAACGGTCTGCAGTTACCTATTCGGGTTGATGAGCTGGACGATGGCGGACTCGGCCTCGTGCAGGGTCTACGGCGCCTCATGGCGTTCCGCGGACTTTACGAGGAACTCGGTGACGAGCAATTTGCCCGGATACCGGCGATGGTCGACAGGCCTCGAAAGCGAGAGGCTGCGTACCGGACGATGGTCGATGAAAACCTCATTCGAGAAAATGTTTCATTCGCTGAGTTAGCCGCGCTGGCGACAAGCTATGCTGAGGAGGCTGGGGTGAGCGCGCTGGAGGCGATAGACGCCTTGTTCGCCTCGGCGGACAGAAATAAGAGATGGTCAATTGGCGTTTTCGTCCGGATCTTGGCTTCTCTTGGTGACGTCTTGCAGCACCCTTCTGCTATCAGCCGGAATCTTGGGCGCGCGGTAGGGAAGCGGCTGGAGGCTGAGGGAGGAAGTGAATTCTTCAGAAAGGCGCTTGCCGAAGGCGGTTCTAGGTCTGCGGAGGAAGAAGTATCGCTTCTCGACAAACTTGCGAGGGCAGGGACCGACCCGCGACCGGCGGCCCGACCGAGAGAGCCGAAGCTTCGGCGGCTGAGGGTTGCGCTTCAGGATGATGGGCGGGTCGATTACCAAGTCAGCATCTCGGCCAGTAGGCTAGTGATACAAGGTCCCGGTCTTATGGGCTTGAGTGACGACGAGGTTCGCGAAGCGGTTGTCCACTTGCTTGCGAAACGGATGTTGCCGCGGCAACAGGTTTAGTTTCAAGAAGATAGCGGCTTTGTGGTTGGGTGACTTTACGGGTTTTGTGCAGCGCGTTGAGCGCCAGGGTTCGGAGCATTGCGTTTTTCGCCTAGCATTTATGTGGCTGTCGTCGGCTGTCCGCGACGCTTGCGAGCCTCATATTCTACGTCCTTGGGCCTTGTCGCGGGGTTCTTCGCGAGGTCCAGCTCGTGGTAGTAGGCGGCGACCTGCTCGCGGGATCGATGCAGGGTCACCCGCATGACGGCCTCGACGGCCAGCCCCGCGCGGGCGGCCTCGGTGACGAAGCCCGAGCGCAGGCCGTGGGGCGAGGCGTAGCCCTCGGGCAGGCCGGCGGCCTTCACCAGGCGCGCGAAGGCCGCCCG
>JAZBPE010000179.1:0-4078 GCA_036353345.1 Erythrobacter sp. | reverse complement strand
TGCAGCGGCTTCGACCCTGATGAAGCCAGCTTAGACTGCGAAGAGAAGCGTGACCCAGACACCGACGTGAACCGAGCACCACCATTGGAGCTTGACTGCCATGCCCGATTAGAGAAGCCGACATCAGATCCATGACATCGACCTCATACGGAATGCGCGCTCTGATCCTTGCCCACCAAGATGACCTGCAAGGTGATCGGCAAAGGGGCTAAGTCTTCGACCAGTGCAGCGCGGCCTCTGGCCCCCCCGCTGCGATGAAGGTCTCTCGCGCCACGCGGAGTGCTTGGGCTGATTGGCGTGATGGCTGCTGTTGTGCCTCGATCGCCGCCAGGAGAACAGCGTGGTACTCCGACCACGAAAAGCCTGGCGAGGTTCGCGCGAGATCGTTCGCATCCACCCTTTCGAGTAGGGACCGAGCGCCCTGAGCGTTGCCTGCCTTGAAAGCGACGATCGCGCGAGCAAACCTGACCCCAGGAAGTGCAGCAGGATACCCGCTTTCAAAAACCGCCTCCGCGTCGTTCAGATAGAGCTCTGCCTCATCGTACCGACCGAGCCCTATCAGGGCCGTGGCTATTGAGGCCCCGATACCCTTACAGTAGAGGGGACCAATCTTACTCTCGCACATGATCGTCTGTGCACGCTCAAGCGCGTCGAGTGCCTCGTCGTAGCGGCCGACATTGTTGAGATAGTCTCCTCGATAAGCGAACAGCTGACCGGACGATATCGTTTCTTGCCCGAAGAGTTGCTGTGTGCGGATAAGCGTATCCTCATACAGCTCCTCCATACCTTCTTTCCGCAGCGCCCAGCCCGTTTGAACGGTCAGTGTCGAGCCGGCAATTGTCAGGTAGTCCGGAAGGGCCTGCTCACGCGCGACACGCGATACCCATTGCAAATCTTCAAACGCTTCCTCGGCCTTTCCGCGACGAAGGAGCGCTTGGGCGTAGTAGATGACTGATCCGTATGCCTCGGCGCTCAGGAGGCTTTCGTCCCGGCGAACAATGGCTACCACATCCTGTAGCTCAGCCTCGGCCGCCGCGAAATCACCGCGTTGTGACGAAAGGTTCCCGGCGGCTACCTTCTCAGAGAGCAGGACGTTAAGAGGTAAATCGCGCCCGGAATTGAGAAGCGCCCTGCCCCGCTTTAATTCAAGCTCGGCACGTTCGAGCTTGCCTGCTATGGTTTCCTCCGCACCCGGCTCGTTAGCGAGAACAATGCGAGCGAGATAGAAATGGAGCCTTGCTCGACGATGCACGTCGTCCGGATTGGTTTGTTCAAGCAGAGCGAGCGCCTTCCGGAACGACGCTTCCTGAGCCGCGGTATCGCGCAACCCGCGCTGCACGTCGCCAAGAGTGATCAGGACAGCAATGTGCTGGTCCGGAAACTCCCCATACGTTGCATCGAGCTGGGAAGCCGCCCGATCGACGGCATCCCGAACGCTTTCGTTCGGGCCCACACCAGGGATCCGGGGGTCGGCCCCGCGAAGGACTTTCTGCAGAAAATCGAGGCTCACTGCTGCCTCCAAGGCGCGGTTCTCCGCCACCTTTCTCGCGTTCTCGAGCTGAAGGCTGAGCAACGAGAGACCAGCAACGGCAAGGACGAGAAGACCCACAAAGCCCAATTGCCAAGGTCTTCGAACGCGATCCCGTTCTCGCGCCGCTTTCAAGGCCCCCGCTTCGGCGAGCGCCGCTTCGCGCTCCTCGCTCTCCTGGAGCAGGTGATCGTAAGATATCGATCGCGCGGCGAAGGCCGTAGCAGTCGGGCGTTCCGCTGCATCTCTGACGGCCGCTTCTCCGATCAGTTCGCGCAAAACGCTGTCGCCAACTTCACTCGGCCAGTGCGCATCGAGCGTTCGCGTGAAATCTCCCACGACCATCTGGAAGAGCAGCACACTGAGTGCGTATACGTCGCCCGCCTCGCTGATCATTCCGTCCGCCACAAGCTCAGGTGCGCGATAAAGTTCGGAGTCGGCGCGCCGGTGTTGCCAATCTGCTCGCTGCATAGCGGGCAACGGCGGCGAACCATGGACTTGAGGTTCCGTCGATACGATCAGGGCATGGGCGAGCCCACCGATCCGGATCGAAGACAGGTCGTCTGCGACGTAAACGGACCCCGCTTTCAGGTCACCGTGGATGATCCCCGCAGTGTGGAGCCGCGCGACTTGCTTGGCGACCGAAGCGACGAACGAAACGCGTTCTGACAGGGACATCTGCCAGAGGTCAGAGGCGGTTTTCTCATCCCTGCTGCTAAGGCTGGACCATCCTTCATCCACCGACAGAGTCTGATAGTCCGACACGAGAAAGTTACTCGAGATGGGGATGGCGAGATCCTCCCCGATGCGCGAATGGATGGTCGCATGGATCATCGCATCCCGCTCCAATCGCTCGCGGCCGGATGAACTGACCGCGACCCGAACCTCTCGGCAGTTGGCGTCGCCTATCTCCTTACTGACAAGCCAGCGCTCGACCCCCGCATTGCTGCTCAGGCGCTCGACGAGATATCCGGCGGCGGAGGGCAGGTGCTGGCCCCGCGCGAGCGTGTGTGAAGGCAGTCGCTCATCGGCCAGAGCGACCGCGACCACGTCACCACTAAATCGGTAGCCGCCATCCACCGTTTCGATCAGCGCGCGCTTTTGATCCAGAAGGACACGCCGGAGATGGCTGACATTGTTGCGGGTGACCTCAGGGCCGGAACCGACACGATCCTCAATCTCCCCCAGCGAAATCACCTGGTGGGGTGAGGCCATGAGGAGTTCGAGGAGCAGGCGTTGACGTTTCTGGAGAGAGAGGCTTTCCCCATCCCGCTCCACCGTCTCCCGCTGCAGATCGGCAACGATCCGTCCGGAAGGGCCGTCATGCGTGAACCGAAACATATCGCCATCCCCCAAAAGGCCGCGCTGCTTCGTGAAGGTGCCTCATCCCGAACTCATTCCAAAGGTGTCATCCTCCAAAAATGAGACGAGATGAGGTCCAGATGATCGACCGACCGGCTCTCTCGATTTCTTCTGGGAGTGAGGGAGGCGGGGCTGACGACGTGCCTCGCGGGTGGGACGGCTGATGATTTTCGCGGCGCGTGCTGGCGAAGTGTCCGGTCCTGCTTTCCACTTTAGAAGTACAGAGAATTGGACAGAGCAATGAAAAATCTCATCATCACGAGCGCCCTTTCGGTGGGCTTACTGACGGGAGCGGCTCAGGCCGCAGTGACAGTCTTCGAAGGCGATGTCGCCGGCTTCGTAGCCGCGACCAGCAATCTCGAGGTGGTCGATTTCGACAGCATTCCCGGATCGGTGACGATACCGATCAACGGCGATGAGTTTCCCGGCGTCACATTTTCGTCCCTCTCAGGGGAAGCCCTGTTTGTTGGGAACCCAACACTCGGCCAGGTGGTCAATCCGCCAAGCGGCGCGAACATGTTCTCGCCTGCATGCACACCTTCCTGCGAGGGGATTGTCCGGGTTGACCTTGATGCGCCAGTATTCGCTCTTGGTGCAACCTTCATCGACGTGGAAGCGGACTTCGCCACGACGGGCTTCTCGTTCGATCTGGGCGCTAATGTTCCACAGTTCAGCTTCAGCGGCCCACAAGGCCAGGGCAGCTTTTCGTTCTTGGGTGTGGTCAGCGACGCACCCTTCACATCGATTGCCATCCATTTCGCCACCGGGGCCAACATCGACGGTGTGCTGATCGATGATCTGACTTTCGGCGGCCTGCAGGAGACCAACCCCGTCCCGCTCCCGGCAGGTGCTCTGCTCATGCTGTCCGGACTTGGCGGACTGATCGCGCGCCAGAGAATGCAGCGGCGTCTCGTCGGCTGAGGCGCCTTTGCATCAAGCCAGACGCGACGTCCTCGTAAGTATCATTCAGGCCCCGAGGCTTAGTCCCCTCGGGGTCTGATTTACGTTCAGGCATCCCAAGCGTCGCAATAAAGAAGAAAATCCGTAGGCGTATCATTTCTGGAAGGGCGTGATTGTGTTGAAAAAGTCGGGGCTCTGACGGTTTGATGAGCTGTGATCCGCCAGGATCTAGGTGGTCCTGCCTTCCGGCCCCGCCTCAGTGGGCGGGGCTCGGTGTCATCGGCCTTA
>JAZBPE010000178.1:0-4447 GCA_036353345.1 Erythrobacter sp. | reverse complement strand
TCAATCGACGCCTTGCGCAGACCGAGAGCGCGTGGATGCAGGAGGAACTCTCCAAGTTCCAGACCGCGCAGCCCTGCGAGGTGTGCGGCGGCAAGCGTCTCAACGAGAAGTCGCTGGCGGTGAAGATACCGAGCGCCGCCGGTCCTACCGACATCGCCGAGCCGACCAAGATGAGCGTTTCGGACGCCAAGGCGTGGTTCCTCGATCTCGACGCGCACCTGACCGAGCAGCAATCCCAGATCGCGCGCGCGATCCTGAAGGAGATCAACGAACGGCTGGGCTTCCTCGACAATGTCGGGCTCGACTACCTCAATCTCGACCGCACCAGCGGCACGCTGTCGGGCGGGGAATCGCAGCGCATCCGGTTGGCGAGCCAGATCGGCAGCGGGCTTTCGGGCGTGCTCTACGTGCTGGACGAGCCCTCGATCGGCCTCCATCAGCGCGACAACGACCGGCTGCTGGAAACGCTCAAGCGCCTGCGCGACCTCGGCAACACGGTGATCGTCGTCGAGCATGACGAGGACGCGATCCGCGCCGCCGACCACATCGTCGATCTCGGCCCCGGCGCGGGCGTGCGCGGGGGCGAGGTGGTGGCGCAGGGGACGCTCAAGCAGATCCTGAAGGTCAAGGGTTCGCTCACCGCCGACTACCTCACCGGGCGGCGCGCGATCGAGGTTCCGGCCACGCGCCGCAAAGGCAACGGGCACAAGCTCACCGTCCACGGCGCTGCTGCGAACAATCTCAGGAACGTCACCGCGTCGATCCCGCTCGGCACCTTCACCTGCATCACCGGGGTATCGGGTAGCGGCAAGTCGTCCTTCACCATCGACACGCTCTACGCCGCCGCCGCGCGCACGCTCAACGGCGCGCGGGTGATCGCGGGGCGGCACGAGAAGGTGACCGGGCTGGAATATTGCGACAAGGTGATCGAGATCGACCAGTCCCCCATCGGCCGCACCCCGCGCTCCAACCCCGCCACCTATACCGGCGCCTTCACCCAGATCCGCGACTGGTTCGCCGGCCTCCCCGAAAGCCAGGCGCGCGGTTACAAGCCGGGGCGCTTCAGCTTCAACGTCAAGGGCGGAAGGTGCGAGGCGTGCCAGGGCGACGGCGTCATCAAGATCGAGATGCACTTCCTCCCCGATGTCTATGTGACGTGCGAGGAATGCGGCGGCAAGCGCTACAACCGCGAGACGCTGGAGGTGAAGTTCAAGGGCCACTCGATCGCCGACGTGCTCGACATGACGATCGAGGACGCTGAGGAGTTCTTCAAGGCCGTGCCCCCGATCCGCGACAAGATGCGGATGCTGAACGAGGTGGGGCTGGGCTACGTCAAGGTCGGCCAGCAGGCGACGACGCTCTCAGGCGGCGAGGCGCAGCGCGTGAAGCTCGCCAAGGAACTGGCGCGCCGCTCGACCGGGCAGACGCTCTACATCCTCGATGAACCGACCACGGGCCTGCATTTCGAGGACGTGCGCAAACTGCTCGAAGTGCTGCACCGGCTGGTGGAGCAGGGCAATTCGGTGGTGGTGATCGAGCACAATCTCGACGTGATCAAGACGGCCGACTGGATCGTGGACCTTGGGCCTGAGGGCGGGGTGCGCGGAGGGGAGATTGTGGCTGAGGGCACGCCTGAGGAGGTGGTGAAGGTGGAGCGGTCGTTTACGGGGCGGTATCTCAAGCCGCTGCTGGAGCGTGGGCGGGAGGCGGCAGAGTGACACTCAATCAGCTATGTTGGAACTAGCAAACGCATTAGACGAAAATTGCTGACTTACCTTTATCATTTGCATGAAGCTGAGGGATGTCGACATCGTCAATGACTGCAATTTCTACGGCAATCAAGGCTTGAGAGAATGCAGCGTGTAAAGACTGCCCAGACGCCAAAGCCGAATAAAGCTGCGGCGAGAACACCGCCGCTGCGATGTCAGAAACGGGTAGGTCCATTGTAATTGTAGCATCAACTAATCCGCCAATGCTCTTTAGTGATTCCGAACTGTAGCAGGAGTTCAAGACTACCAGTTTTGGAGGAAAATCAGTCGCCTTAAGGGCTTTCGCCAGAAGCGCATATTCAGCATGCATTGAAAAATCATCTGCTTGGCCGGGGACAGCAAACTCGGGGACTGATTGGTCGTCCAGATAGAGACCCGTTTGGTCACCATGGCCAGAAAAATGAATAATGTCGGGTCGTAGATCGTTCAATCCATTGAGAATCGTTTGGACGTTAGCGGCGGGTCGATGTTCGATTCTAACATTGTCACGATAGCGGCTCTGCCGGATCGCATCTTGCACCTTCGCAAACTCTACGTCTGTTCTTAAATTTAAGTCAGGAATCGGATTGGAAGAGAGAAATAGGACGGTAAGAGTCTTCTTCTTTTTGAGCCGCGCACGGGTAATCCTTTGTGGCGTTGCAACCGCTGGCTGCTGATTGCGTGTACTTGCAGCGAGCGCGTCACGCCTTTGCTTATCATCTGCGAGCTTCTCAAGCTGCGAAACGTGTCCGCGCAAACTGTCTACCTTCTTGTAGAGTGATCTTGATCCATCCTTCACCTCCCCTTCGTTTCTTACTTTCTCCACGAAATGATGCTGCTCAAGGTACGACAAGGCGTTTTGAACTTGTTGCTTTTTTTCCAGTGGATAGCCCAACGCGTCGCAGATTTGCTTCGTGCTTCGAGGCCTTCGATGCTTTCCGTACATGTTTCTAAATACGGCTCTCCGTACTTTCTC
This sequence comes from Erythrobacter sp., assembly GCA_036353345.1. GTDB lineage: Bacteria > Pseudomonadota > Alphaproteobacteria > Sphingomonadales > Sphingomonadaceae > Erythrobacter. The sequence continues at coordinate 1,723 of JAZBPE010000178.1, read as the reverse complement.
AGTACCGAGCTTCTTCGCAAGCTGGGCTAAGCTGGCCTCGTAGTTTCCTGTTAGATTGATGATGTCAGTCGGCCTACCCATCGGTGCTGTCGGCTTTCTTCGCCTTCGATTTCATCATTCGACTGATTGTAGGTTGACTCACTCCCAAGGCGGACGCGAGCTTCGACTGCGAGTGACCGCTTTCCATCAATTCAATCATCTTTAGCTTTCTAAGCATTTGCAGCTCTGCCAAGATCTGTTGAGCCAAGTCGTCCCGCATCAGTCAGGCTTCCTCTTCATCCACTTTCTTGCCCTTCGCCAGTTCGCGTCCAATGCCTTTGGGCAGCATCCGGCTTAACTTGGCATCGCTAATGCCAAGCGTTTTTGCGATCTGAGATTGCTTCACCCCATCTCTTAGGAGTTGCATGATCAGCAGCAATTTAACGTCTTGCAACTGAGCAAACAGGCCGCCTTCATTATCAGTCATCAACTATCCGCCTTTTTCATTGTGGCTAGAGCACCTTGCGGGAACATCTTGCCGACCTGAGTGCGATGGATGCCAAGGGCTGCGCCAATCTCGGCTTGTGTCATTCCTGAGCGCAGAAGAGCAAGAACCATCAGCTTTCTGATTGTGGTCAGTTCTTCGAGGTGAGGGTCATTTGCCTTTGCCACTTGCTTTGCCTTTCTTTTTTAGGCCCGATAGCGCCACACTTACCGAATTGGGGGATGTCCCCAAGAGGTCTGCAATCGCGGATGGCCCCAAGCCCGCTTGCGAAAGGAACGCGATTTTTTCTTTCTGGGTATCCATTTCGCGAACCAAGGCTGCTGCTTGAAGGCGAATGAGAATATCGAGCTTTTCCCCAAGTGTATCGTCGGTGCTCATGTGCCTAGTCCTATTTGAGGAGTTCAGGGGGAAGGGAATACAAATGAAGTGGGCGAATCTCGTTGTCGTGTTCAACACGGAAGGCGATGCCTGCGTCCACCCAGCGATTAAGGGTTTTTCTGAAGTTACTCTTGTCGAGACCAAGCTTTTTTACGATCTCGGCTTGACCGAGTGTTCCGTCACACAGGTTGTATGCTTCGCGTTGCTTCTCGCCACCTACGAGGCTCGCGAGATGCTCAGGGGGAAACTCTCTACGAGAGAAAACAGAAAGAATGCCTTTCAAGTATGCGTCGGTAAGATTCATACTGTGGATAAGCCTGTCCAAAAAAATTCACTATCTGGATGAAGTCAATCATATCTGAGCGGACGATGTAGGGAATTTTATCTCGCGCGTTATCCCCCGTTTTCGTTGGTCCTTAGTTGACTAACTTTTGGGCATGAATGGCCAAACACCTTTCCTACACCCCCCATCCTCCCTTACCCTCCCCGCTCCCCCCACCCCACAGGAGCGCCCCCATGCCCCACAAGCTCGCCCGCCAGCAGGTTCGTCTGTCTTCGACCGTCTCTTCCGCCATGCCCAATCTTGAGGATCGGGCCTGGCGCGAGTGGCAGGCTCATGTCGATGCGGGGCGGATCGGGTCGCGGCCTCGGCTCTCGTTCGAGAACCGGCTTACGCATATGCGCAACGAGATCGCGCTGTTCGGGCGGGTGGTGACGCCGGAGCTGGAGCGGTTTTGAGAGTTTGCGTCGCCTTCTTGCAGATTGTGAGTCCCAGCGAAGGCTGGGACCTCCCTCGGTTGAGCGCCCAAGCCTGAGGTCCCAGCGTTGGGCCTTCGACCCAGCTTCGCTTCCGCTGGGACT
>JAZBPE010000177.1:0-4224 GCA_036353345.1 Erythrobacter sp. | reverse complement strand
GTCGGTCGCGGCGTTGAACGCCTTGCAGAATTCCATGATGTTGACGCCGCGCTGACCCAGCGCCGGGCCGATGGGCGGCGAGGGGTTGGCGGTGCCCGCGGGCACCTGCAGCTTGATATAGCCTTCGATCTTCTTGGCCATGACTGGCCTCCTTTCGCACTGTTTCCCGGCTCTTTCGAACTCAGGATCATGTTAAGCGGTCCAGCGCCCCGATTGTGGCCGGGGCTCCCGCACGGATTTTTCCGCCATCGCGGCAGAAGCGGCGCACTTAGCGATTTTGCCCGGCAATGCAAGCGGCCAATGCAAGCGGCCAATGCAAGCGAATTGCACCCACCGCCCGGATGCGGGGGATGACAAAATTGCGCAATTGCCCAAAATCCTCTGTTAAGCCTTCGCAACTAATAGTAGCGCTCGACTAAACAGCGGGGACTATTGCCAATGTTGCGTATCGCCATCCAATTCAGGGAACTTGTCTCGAGCAATGTTACCAGCATGATCGAGGCCGCCTCGCACCCCGCCAAGATGCTGGTGCGGCTCCAGCGCGAGATCGAGGAGGCGATCATTGCGCTCCAGCGCGAGCGCACGCTTGCCGCGCAGCGCAAGTCCCGGATTGAGGCGCAGGTCACCCAGGCCGAACTGCGCGAGGCCGACTGGAGCGACAAGGCGAAGACCGCGATGAACCACAATCGCGAAGACCTTGCCCGGCAGGCGCTGCTGGCGCGCGAGGATTGCACCGCGACGCTGGCAAAGCTGCGCGCGGACCACGCCTCCACCACGAGCGAGCTGGACGAAATCGACACCGCGATCGCCGAACTGGAAGCCAAGCGTGCGGATGTGCGCGAACAGGCGCGCAACCAGATGGCCGCCGATGCCGCAAATGCGCCTGCGGGCACTGCGCGCACCGCCGCGGGCAAGGCCGACGCGCATCGCAGCCGCATCGCCGAAATGGAACAGCGCACCACCTTCGCGACCGAGGATTTCTCCGAAAAGCGCACCCATGCCGCGGTCGACGACGAGATCGAAGCGATGCGCCGCGAGGCCAGGATCGAGGCCGAGCTCGCCGCGATGAAGGGCGAAGGCGGCGCGAAGAAGACCCCGGTAAAGAAGCGCACTTCGAAGAAGATCGCCTGAGGGCTTTACCGGCCCCGCCGGTCAGTCGAGCAGCAGCGCCATGCGCACCTCGCCCACGCCCGAGCGCACGAGGCCGATCTCGCGCGCCGCGCCCAGTGACAGGTCGATCACGCGATCGCCGTGGAAGGGGCCGCGATCGTTGATGCGCACGATCACGCTCTTGCCGTTGTCGGGATTGGTCACCTGCACCCGGCTGCCGAGCGGCAGGGTGCGGTGCGCGGCGGTGCGCGCCTCGGGATCGAAGCGTTCGCCCGCGGCGGTGCGCTGCCCGGCCAGTTCCGCGCCGTAATAGCTCGCCTCGCCGCCCGCGATCGGGCGCTGGGCCGCGATCGCGGCAGGGCGCATCGCCTCCACGCTGACGCTCGCGGTACCGAGCGCCGCCGCGCGAGGCTGGGCGGAACGATCGAGCAGCACGCCTGCAAGGCCCGCCGTGACGAGGCCCAGCGCACCAATCGCACCGATCATCCAGCGGCGCTGCGAGCGCAGTTCCATCAGCGCGCGCAGCCGCTCGCGCCGAGTGGGCATGGTTTGGGAGGTAACTGCGGGGGTTTCATCACTTTGCATGAGCAAAGCATAGCACAATTGCCGCAAGATTGCGAATTGCTCCCAAATCGGGGCGAAGCGCGGCGCCCCGGATGCAGCAACTCCCCGGCGGTTTACTTGACCAGTTCGACCTGTCCGAAGTCGAGTTCGACCGGTGTCGCACGGCCGAAGATCGAGACGCTGACCTTGACCTTGGACTTGTCGAAATCGAGCTCTTCCACCACGCCATTGAAGCTGGCGAAGGGACCGTCGAGCACCTTGACCTAGTCGCCGATCTCGTAATCGACGCTGATGTCCTTCTTGGGTGCGGACTTGACCTCTGGATCGTTGCGAAACCGATCAGCTGTCCCGGAAACTCAGCTGGGCTCCAAAATATCGGAAATGCCCGTCAACCACCGCCCGTATGTCGTCCAATGTCGAAGTTTCGCGTCCATAGGCTTCGACCGAAAAGCTTACCGCCTTGTTTGCATCGAGGGTGCAGGACATGGTCAGCACCACGCCATTCTCCTCGCCGAACATGTAATGGACCGTCTCGAAATTCAGGCGGTTGGGGTTCCTGTTGACCGAGACCGTGCCGTAAGTGTCATAAACCCTGTCCGGCAGCCGCTTCTTGCCCTCTGCGGTCTGCATGATCTGGCGCAGATTGCGGGCGCAAACCGGCCGAGCAATCTTGCCCGGATTGATAATGCTAAAGCTACCCATCTTGCCCGGTAGCGGCATTTCTCTGGTGTAGGGGGAACTGATTGTTCCATCGCCCGTCTGTGCGAGCGCAGCAGTCGATGCCCACAACGCCAGACCTATTGCGCCCACCCGCATAGCGACACTGGATCGGGAATGTCGCAAGGGCAGCTCCTTCTTCGGCGCAGTGGGTTCGGGCAGACCTACTTGACCAGTTCGACCTGTTCGAAATCGAGTTCGACCGGGGTCGCGCGGCCGAAGATCGAGACGCTGACCTTGACCTTGGACTTGTCGAAATCGAGCTCTTCCACCACGCCATTGAAGCTGGCGAAGGGACCGTCGAGCACCTTGACCTGGTCGCCGATCTCGTAATCGACGCTGATGTCCTTCTTGGGTGCGGACTTGGCCTCTTCGACGCCGCCGAAATAGCGCGCAGCCTCTCTCTCGGAGATCGGCTGCGGCTTGTTGTTGTTGCCGAGGAAGCCGGTCACCTTGGGGGTGTTCTTGACGAGGTGGTAGATATCGTCGTTCATCCGCAGCTTGGCGAGCACGTAGCCGGGCATGAACTTGCGTTCGACCTGCACCTTCTTGCCGCGCTTCACTTCGGTCACGGTCTCGGTCGGCACCTCGATCTCTTCCACGCCCTCGGACAGGCCAAGACGCTCTGCCTCGGCGAGGATCGATTCCTTCACCTTGTTTTCGAAACCGGAATAGGCGTGGATGATATACCAGCGGGACATGGGACGTTCCTTGGACTAAATCGGATCGCGTCGCCTCAGGCGAGCGTCAGGAGAAACTTCACGACCGCGTTGAACACGCTGTCGACACCGAGAAAGAACAGCGAGAGCAGCACCATCATGATGAACACGAAGATCGCGGTGCGATAGGTCTCGGCCCAGCTCGGCCAGACGACCTTGGAGGTCTCGGCACGCACCTGGTTGACGAATTCGGGGATGCTCGTCTTCTTCGCCTTGGCAGGCTGGGCTTTCTGGGGTTCGGCCATGGTCGGCGCTCTCGTCGGTCGGAATTGCAGGTGGCTGACAGGTAGGGCTCATCGCCGTCCGGGACAAGATCGCCGGATGGGCTTTGAACGCTACCGATGTCGGATTGGCCGCTCGAATAAGACGAAACCGGGCGAATGGCAAGCGACAAGAGTCTTTCACGGCGCTGCAACAATCGCTCTAGCCACGGCCCGCGCGGCTCATTAGCGTGCGCGCCGCTCTTCGGGCACATAATGAGGGACAATCACAACATGGCAAACGGCCAAGCGGCTACGATCGACGAAATCCTGCTGGGGCCCGTCACCAATCTGGCGGACTTCATCTGGGGCGGAACATGGGACGGCGTGCAGATCATCCCGATCCCGCCGCTCGCCGTGGTGCTGCTGGGCGCAGGCCTGTGGTTCATGGCGGGCCTGAAGCTCTATCCGATCACGAAGCTGGGCGCATCGATCAAGGGCCTGTTCGCCAGCCGCAAGGGCAAGGGCGCGGGCGAGATATCGCCCTTCGCCGCGCTCTCGACCGCGCTTTCGGGCCAGGTCGGCACCGGCAACCTCGCCGGCGTCGCGACCGCGATCGCGCTGGGCGGCCCCGGCGCGATCTTCTGGATGTGGGTCACCGCGCTGTTCGGCATGGCGCTGGCCTTCGCCGAAGGCAGCCTCGCGATCCGTTACCGCGAGACCGCCAGCGACGGAACCAAGCGCGGCGGGCCGATGAGCTACATCATGATCGGCCTCGGGCCGAAATGGACCTGGCTCGCCATCTTCTTCTGCATCGGCACGCTGATCTCGGCGCTGGTGACGGGCAACGGCATCCAGTCCAACGCGGTGGCCGACAGCTTCAACGAATTGTTCGGCATGGAGGAATGGCTCGC
>JAZBPE010000176.1:0-19787 GCA_036353345.1 Erythrobacter sp. | reverse complement strand
GTCCAGCGCCAGAACAGGCCGGCGCGCTCGGACGCTGTGCCGCGGTCAGTGATCTGCTCGATCTCGCGCTCGCCGCCATAGCGTCCGACCGCCAGGATCGTGGCGCCATGCATCGCGAACAGGACAGCCGATCCGTAGAGGAACACGATCGAAAGCGCGTGGAAAGGATTGTAGAACAGGTTCCCGTGGATGAGCGAGAAGTTGTTCGTCCAGTCAAGGTGGCTGAAGATCCCGTATGGCACGGCTTCAGACCAGCTGCCGAGCAGCAGCGGGCGGATGAAACCCAGCACCAGGAACAGCCAGATCGCCGAGGCGAAAGCCCAGGGGATGTGATAGCCCATGCCAAGAGCGCGGGCGCGGGAATAGGTCCGCGCCCACCAACACAGGACCGAAATCGTGAGGAAGAAGCCGGTAAGAATGAACCATCCGCCTTCATTCAACGGGACGAAGGGCGAAAACCCCCATTCGGGTGCTGGCGGATTGAGGCTCAGCCAGAAGAATTCGCGCACGAAAACCTGTGGGCTCCAGCCGGCTTCCTGGAAGAAGTTGAACCCGATGATGCAGATGGCAATGCCGCCAAAGCACAGCGAGAGCACACCGAGCCAGCCGAGATAGATCGGGCCGAACTGCGCCTGACCCACTTTCCCCATCCAGTAATTGTAACCCAGATTGGGGATCCGGATGTCCTCGCCCGGGGGGAGCGGCACGCCCATTTCGGGCGGACCCTTGACCTGGATCTGGGTGAAGATGTTTTGATAGGTGCTCATCTTAATATGCTCCTGCCGACCAGATCGGGATCTTGCGCCAGAACTCCCAGAAATCGGGCCAGCTACCGACAAAAATCGTGCCCGAGATGACGATGCAGATCGCGCTCCAGAAGCCTGCGCTGAGCGCCAGGAACAGGCCTACGCGGTGAATGCCGAGCGTACCGACCGAATAGCCAATGAAGTCCCGGAAATAGGTGTCTTCGTATTCCGGCGTCTTCACATCCGTGCCGCGCGACGGATTAACCGCCGAAAGCACCAGGCCGCCGTGGAGCGCCAGCGCCAGGCAGTTCGTGAAGAAGAACGTGATCGCCAGCATGTGAACCGGGTTGTAGTGGAAATTCACATACATGTACCCGGTGTTCGACACCCAGTCCAAGTGCGACCAGATGCCATAGGGGAAAGCATGTCCCCATGCCCCCATCCACATCGGGCGGATGACGTTGAGTGTGACATAGGCGAACACCGCGACGCTGAAGGCGATCGGGACGTGGTAGCTCATGCCCAGTTTGCGGCTGATTTCGGCCTGGCGCATGACCCAGCTTGAAAAGGCGATTACCGCACAGGCCGTGATGACCTGCCAGTAGCCGCCCTCGTTCAGGGGCATGACCGCAAGGCCCGCTTCGATTGGCGGTGGCTGAATGTCGATCAGCCAGGGGTTGAGGGTGTCGCCGGTAAGGGCGGCTGCGAAGATCAGCGACGTGCCAAGCAGCGCGCTGACTGCGACGAGCACGCCGAAGAATCCGACATAGAACGGCCCGACCCAGAAATCGAAGAGGTCGCCGCCGACCAGGGTGCCGCCGCGCACACGGTATTTTCTCTCGAAACTCAGGAGAGCCATGGGGTCCATCCTTCCCGCCATGCAGCGGGGCTAAAGAAATGCCTTGAAAGCGAGCTTGTAGGAGGCAGGCAGGCGAACCTGCCTCCTCAGCCAAATCAGACGATCAGGTCGTCGCCGACGCGATGCCGCCCAACCAGTTGTACTTCTCCGTGCTCAGCAGGATGAAGTGGATGGTGAAAGCGAGGACCGCGAGGCCCACATGCAGCGCAACCAATGTGCGACGCACATCAAAAAAGTGCCAAATCTTGTGCATAATCGTATCCTTTGTTCCGTTCGTTCGGGCGCTCTGGCCAATGACGGCCGCGGCGCTCGAAGGGCATGGCCGGTTTTAGCCGAGCCCGCCGGTGAACCAGGGCTTCCAGGCGAAAATGAGCGCATGGGCGACCAGGGCAATAAGGGTGTAGAGCGCGAAGGTGCCCATGAAAGCCTTGTGGATTTCCTTGGCTTCGTCGTCGGTAAGGTACGTGCCTACCGTGGGGCGATCTGTCGGATCGTTCATTGGATTAGCTCCATATTCTTGCTTCGAAATTGGGGGCAAAGCCCCCGGTGGTATCCGCGCGTGATCCCCCACGTGGATTGCGGATGCCTGCTTGTGACAGGCGAACGGCGTACAGGCAGCGCCATAGAGGAGCGCGGCGCGATCATTCGGCGGGCTCCCGCTCAAGCGGCAATGCCGAAGGTTGTTTTGACTTTTCGAGACAGTCGGGCGTCACCGTCGTCTGACCAAGGGCCCGGGCGGTGGCTTCAGCGCGGTCGCGAAGGCGCTTTGCCGCGGAAATGCGTACCAGCACCGGCTGGGCTTCGACCAGTCGATCGAGCAGCGTCTTGGCAGCGTCGCTCCAGCTCAGCGTTTCGCGCGTCCGCACCGGAGTTGCGGTGCCTTCGTCCATGTCGCTTGCAAGCGGCAGGACGTGGAAGAGCGCGTCGAACAAGGCGTTGCACACTTCCTGTACGAGATAGGTCGCGCCAGAATAGCCCATGAAGGGCGTACCGGTGTGACGCCTGATCGCTGCACCGGGAAAGCTTGCAGGGATGAAAGTCGCAGCAGGCCCATGTCCGGGCGTACATTCCGCGAGATACATCCGCTCGTTATAAGAGCCAAAGACGATCAGCGGCGGCTGCGCATGGATGGCGGCGCGCACAGCTTCGTTGTCCGGTTTCACCCCGGCCTCACGCGAGAAGGCGAAGGCGCAGGGTAGCCCCATATCGTCTTCGAGGAAATGACGGATGCCGCGGGCATAGGTCGCGTTTGCGACGATCCCGAAATTGGCCGTGCCGAAGAAATCCTGGGTGACCGAGCGCCACAGGTCCCATAGCGGCTTGATCGTCGTGTGCTTTTCGCGCTCGATAAACGGTTCGGGATCGAGCCCGAGTTCCTCAGCCAACGCGCGCAGGAATTTCGTCGTGCTCGTCAAGCCGACCGGCGCCTGGAAATAAGGCCTCTCGAGCGTTTCGCACAGATTGCGGCCAAACTCGCGATACATGCAGACATTCGCATCTGCAGTACCAAGCTTGCGAATATCGGCGAGATGGGCGCCGAGCGGGAACACCATGCCGACCTCTGCGCCAATGCCTTCGACCAGCCGACGGATTTCGGCAACGTCGCTAGGCTGGTTGAACATGCCGTAGGACGGGCCGATAATGTTAACGACGGGCTTCTCGCCCTCTTTTCGGGACCGCGGCTGGGGCATCTTCTTCGGACCGAATTCCGTCCACAGCCAGGTGAGTGCACGGTCGGCGGACTGCCACTGGTCCTCATCAATCGTGCGCGGCAGGAAGCGTTTGATATTGGTGCCTTCAGGCGTGACGCCGCCGCCGATCATCTCCGAGATCGAACCGGTGACCACGACCGCCGGCAATTCGGTGTCGAGCGTTTCCCAGGCCCGCTTCATCGCGCCTTCGGTGCCTGTCTTGCCAAGTTCTTCTTCACCAAGCCCGGTTACAACGATGGGCAGTTCATGCGGGGGAAGGGCATCGGTATAGTGCAGCACCGAGGTCACGGGCAGGTTCTCGCACCCGACCGGTCCGTCAATGATGACCTGCAAGCCCTTCACCGCGGTGAAGACGTAGGTTGCGCCCCAATAGCCTCCGGCGCGATCATGATCGAGAACCAGGCTCATGTGCCTACCGCCTCGGCCGCCTTGCGTGCCGCTTCGTTAAGGCCGGCATATTTCTTGCGGAATTTTGGCCGATCGATCGGCGTGTCTTCCCAGACGCCCGCCGCATGGCCGGTCCCGACGCCCTCGAAGAAATCGCGCATCGCATTAAAGCGAGCCTTGTTCGCCATAGCGCCATTGATGACCTGCGCGAGGCTGCCAGCACCTGCCGGACCCATCAGCGGACGAGCCGAAATCAGGTTGGTGAAATACAGCGCCGGGATTGCCTTGGCCTTCGCGTGCTGGACCACCGGGGTGGTGCCGATCGCGAGGTCCGGTCCGAATTCCTCGACCGCGGCAATATCCTCTTCGAGGCTTGCACGGAAATTCACCCGCACGCCCTTGGCTTCGAGCCATGCGCGATCGGGATCGGACCATTGGGTGCGCGGGCAGGCGCTGCCGACATAGGGCACGTCCGCACCGCTCTCGATCAGCAGTCGCGCCACCAGAAGTTCGGAGCCTTCATAGCCCGAAACGGTCACGCGGCCGTTGATCGGGTTCGCGGCCAGTGCGCCCCTGATCGCGCCGCTCATCGCATTCTTGACGTTATCGACCTTGTCTTGCGCGATCCCGAATGCTTCGCCGATCGATTGTAGCCACGAGGCGGTGCCATCGACCCCGACCGGGGCCGAGCCGACAACCTTGCGACCGGCGGCTTGGAATTCGCGGATGCTGGCGGTGTAGAACGGGTGAATCGCGGCGGCGACCGGGCAATCGAGCGCGGCGTAAAGCTCACGCCATTCGCGTGTCGGCACGACCGGTCCGGCAGCGAGGCCCAGAGGTTCGAGCATCTGCCCGATCACCACCGGATCGGCTGGAAACATCTCGCCCAGCAGCGCGACGCTCGGACGGTCGGGAAGCTTGTCAGGCGCACGCACCGGGCCCTCAGCCACTTCCTCGCGCGCATATTTCAGCATCGCGCCGGCAAGCACGTCCTTGGCCTCCGCATGGGTAGGAATGCCGAAGCCGGGCACGTCGATGCCGATGATGCGCACACCGTTGATCTGGTCCGGAAGCAGTCGCAGCGGCACACCGCTGGCCGTGGGCACGCACAGGTTCGTAACGATGATGGTGTCGTACTTGTCCGGATCGGCGAGCCCTTCGACCGCTTCCTTGATATCCTCGAACAGTTTGCCGGTGACGAGCGTTTCGCTGGAGAAGGGCACATAGCCCACCGTCCGGCGCGCACCGTAGAAATGCGAGGTGAAGGTCAGGCCGTAGACGCAGCACGCGCTGCCGGAAAGCACGGTCGCGGTGCGCCGCATGCGCAGACCCACACGCAGGGAACCGAAAGCCGGGCACATTGACTGGGGCTGATCGTGCGGCCCCTTCTGCGGATCGACCGGATAATCGGCCGCATACTGATCCAGAACATCGCTCTTGCCCGCTGAGCGCGCGGCTTCGAGCATGGTGCTTTTGCTTGAGCAGCCGCCAGCGCTTGCGGCGCCGAGTTCGAGCCGGTCAGGAGCGCGCGAAGCGTTGGAGGGGAATGCGTCGGTCATGGTTCAGGCTTCGTCGTAAACCACTTCGAGGGAGGGCTTCTGCTCGAACACACCGCCGCGCATGTCGGCTTGCGTTGCGGGCACGAGCTGGATGTTGCCGCCGGTCTCCTCTGGGCTGAAGAGGTCGATCAGCCCGTCTTGTTCAAGCGGCGTGGGCTGGCGCGGAGGCGCTTCGGCCACATTGATGGCAAGCTCTTCGAATAGCGAGGCCCATTGGCCGCCGGGTTTGCCGATGATTTGGTAATTGGCGCTTTTGCGGCGAATGTCCTCATCGGCGGGAATCGCGGTCAGGACGGGGATATCGACGGCTTTCGCAAAGGCTTTCGCCTCGCCAGTGCCATCGTCCTTGTTCACGATCATGCCAGCGACGCCAACATTGCCGCCCATCTTGCAGAAATATTCGACCGCCTTGCAAACATTGTTCGCAACATAGAGCGATTGCATGTCGTTCGAGCCGACAACGATGACTTTCTGGCACATGTCGCGGGCAATCGGCAGGCCGAAGCCGCCGCACACCACGTCGCCGAGAAAATCGAGCAATACGTAGTCAAAGCCCCATTCGTGGAAGCCGAGCTTTTCAAGCAGCTCAAAACCGTGGATGATCCCGCGACCACCACAACCACGCCCGACTTCGGGGCCGCCCAGTTCCATCGCGAAGACGCCGTCGCGTTGAAAGCAGACATCTTCGATGGAGACGTCTTCGCCTGCGAGTTTTTTCTTCGAAGAGGTCTCGATTATGGTCGGGCAGGACTTTCCGCCAAATAGCAGGCTGGTCGTGTCGGATTTCGGATCGCAGCCGATGAGCAGCACGCGCTTGCCCTGCTGGGCCATCATGTAGCTGAGATTGGAGAGCGCGAAACTCTTGCCCGAGCCGCCCTTGCCGTAGATCGCGATGACCTGCGTTTCACTCTTGGCCTCTCCGGTGTGGACCGGATCGGGTTCGTGCGAAGCTTCCTCGCGGAGCGCTTCGGTTTGTGCGTCGAGCATCGTCATGCGGCGTTACTCCAGTCGAGAACCATTTTCAGACAGGCCGGATCGTTGAAGGCCTGGGGATAGGCGGCGTGCGCCTCGCGGGCGGGCCGGTGGTCGCTGATAAGGCCGCTGAGATCGAGGCGGTCTTCGGCAATAAGGGCAAGGATGCGCTGCATGTCCTGCGGGCGCCATTCGGCGGCGATGCGCAGGCGCGCCTCTTTCATGAAGGCGGGCGCAAAAGCGAAATCGATCCGGTCGGAATAAAAGCCGGCAAGCGCGATTTCGCCTTGTGGTGCCAGGCGCTGCACGAGGGTGTCGAGCACCCTCGCATCGCCGCTTGCGTCCATGATCGCGGCATAATCGCGCCGGTCGTCATCGGCCGGGTCGGTGACGGGATAGCCTGCCGCGCCGACGCGCCGTTCGGCGTTGGTTTCCCACACGACAGGCGCAGAGTGACCGAGCGCCACGGTGATGCGTGCGAGCAACCGTCCGAGCACGCCATGACCGACGATAAGCTCGGGCGCTGCTCCGCCTTCAATCGCATGGCAGGCGGTTGCCGCAAGAGCACACAGAACGCCTTTTTCGGCCAGCGCTTCGGGAATCGGCATGGCCCTTGCGGAAGGAACGCAGACGCGCTCCGCCGTTCCGCCGAACAGGCCGCGCGCGCCTTCGAAACAATTGGCGCCGGGCACGAAAACCCATTCGCCGATTCGCGCCTGCGCTTCAGCGCCGGCGTCGATGATCCGGCCGATTGATTCGTAACCCGGGACAAGCGGATAACCCATGCCCGGAAAGTCAGGCATTGTGCCGGTCCAGAGCAGCTTTTCGGTGCCGCTGCTGATGCCGCTGAAGGCGATGTCGACGAGCACGTCATGGTCGCTGACAGAGTGAAGCTCGAGCGAGCGCAGGGCGAGGTGCCCGGGCTGTTCAAGTATCACTGCCATGGATCGCATTCTCTCGCCTCACCTCTCCTCTCCGACAAACCTGGACGGACATCGATGTTTCGATTCGCCCGTCGGCTCTGGGAGAGGCCTTTCCGAACTGTGTGATACGCCTAACAGATATAAGTGTCAATCAAAGCGGACACTGACTGTGTCAGGCTGTCCCCAGCACGATGCTGGCATTGACGGCTTGAAGGGTCTTGATACGCCGCGTCCTGGCGAAACCGGCAGCGCGCAGCATCGCCGCGATCTCTTCCGGTGTGCGGGCGCGGCCCGATCCCATCGCCCACAGATACATGCCGAAAAACGCTTCCCCCACGCCCTCCACACCGGGCACGCGGGCCATCGGTTCGGCGATCAGCATACGCTGTCCGGGCGCCATCCCTTCGCGGATATTGGCAAGCAAGCGGGCTGCGGGTTCGTCGTCGTGATCGTGGAGGATCCGCACCAGGCTGACGATGTCATAGCCTGTGGGGATCGGATCAGCGAAGAAGTCACCGCCGTGAGCAGAAATGCGCGCCTCACCAAAGGTTTGGGCGAGGCGCTCGCGTCCGGCCTCCGCCACTTCAGGCAAATCGAACAGGCCCAGATGCAAGCCGGGGTGAGCCGCGCCGATTCGCGCCAGGAACGCGCCATGCCCACCGCCCACATCGAGCCAGCGTGCGCCTGCCGGAGGGCGGAACGCCGCGATAACCTCGTCGGCGACGAAATGCTGCGAGGCCGCCATGAGCCGCGAATATTCAAGCGTGCCCACCCCCGCTTCGCCCGCGCCGTGAAGCGCGCCCGCATAGGACCAGAAGCGCGAAAGATCGGTGGCTTCGCTGCGGTCACGTCTCAGCAGATCGAGCGGATCGGTAAGATCGCGGTAGAGCAGATGGTGATGCCGGATCATTGCTTTCGCGCCTTCATCGGCGGCGAGAACGGCGCCCTGTTCGCCCTGCATCCAGCCATCGGGCTCAGCCTCTTCGGCCAGGCGCAGCGCGCGTCCGGCGCGAAGCAAGGTGAGCGCCGCCGGTTCGCTCAAACCCAGCTCGGCCGCGACTCGAGCGTGGCTCACCGGCCCGCTTGCCAGCACTTCGAACAGGCCGCTTTCCACGTAGGCGCGCAGGATCTGCGAATAGGAAAAGCCCGCGACGAGGTCGAACGCATCCTTGGCCCGTGCGCGCGCGATCCGGCGGATGAGGGGCAGCCGCGCTGCCCAGTGCTGGAAGCGGCGATCTGCAAAAACGGCGTTACGACCGGCGACCCAGCGCGCCCGAAAGCTTCTCGGGGGGGGCGGTTTGCTCACGAGAGTGACAATGATGGACAAAGCATATGTCAATTCGATTGGACAGATGCTATGACTACGTCAAGGATTACCCGCTGTGCCAATCGGTGCGGTGGATGAAGGGGAGGGACCGTGACTCGATCGGTGGTCGTTATCGGTGCAGGAATGGGCGGGCTCGCCAGCGCAGCCCGGCTGAGCGCGCTTGGCCACGATGTGACGGTGATCGAGAAGGAAGCGAGCGTCGGGGGCAAGGCGCGCCGCGTTACCGTCGATGGCGAGCTGATCGAAGCGGGCCCAACCGTCTTCACCATGCGCGATGTCTATGACGGGATCTTCCGCGGCTGCGGCGAACGGCTTGAGGATCATGTTACCGTGCGCCGCGCCGAAGTCCTGGCACGCCATGCCTGGGGCAGCGACCATCCGGGCGGCGCGGGGCGGCTCGACCTGTTCGCCGATCCACTCCGCAGCGAAGCGGCGATTGGCGATTTTGCAGGGCGCGAGGCAGCGCTCGGCTACCGCCGCTTCCGCGCTGCGACCCGGCGAATGCATGATATTCTGGACGAGCCGATGATGCGAGGGGACAACGTCTCCAGCCCGCTGCCGCTGCTCTGGCGGATCGGGCTTCACCGGCTTGACGCCTTTGCCGCCATGCGCCCGCATACGAATATGTGGAAAGCGCTGGCTGAGTTTTTCCCCGATCCGCGGCTGCGCCAGCTCTTCGGCCGCTATGCGACCTATTGCGGCTCCTCGCCCTTCGCCGCCCCCGCCACCCTGATGCTGATTGCCCATGTCGAAGCGAGAGGCGTGTGGCTGATCGAAGGCGGTATCCATTCGCTTGCGCGCGCGCTGCACACGGTCTGCGCGGCGCGCGGCGTTACCTTCCGGTTCGGCACCGCGGTCAGCGAGATCGAGGTTGCAAATGGGCGGGCAAGCGGTGTGCGGCTTGTCGATGGCAGCCGGATCGGAGCCGATGCGGTCATCTGCAATGCCGACCCCAACGCGCTCGCCACAGGACAGCTGGGCGAGGGGGCGATGCGCGCCGTGCGGGCGCTGCCTGCGCAAAAGCGCTCGCTTTCCGCCATGGTCTGGTTCGCGCATGCTCAGACCGACGGCTTCGACATGACGCATCACAATGTGGTGTTCTCACCCGATTATGGCCGCGAATTCGCCGAGATTGCGGATGGCCGGATACCCAGCGATCCGTCGGTCTATGTCTGCGCGCAGGATCGGTCTGCCCGGCAGGAGCGTGGCCCCGAAATTACCGGGCGCGAGCGGCTCCAGATCATCGTCAACGCCCCTGCCAATGGGGACACCCACACCTATTCGTCCGAGGAGATAGAGCAATGCACCCGAGCCATGACGCGCAGGCTGGCACGCTGCGGCCTGACGCTGGAGCGCGATATGCCCAGCCAGGTCGCCAGTCCGACCGACTGGAACCGGCTCTACCCCGCGACGGGCGGCGCCCTTTATGGCAGAGCGTCGCACGGCTCGGCGGCCTCATTCCTGAGGCAGGGGCAGCGCACCAGGTTGCCGGGCCTCTATTGCGCCGGGGGGGCAACGCATCCCTCTGCCGGGGTGCCGATGGCCGCCTTGTCCGGTCTGCTCGCGGCGAAGACGGCCAGCGCGGACCTCACTTCGATGCGGCGATCGATCCGGGCGGGTATTCCTGGTGGTATATCGATGCGATCAGCGAAGACGGGCTCCATGGGCTGACCATCATCGCCTTTCTGGGCAGCGTGTTCTCGCCCTATTACAAGCGTTCTGGGCGCGGCAATCCGATCGATCATTCGTGCCTGAACGTGGCGCTTTACGGCCCGACCCATCGCTGGGTCATGACCGAGCGCCCGTCCAGCGAAGTCACGCGCGATGCATCGACGCTTTCCATCGGTGCGAGCGCGGTTACGTGGGACGGCAACATGCTGGAGATCGCGATAGAGGAGCGCGATTCGCGCCTGTTCAATCCGTCACGCCGACGGGTGGCGGGCCGCGTGCGGGTCTTTCCCGAAGCGCTGAACCCCACCAGCTTCGCGCTCGACCCGGCGGAGAACCATATCTGGCACTGCATGGCGCCGCGCGCGCGTATCGAGGTCGACATGGAAGAGCCCGGTCTCGCCTGGTCGGGCAGCGCTTATTTCGATCACAATCGCGGGTCCGAAGCGCTCGAGGACGGCTTTCGCACGTGGCACTGGTCACGCGCACATATGAAGTCGGGCGCGGTGGTATGCTACGAAGGTGAACGGGCGGATCGCTCGGTCTTTGCCAGCGCCATCCGCTTCGACCGCGAAGCGATCCCGGTCGAAGTCGATCTGCCGCCGATCGCTACTCTCCCGCGCACGCGATGGCAGGTAGCGCGGCGCACGCGCTCGCAAATCGGCGTCGCACAAGTGCGCCGGACCTGGGAGGACACGCCGTTCTATGCCCGCAGCGAGCTGTCTTCGAAGCTCTACGGCGAGGAGGTGATCGCGGTGCAGGAAAGCCTCGACATGCGCCGCTTTGCGTCAAGCGCGGTGCAGTTCATGCTGCCCTTCCGCATGCCGCGAGAGCGCGCCTAGGCTTCCTCGTTTCTTGCAGCTTCGCATTTGGCGGCCTCGCGATCGTTCGCCCCGCGTTCGGCGGCCTCGTCTTTCCCAGCCCTGCGCTCAGCCCGGCTGCGTTTGAGCTCGCGGTCCATCTTGAAATATTGCCATAGGGCAAAGCCTATGGCGCTGGCGAAGACTGCAAGGAATTCAGCCGCATAGACGTTCATCGCGCGGCGGTTTCCAGCTGATCGTCGGCGAAGGCGTGGATACGGGCCGCGACGTCCTCGGGGGCTTCCTCATGCGCGAGATGGCCGAGGCGTTCGATCACCTGAAGCTGGCCGTTTGCCAACCAGCCATGGGCTTCGCGCGCCCAGTCGAGCGGGATCGCAGTGTCTCCCGTCGAATGGATCAGCAGCACGGGGTTGGCGACGCTCGCGATCCGGGTACGCAAGGTCGGCAGGTCCCAGTTCGCCATCATCGCAAGCGCCCCTTCGGTATGGCGCGAATTGCGGATCAGCGCGGAATAGCAGGCCAGCCCCGTCGCATCGATGCGCGAGCCGGTCGAGCGTTCGAGGAAGCCTTGCGCATCTCCGCCAAAGGTCGCGGCGGCGGAGAACAGGCGCGGGACGAGCGGATTGACGAACAGCGCCTTCGCGATCGCCGGGAACAGCTGCGAGGCGGGGCCGGGAAACGGGCGAAGCGCGGAATTGAGACCGACGATCGGCCCGGCGTAGCGATGATCGAGCGCCAGTTGGAGCGCCAGAGCGGCTCCGGCGGAATGGCCGATGATGATGTCCGGGCGGAACTCGGTATCTTCCAGGAGCACGGCGAGAGCGCGCGCCATGCGGGGGAGCGAGGTGTCGTCTGGCGGGTGGCCGCGCGTGAAAGCATGGCGGGGCAGATCGGGCGCAAGGCAATCGAACCGCTCGGCCAAGAGCGGCATCAGCCCGCGCCAGCTATGGACCGAACTGCCTGTGCCATGAATCAGCAGCGCGCGTGGCCGCTCGCGATCTTCGCCCATGCGCTGGACGTGCCACGTGCCGCGACCTGAAGGGACGAAGGTGCTGACCTCCCGGTGCGGCCAGATGGCGCCTTCGCGCTCCCAAGAGAGCGGTCGGCTCATGTTTGCACCTTCTGACGGGCGTTCGGGGCGACAGCCCGGTGGAGCGCCTGTGCGTCGCCGCGCGGCAAAGCGAGGTAGCGCGCGCGCATCGCTTCGGCGAGAGCAGCGCCTTCGGGACCCGGGCGCGCCGAGATGTCGATGACCAGTGCGTCGATCCCTTCACGCGCAACGCGGCTCGCGGCGGCTTGCGCATCCTCGCCCGCCTGTTTGCGACCCGGCTGCCCGTCAGCGCCTATATTGGCGCGCCCGTCGGTGAGAACGACGAGGCTGGGCGTATGCCCCTTTGCCAGCACCTGCCGCGCGACGCCGAGCGCGGTGTCGAGCCCGATCGCGAGCGGAGTGCCGCCCCCCCCGGGCAGATCGGCGAGGGCGCGGCGCGCACGGGTGAGCGAGCGCGTTGGCGGGAGCAGCACTTCCGCGCTTTCCCGGCGAAAGGCGACAAGCGCGACCTCGCTGCGATAGACATAGGCCTGGGCGAGAAGCATTTCGATCGCGCCCTTCGCTTCGGCAAGCCGCGCGGCGGCAGCGGAGCCGGACGCATCGACGGCGAAGATCGTGACCCGCATGGCCTTTTCTTCGAAGCGGCGGACGCGCAAGTCGTCCTTGCGCACCCGAAGCGGGGCGGAGGGTTCGGGGCGCTCGGGACCGGTAGCCTCGTCGCCAGCGTTGAAGGCGCGCACCTTCTGCCACGGCACCGCAGCGCGCAAGGTGTCGATCAGCGCGAGCCGGGTCCCGCCGCGCGGTATGCCGGGCCGCGCGTTCAAGGGCTTGCCACGCCGGCCACCCTTGCGCCGCCGACCCGTGCCGCCTCCCTGCGCGCGGCGTGGCGCGTTTCCTGCCGCAAGCTGCGCGAGCAAATCGGCGGGGATTGCGGCGGTAGCGGCTTCGACCATGCGGTCTTCGAGCTTACCATCTGTGTTTTTGGTATCGCTGTCGGAAGAGGGGTCGGAACTGTCGGGCGCGGGCGGCTCGGGTGGCTGCTCCGATTCAGACTGCTCGTCTTCAGGCGGCGGCGGCATCTGGGTTGCACGCGGTGCGAGGACAAGCCGAGCTGCCGCTTCCAGATCGATGCGCACCGCCCCCTCGCGCCCGGCCAGCGCCGCATGGGCCAGCGCCGCTTCGCCTGCAAACAACAGCGCGCGGATAGATCGTATGCCGAGCGCACCCGCCGTCGCCGCGATGGCCTTCAATGCGTCATCATCGAGGGACAAGACAGCGCGCGCGTCTGGGGGCGCTTCGAGAGCAGCGACCTTTCGTGCGCGCGAAGCGGCCAGGTCGCAGTGAAAGGCGCAGCGTTCGGCGAGGCTCACCGGCGCGCGCTCATCCTCGCCTGCGCCGTCATCAAGCAGGATCAGGCCCGCTTGCTCCTCGTCCAGTGCCTGCGCCAGCTTGCCTGCGATGCGCTCGTCCAGGCGCTCGGCCATGCTGGCCACCAGCAGCCCGCCGCGCGCTTCTTCGATCAGGCCGCGTGTGGTGATCGGCTTGCCCGCAGCGAGACTTGCAGCGAGGTCGATCCCGCCGAGCAGCCGCTCATCGTCTATGTGAGCGGGCAGGCGGCGGACCGGCAGTCCGGCCGCTTCGCTCGCCGCGACCAGCGCTTCCAGCAAGGCATCGCGCGCCGGGCTCGCACCGCGCAGCAGCATGCCGCCGAAATGCACCGGGTTGCCGAGCCACAAAGTCGCAGCCAGAACCGCATCATGAACGGGGTCGTCCGGCTCGGGAGGCTCGACTGGCTGGGCCGCGTTCACTCGAACAGCTCGTCGAGCGCGCGGGTGATGCGCGCCGTGGAGCCGGTTTCATCCAACACGTCGCGGCGAAGGCGATGGCGCAATGCTGAGGGGGCAACCGCTACCAGATGCTCACGCTTGACCGAGCGCGCGCCTTCCAGCGCCGCGAATGCTCGGGCTGCACGCATCAGCGTCAATTCTCCGCGCAGCCCATCCGCGCCCACTGCAAGGCACAGCATGGCCGCATCCATCAGCAGGTCCTCGCCCGGCTCCAGCTTTTCAAGCCGCGCCTTGCCACGCGCGATGCGTTTGAGGATCGCATCCTCCTCATCCGCCCAGCTCTTCGCGAAGTTCGCCGAATCGCGTTCCTGCGCAGCACAACGGCGCATGATCTCGACCCGTGTATCCACTTCCATCGGTGTCGTTACCTCGACCGAGAGGCCGAACCGATCGAGCAATTGCGGACGCAGCTCGCCCTCTTCAGGGTTGCCACTGCCGATCAATACGAAGCGAGCGGGGTGGCGGACCGAAAGCCCTTCGCGCTCCACCACGTTCTCGCCCGAAGCTGCCACGTCGAGCAGCAGATCGACCAGATGGTCTTCGAGCAGGTTGATCTCATCGATATACAAAAAGCCGCGATGCGCCTTTGCGAGCAGTCCCGGTTCGAACGCTTTCTCGCCCGAGCGCAGCGCGCGTTCGATGTCGAGTGCGCCCAGAACCCGGTCCTCGGTCGCGCCGAGCGGCAGATCGACGAACGGCACGGATTGCTTGCGCACCGGGCCATCGCCGCAGACGTCGGGATAGCGCGCCTGATCTTCTTTCGAGCAATTATAGGCGCAACCCTGGATCGCGGGGATCGGCGGCAGCAATGCGGCGAGTGCGCGCGCGGCGGTGGATTTGCCGGTGCCACGGTCGCCAAAAACCATCACGCCCCCGATCCTTGGATCGACCGCTGCGATCAGCAGCGCCTGCTTCATCTCGTCCTGACCGACGATTGCTGAGAAGGGGAACCGGGCCATGCGGGGGGCCTTTTGAACAATCGCGCTTCGCCCGGCAAGCCTTGTGGTGCCGGTTCTGCGCCAGCAATTGCGCGTGCACGCTGGCTTAACGTCGCGCGCTGCGGGCGATAAGCAGGACCGGAAGCAGCCCGGCCGCGATGAGGATCAGCGCCGGGGTCGCCGCCTCGGCCAGACGCTCGTCACTCGCGAGGCGATAGGTGCGGGTTGCGATCGTCTCGAAGTTGAAGGGTCGCAGGATCAGCGTTGCGGGCAACTCACGTAGCGTATCGATGAAGACCAGCGCGGAGGCGGCGGCAAGACTAGGGCTGAGCAGCGGCACATAGATGCGAGCGAGTACCCGCGAAGGCGCAGCGCCCAATGTGCGGGCGGCGGCATCGAGGCTTGGCGGAATACGGCGCAATCCGGCGTCGACCGTATTGTAAGCGACCGTGAGAAAGCGCACGCATAGCGCGTAGATGAGAATCATGCCGCTGCCGGTCAGGATCAGCCCGCCGCTATAGCCCAGTGCGTCGCGGGCGAAGCGGGTCAGGCCGATATCGAACGCAGCCAGCGGGGCAAGCAGACCCACGGCGAGCAGCGCGCCCGGCAGCGCGTAGCCCAGTGTCGAAACCCGGATCGCGCCTGCCGCAAGGCCACTGCTGGTGCGAGCGCGCGCAAAGGCGAGCAGCAGCGACGCGAGAAGGCAAATGAGCGCAGCGGCTCCTCCCAGGATCAGGCTCGACCTCAGATAGGCGGCGAGGTCGCCGGGCGCGGAGAGGCCGGACGGTTCGACCGCGAGGATCGCCAGATGGATCGCGGGCACCAGGAAACCCAGGACAACCGGCAACGCGCAGCATGCGCTCGCAGTCCAGCGTCCGGCCGGGCCAAGGGTGATCAGCGGCGTTGCATCGCTGCCGGGCTGAGGACCATCACGCCCGCTTGGCTCGCCCCTGCGGCTGCCTGCTTCCAGCGCGACCAGAACAGCGACGAAGGCGAGCATGACGCCTGCAAGCTGGAGCGCTGCCTGCCGGTCGCCCATCGCCAGCCAGCTGCGAAAGATTCCTGTGCTGAAGGTCGCGATGCCGAAATATTGCGCCACTCCGAAGTCAGCGAGAACCTCCATCCCCACCAGCGCCAGACCGCCCGCGATGGCGGGTCGCGCGGCGGGCAAGGCAATCCGCCAGAATGCGCGCACAGGCCCGGCACCAAGGCTGCGCGCTGCGGCGAACTGACGCGCCGCCTGCGCCCGGAACGCGGCACGCGCGAGAAGATAGACGTAAGGATAGAGCACGATGCCGAGCACGAACGCGCCGCCGGGCAGGGAGCGGATCGCCGGAAAGGCATAGTCGCCCGCCGCCCAGCCCGTCAGCTCGCGCAAGGCCGATTGCACCGGTCCGGCGAAGTCGAACAGGTCGCCATAAGCATAACCTGCGATGTAAGCGGGGACGGCAAGCGGCAGGATCAGCGCCCATTCGAAGACGGCCCGGCCCGGAAACCGCGCAGCGCTTACCAGCCATGCACAACCCGTCCCGACCACCAGAGCAAGACTGCAAGCCAGCATCAGCAGCAGCGCAGTACTGGCGATATAGCGCGGCAGCGCAGGTCCGCCCGAAGCGCTCAATGCCGTGCCTTCGCCCACAAGCGCGCTCACCAGAACGCCGCCGATGGGCAGCGCTACCAGGGCGGCGAGTGCGAGCGCAGCGACGCCCCAAACATCGATAGACGCGCTTTGGCGAGCACGACCATGGCGTTTCGCAAAGCTTGCACCCATATCCATCCAGCGCCTAATGCGCATCATTCGCAGTTCTGACCAGTCTCGTTACCGCAAAATCGCCCCAGGATGCCCGCTTGAGCCTCGAATTCTCACAGATTGCCCATGATTACGGGAATGGGCACGTGCTCCACGCGGTCGATCTCGAAGCACCGCGCGGCGCGATCACGTGCCTGCTGGGATCGTCGGGCTGCGGCAAATCGACGCTGCTCGGCCTTGCTGCTGGGTTGTTGCGGGTGCAGCGCGGCGAGGTCCGGCTGGATGGCGAAGTGCTCGCCGACAAACGCCGCAATCCTGCGCCGGAGAAACGCCCGGTCGGGCTGGTTTTTCAGGATGGCGCGCTGTTCCCCCACATGACCCTTGCGCGAAATGTCGCGTTCGGAATGCCGCGCGCGAAACAGGCCGCGATCGATGCGCTGCTCGCTCAGGTCGGGCTCGCCGGGCTGGGCGGGCGTTATCCCCACGCGCTGTCGGGAGGGCAGCAGCAGCGCGGCGCCTTGGCCCGTGCTCTGGCAGCCGAGCCAAGTGTGCTGTTGATGGACGAACCATTCGCCAATCTTGATATCGTGCTGCGCCGGGCCCTGCGCCGCGAATGCCGCAGTCTGCTGCGCCAGCGCGGGACGACAACCGTGCTGGTGACCCACGATCCTGACGATGCGCTGGATATTGCGGACCGGATCGCGGTGATGGATGCTGGGCGCATCGTGCAGGTGGGAACTCCCCTCGATCTGTTCGAGCGACCCGCGACCGCCGCAATCGGGGCGATGTTCGCAGGTGCGCAAGTGCTCTTCGCCCAGCGCACCGATGCGGGTTTGGCGACCCCCTTTGGCCTGTGGCCGATGGAGAGCGTGGCAGGCGCCGTGCCCGATACAGCCGCGCTCGAACTCATCGTCCATGCTCGCGGCATCGATTTGAGCGAGGATGCGCAAGGATCAGCGATCAGCGACCGACGCGAATGGAGCGGAGGGGAGCGCGTGACGCTGGAAGGCGAAGGTGGTGCGCAGCTTATCTGCGACGTGACTGCGCATCCCGGCGGCGCCGATCGCTACCGCGCAATGCCACGACGCGGCGCTGTCAGGGCCTTCGCACGCGAATGAGCTTGCCTGGCGCTCGATACTATTGCAACGCATTCGCAACACTTGCGCGAAGGATACTGCCATGAAACGAGCCCTGATCGCCCTGGCCGCCGTGCTGGGCATTGTCGCATGCAGCGACAGCCCGGATAGCCCGGATGGCGGGGCGAGCGACACGGGAGCCGAAAACGGCGAGGTCAACATCTACTCCTCGCGCCATTACGACACCGATCTGGCGCTGTATGAGGACTTCACTGCTGAAACCGGAATCCGCGTCAACCGGATCGAGGCCGAAGCGGACGCCCTGATCGAAAAGATCGAAAGCGAAGGCGAATTTTCACCCGCCGATCTCCTCATCACCGTGGATGCCGGGCGGCTGTGGCGCGCGGAGCAGGCAGGGATCCTCGCGCCGGTCAATTCCGCTGTGCTGACCGAGCGTATTCCTGCATATCTGCGCCACCCGGATGGATTGTGGTTCGGCCTGTCGACCCGCGCTCGCGTGATAATCTATAACAAGGAGCAGGGCGAACCGGCTGGCCTGGCGACCTATGCCGACCTTGCGGATCCTGCCTATCGCGGCGATGTGTGCATCCGTTCCTCCTCCAACATCTACAACATCTCGCTTCTCTCCAGCATCATCGCCAATCGCGGCAGCGAGGCGGCGGAAGGCTGGGCCGCCGGCGTGGTCGCCAATTTCGCGCGGCCCCCGCAAGGCAACGACACCTCGCAGATCGAAGCGGTCGCGGCAGGCGAATGCCGCATCGCGCTGGTCAACAGCTACTACCTCGCACGCTTCGCCGGAGCCCCCGAGGGAAGTGATGAGCGCGAAGTCTTCGATGCCATCGGCGTGATCTTTCCCGATCAGCAGAGCACCGGCACCCATGTCAATGTGAGCGGCGCGGGGGTCGTCGCGACCGCTCCGAACCGTGACAACGCGATCCGCTTCCTCGAATACCTCACCTCCGAAAGCGCTCAGCGCTACTTCGCCGATGGGAACAACGAATATCCGGCGGCAGATGGGGTAAAGGCAAACTCGGCTGTCGAGCAACTTGGCAATTTCCGTCCCGATATGCTCAACGCTGCGAAGATCGGCGAGGGTCAGCGCGAAGCGGTGGAAATCTTCGATCGCGCGGGCTGGAATTGAAGCGCCTCAGGGTTGCAGCGCTGGTCCTTGCAAAGCCATGCTTTCCCGGGCGATCGGCAAAGTGACTTGATGGGCGCGGGCCGAAGGTCCATCTGCATCGCCAATCCCTGCGAACCCCTGAGACATCCGAGGTCCCTCTTGCCTGACAGCTCGTCCGCCGCCGCAACCGCAACCGCAACCGCCCCGATTACCGATACGCCGATCCCGGCGCGCGAGGATTTCGCCGAAAGCGGCGCCGTCACGGTTGAAACGATCACGCATGTCCATCAATGGAACGGTGACCTGTTCAGCCTGCGCATGACGCGGCCCGCCAGCTTCCGCTTCCGCTCGGGCGAGTTCGTGATGATCGGTCTGCCCAAACCCGATGGCAAGCCGCTGCTGCGCGCCTATTCCATGGCCTCGCCCGCTTATGCCGAGGAGTTAGAGTTCCTCTCCATCATCGTGCAGGATGGTCCGCTGACTTCTCGCCTCCAGCATATTCGCGAAGGCGACCCGGTCTATCTCGGGCGCAAGCCGACCGGCACGCTGGTGACCGACGCGTTGTTGCCGGGCAAGCGGCTCTTCATGCTCTCGACCGGCACTGGCCTTGCCCCGTTCATGAGCCTCGTGCGCGATCCGGACGTCTATGACATGTTCGAAGAGGTGATCGTGGTGCATTCGGTGCGCCGCGTCGCCGACCTCGCTTATCGCGAGCTTCTGGAAAGCCAGCTCGAAGGTGATCCGCTGCTGGAGGACGATCAGCGCGAACGCATGATCTACGTGCCCACCGTGACCCGCGAAGATTTCCGCACGCAGGGACGCATTCAGGCGCTGATCGAAGATGGCCGCCTGTTCGAGCAGTCGAAGGGCCCCCAGCGCTTCGACCCCGAAAGCGACCGCGTGATGCTGTGCGGCTCCATGGCCATGATCAAGGACCACGCCGCAGACCTTGAACAGCGCGGCTTTGAAGAAGGCGCAAACAACAAGCCCGGCCAGTTCGTGATCGAGCG
>JAZBPE010000175.1:0-15946 GCA_036353345.1 Erythrobacter sp. | reverse complement strand
GTAGTTTTTGTAAACCCGGTGGCCGAAACCCATCAGTCGGAACGGGTCGTTCTTGTCCTTCGCGCGTTCGATATAATGCGGGATCTTGTCAGGCGTCCCGATTTCGCGCAGCATGTTTAGTGCCGCTTCGTTCGCGCCGCCATGCGCGGGGCCCCACAGGCACGCAATGCCCGCAGCGATGCACGCAAACGGATTGGCGCCTGAAGAACCGGCCAGTCGCACGGTCGAGGTCGAAGCGTTCTGTTCGTGGTCTGCGTGGAGGATGAAGATCCGGTCCATCGCCTTTTCAACTTCCGGCATCACTTCGTATTCCTCGGCCGGAACGCCAAAGGTCATGCGCAGGAAATTGCCGGTATAAGACAGCGAGTTATCGGGCTGCATGAAGGGCTGGCCGATCGCGTATTTGAAGGCCATCGCGGCGATTGTCGGCATTTTGGCAATCAGGCGGTGCGAGCTGATCTTGCGATGTTCGGGATCGGAGATGTCGGTGCTGTCATGGTAGAACGCGCTGAGCGCGCCGACGACGCCGCACATGATTGCCATCGGGTGCGCGTCTCGGCGGAAGCCCTGGTAGAACTGGCGCAGCTGATCGTGCAGCATGGTATGCCGCGTAATGGTGTAGGTAAAATCATCGAGCTCATCAGCGCTCGGCAGTTCGCCGTTCAGCAGGAGATAGCTGACCTCCATGAAGCTCGAATGCTCAGCTAGCTGCCCGATCGGATAGCCGCGATGCAGCAGCACGCCTTCCTGCCCGTCGATATAGGTAAGTGCGCTTTCACAGCTTGCCGTGGATTTGTAACCGGGATCAAAGGTGAAGCGTCCGGTCGTACCGTACAGTTTGCGAATATCGACGACGTCGGGGCCGCAGCTGCCCTGGAGCACGGGGAAATCATGGCTCTCACCGCCTAGGTCCAGTGTCGCGTGCTTGTCTGCCAAGGAGTGTCTCCTGCCTTTGTGTTCGTGTCTCGGTTCCATGGCCCGAACCGCCGTCTCGCTCACTTCGCCTGCGCGTCGATCCGCGCGAGCGATTCCTCGCGGCCCAATAGGACCAGTACATCGAAGATACCGGGCGACATGGTCGACCCGGTGAGCGCGGCGCGCATGGGCTGTGCAAGCTTGCCAAGGCCCAGTTCCATGTCCTCGGCGAGCGCCTTGGTAGTGGCTTCGAGCGCTTCGCTTGTCCAGTCTTTTTCCTTCGCAAGTGCGGTAGAAATCGAAGTCAGACGCGAGCGCCCGTCAGCATCGAGAAGTGCGGCCGCCTTTTCAGTCAGCGCAAGAGGGCGTTCTGCAAAAAGAAAGCCTGCACCTTCAGCGATTTCGTCAAGGTTCTTAGCACGCACTTTGAGCACCGGCATGGCCGTGGCCAGCAGCGCCTTGTCCACCACACCCTCGATCCGCGGCGCGACCAGTTCGGCAAGCGCCGGATCGTCCATCTCGCGTAGATAGTGTGCGTTCAGGTGCTCGAGCTTCTTCATGTCGAAGCGCGAGGGGCTTTTGCCGACGCCATCGAGGTCGAACAGGCTGATCGCCTCTTCGCGCGTGATCTCCTCGCGGTCGCCATGGGCCCATCCCAGGCGCAGGAGATAGTTGAACAGGGCATCGGCTACGATCCCCATCTCGTCGCGATAGACATCAACGCCAAGCGCGCCGTGCCGTTTGGAAAGCTTGGCACCGTCCGACCCGTGTATCAACGGGATATGGGCATAGACCGGATCGGGCCAGCCGCTTTCGATTGCCTCCATCGCGCGGTAGATCGGGAGCTGCCGAAACGCGTTGTTCAAGTGATCGTCGCCCCGGATCACATGCGTCACACCCATGTCGTGGTCGTCAATGACTGCGGCGAGCATGTAGGTTGGGGTCCCGTCTGCGCGCAGGATGATGTAGTCGTCGATCTCCGCATTGGCGACTTCGACGCGGCCTTGCACCTTGTCTTCGATGGCCGTCATCCCGTCGAGCGGTGTCTTGAGGCGCACCGTGAATTTCGCGTCCTCCGGCGCCTCGGACGGATCGCGATCACGCCAGCGGCCATCATAACGCATTGGCTGCTTTTTTTCGCGCTGTTTGGCGCGCATCTCTTCTAGCTCTTCGGGGGTGGCGAAGCATTTGTATGCGTGCCCGGCCTCGAGCAGCTTGTGCGCAACTTCGGCATGACGCGCAGCGCGTTCGGACTGGAAAGTCGGCTCCTCGTCATAGTCCAGGCCCAGCCATCTCAGTCCATCAAGGATCGCATCGATCGCCTCTTGCGTGGAGCGCTTGGCGTCGGTGTCCTCGATCCGCAACAGAGCCTTTCCGCCATGATGGCGCGCGAACAGCCAGTTGAACAATGCGGTGCGCGCGCCGCCAATATGGAGAAAGCCCGTGGGTGAGGGTGCAAAGCGGGTGACGACTTCGCTTGCCATGACAGTAATTCCTGTTCAATCTTAAGACTGTATCTGGCCAAGCCCGAAGGGGGGAGCGTGGGCCGTGGCCAATATGCCATTCATTCCGATGGGCGAGGAGCCCGCACGCGAAGCTTCCAGCGAACGTCCGGTCCACACCGATGCCAAGGATCATGGCCCCGCTTCGACGGGCCTGTGGCAAAGCGGTGGTCGCTTGTCCAGCGTGCCCGCAACGATTGCAACGACCGCAGAACGGTTTCTGTCCCAAGCCGGTTTCGACCGCGCGCCATGGCTCGCGGTGGCGTTCGCTAGCGGTATTCTTACATGGTTCGCGCTCGCCTCACCCTGGCAATGGCTGGCAGCGCTCGGAAGTAGTCTGATCACCGTTCTGTTTGCGCTGGCCGTATGGCAGGCGCGTGACGATCGCGATCAGCTGCGCCGCTCGGTGATCTCTTGCGCTCTCATGTTCGCCGCCGGCCTCGCGGTGGTGTGGTTGCGGTCTGATATGGTAGGTGCGCAACCGATCGAGCGTCCGGTGGTCGAGCGCGTGCAGGGTTACGTTCTCGAACGCCAGGATCAGCCTGCGCAGGATCGCCTGCGCCTCACTCTCGCGGTGCGCGATGCGTCCACGGGCAAGGGGCGCAAGATCCGGGTCAATGTGCCGGTTGAGGTAGCAGGCGAGGCCCTGGCGACCCACGACGGCGACGCCCTGGCCGAAGGCGCGGTGGTTCGCATGCGCGTGCGTCTCATGCCCCCGGCGAGCCCGATGTTGCCCGGCGGCTACGACTTTGCCCGCGCAGCATGGTTCAAGGGGCTCTCCGCGACGGGAAGCGTCATCGGAGCGGTCGAGATCGTAAAGCCCGCACCCAGCACCAGCGGCATTGGCGGACTGCGACGTATTCTTGCGAAGCATGTGCGCGGGCGCGTCGAGGGGTCTGCGGGATCCATCGCGGCGGCCTTCGCGAGCGGCGATCGCGGCGCCATAAGCGAGGCTGACGAGAAGGCGATGCGCGATGCGGGTCTGACGCATCTGTTGGCGATCAGCGGCTTGCATGTCAGCGCCGTCATCGCCGCCGGGTATCTTTTCAGCCTGAAGCTGCTGGCGCTCTTCCCCGCGCTTGCCCTTCGTGTGAGGCTCCCGCTCGTCGCGGCTTGCGTCGGCGCGGCGGCGGGGCTTGCCTATACGCTCTTGACCGGGGCGCAGGTTCCGACCGTGCGTGCCTGCGTCGCTGCGCTGCTCGTGCTGATCGCGCTTGCTCTAGGTCGCGACGCCCTGTCGTTGAGGATGGTCGCGGTTGCGGCCATCGCGGTCCTGCTGTTGTGGCCCGAAAGCGCTGTGGGACCGAGCTTTCAGATGAGCTTTTCTGCGGTTCTCGCCATCGTTGCGCTGCATTCTTCGGGCCCGGTGCGCGCTTTTCTCGCGCCCCGCGAACAAAGCGTTTTACGGCGGTTTGGGCGCGGCGCAGTCATGCTGTTCGTGACAGGACTGACGATTGAAATAGCGCTGATGCCGATCGTGCTGTTCCATTTTCACCGCGCCGGGCTCTACGGCGCGCTTGCGAATGTCATCGCGATCCCGCTCGTCACCTTCATTTCGATGCCGCTGATCGCCGCGGCGTTGTTTTTCGACCTGCTGGGTCTGGGCGCGCCATTCTGGTGGCTTGTCGAGAAGTCACTCGAAGCCCTGCTGGCGCTGGCGCATTTCACCGCCGGACAACCCGGCGCGGTCAAGTTGATGCCGCAGATGAGCTGGCCGACCATGGCCCTGTTTGTCGCAGGCGGACTGTGGCTCGCCTTGTGGAGCGGACGGGCGCGGCTGTTGGGGCTCTTTCCGGTAGCTCTGGCCACGCTGATGCTGTTGACGACACCGATCCCCGACGTCCTCATCGGCCGCGAAGGACGCCACGTCGGCATCACCATGATAGCGCGCGATGGTTCGCGGCAATTGCTCTCTCTGCGCGACAGCCGCTCGTCCTATTCGCGCGACAACCTGCTTGAACTTGCGAGTGTAACCAGCGACCCGATCCCGCTGGCCGAGTGGCAGGGTGCCCGTTGCTCGTCCGAATTTTGTACTGTCACGCTAACGCGCGGTGGACGGGACTGGACACTGCTCCTGGCTCGAAACCGTGCGATGATCGAGGAACGCGCGCTTGCCGCTGCCTGCGAGCGGTCTGACATTGTTGTCGCTGATCGCTTTCTCCCACGTTCCTGTGCGCCGCGCTGGCTCAAGGCCGACCGGAACTTGCTGGAACGCAGCGGCGGCCTCGCGCTCGATCTGACAAACGAGCGGATAATTCGGGTCGCTGACGGGCAGGGTGAACATGGCTGGTGGCGGGGCCGGGACGGTGAGGACGATTGAAGGCGCGCGTACAAAGCCGGCCCCTTCAGGCGCGGCCTGAGTCGGCGCGATTCAAAGCCATGCAGTCTGGGCGGCACGGTGCTGAGGCAGTGCAATTCAATCGGCACGGCCTGGGCGGCACGGTCTGGGCGGCACGGTCTGGGCGGTAAGGTCCGTGCGACGCAGTCTGGCCGACCACGCCGCTGAAGCGCAGCAATCCAAGTTTCGCTCTTTACGCCGCACAATCCGGGCATCACGGTCTTGACCGCGCGGTCTGAACCGGCACGGGGCGGTCGCGACGCTTGTTTTTCGGGCGAACCGGATCAGGGCCACACTAGCTCGCCAAATACGACCGTAGCCGACAGCGATCGGCGCACTTTGCCCGGGTTTTAATGAGGCGGCCGTTGTTGAGCGTTTCAGTGATAGCGCCGCAGGAGCCCGGCCAGACGCCCCTGCACCTCGACCTCACCTGTCTTGTAGACCTGAGGATCGTAAGCAGCATTGGCCGGATCGAGCCGGACATTGCTGCCAACCTTGTGCATATATTTGAGCGTTGCTTCCTCGCCGCGTACCAGCGCTACCACGATCTCGCCGTCGCGCGCGGTCTGGGTGCGCTGAACGAGCGCGAAGTCACCATCGAAAATACCGGCCTCGATCATCGAGTCGCCCGAAACCTCCAGCGCATAATGCTCACCCGGACCGAGCAAGGCGGCAGGAACCGGAAGCGACGTCTGCCCCTCGAGCGCTTCGATCGGCGCTCCAGCAGCAATCCGACCATGGAGCGGGATTTCGATAACGTCGTTGGCCGGAACTGGCGCAGCGTCGAACGTCTTGGAGACCGAGGCAACCGCGTCGTTTGCCGCGATGGTCGCACGCGGGGTCGGCGTTGCGTCCTCGGGCTGTCGGATCACTTCGAGCGCGCGGGCGCGGTTGGGCAGGCGGCGGATGAAACCGCGCTCTTCCAGGGCGGAGATCAGGCGATGAACGCCGGACTTGCTCTTGAGATCGAGCGCATCCTTCATCTCCTCGAAACTGGGTGAAATTCCGGTCGTATCGAGCCGCTCCTGAATGAAGCGGATCAATTCGTGCTGCTTTGCCGTCAACATGGGACATCTCCCTGCGGCGCGGGCGCATGCCCCGCCGAAAAGCTCAACTATCGCGCTTCAAGAGGCACATTCACGAACGAAGGTGCAGTTGGAAGCACTGGTTCGTCCAACTAACGGTGAACGAATGCGGAACGAATAGGCAACCCGATTTGCCAAGTCAAGCGCGGCTCAAACGCGTATCCGCCAAGTTCAGCCATTCCGGATCATTTGGACCACGACTTTGCCTCCCGGCGGAACCTCAGGAGCATTCGGCTCGCGCTCGATCAGGCAGTTGGCGGCGGCAAGCGCAGCAAGTGCGCTGGAATCTTGCGAGCCGGCCAATCGGACCTTCCCGCCCTCCGCAATGCCTCGCGCGAATGTGCGGCGAGAACCGATCGCGGGCAATGCCTCCTGCGCCTCCATGAGCTGCGCGACCGGAAAAGCGGCGGGATCGCCCATCGCCGCCCGGCATAGCGGCAAGGCGAAAAGATGCGCGGTAACGAAACTAGAAACCGGGTTACCGGGTAATCCCAGAATGACCTGCCGCCGACCGCAAGCCTCGCGCGTCGCTACGAGCAGTGGCTTACCAGGGCGGATGGCGACCTTCCAGAACGCGATGTTTGCGCCCCATGCCTCGAGCGCGGGGCGGATAAGGTCGCGCTCCCCCACCGAAGCGCCGCCCGAGGTAATCAGGATATCGACTTCGCCTGCTTCATCGAGCGCGTCGGCTAGGGCATTTGCATCGTCCGGGACCGGCCCTATTCGCAAGGGCTTACCGACCAGCGGGGCCAGCATCGCCGCGAGCATGGGGCCGTTCGACGCAGGGATCTGACCGGGTGCGAGATTTTCTGGATCAGGCGCGAGTTCGTCGCCGCTTTCGAGCACTGCGACACGCGGTTGGCGCGCCACACAAAGGGTTCGATGCCCAGCCGACAGGGCAAGAGCGAGACCCGCGGGCGAGAGCGCGGTACCGGTCTCAAGCAGCTTCTGCCCCTCGGTAAAATCGAACCCGCGTTCGCGCACATGAAGCCCCGGCGCTGGATCGGCGGATGTGATAAGACGGTCATCGAGGCAGGTCGCCTCCTCCTGGATCAGCACGCGGTCTGCACCTCGGGGAAGTACTGCGCCCGTTGCGATCCGTACGGCTTCTCCGGCTGCCAGCACGCCTGTGAAGCTTGCTCCAGCGCGCGCCTCGCCCCTGACCTGCCACGGACCTGCGCCGGCGAGCGCATACCCGTCCATCGCGGAAAGGTCGGACGGCGGCTGCGTGCGCGCTGCGGTCAGATCGCGGGCGAGCATCCGGCCGAGCGCATCCGCCGTCGCCACCCGTTCCTCGCGCACCGGTGGCGCAAGGGCGAGTAGCTGCGCCTGCGCGTCCTCAAGCAAAAGCAGGGCGCTCACCGCAAGGCGCGCTCCGGCGCGTGCCAGTCGCCCGAGCGCCCTCCGCTCTTGCGCAGCAGGCGGACCTCCTCGATCACCATCGCGCGATCGAGCGCCTTTGCCATGTCGTAGATCGTGAGCAGAGCCGCAGTTGCAGCGACCATGGCTTCCATCTCGACGCCGGTTGGCGCTGTCACGGCGGCGTGGGCGCTCACATCGATCGCGCCCTGTTCGAAAGCGAATTCGATGGTGACGCTATCGAGCGCAAGCGGATGGCATAGCGGGATAAGTTCGCCGGTTCGCTTAGCGGCCATGATCCCGGCAATTCGCGCGGCGCCAAGAACCTCACCCTTGGGCACATCACCGGCGCGGATGGCGCGCAGTGCCTCACGGTTCATGGTAATGCGACCGATCGCGGTCGCTTCTCGACGGGTCGCGGGCTTTGCACCGATATCGACCATACGCGCGGTGCCGTCTTCGCCGAGATGCGTCAGATCGCCGGGGCTCGCTTCGCGCGTCATGCTAAGGTCAATGGCATGCAAAAAGCGCCAGCGACAGCCCCTACTGGCCGAGCAATTCGCGCGTTGCGGCTTCGATATCGGGAGCACGCATCAGATGTTCGCCCACCAGGAATGCGCGCACGCCGCTTTCTGCCAAGCGTTCGCAATCAGCGCGCGAGCTTATGCCGCTCTCGCCGATCAACAGGGAATGACGCGGCGCGAGTGGTGCGAGACGTTCGGTCGTCGCGAGCGATGTCTCGAACGTCCTGAGGTCACGATTATTGATCCCGATCAAGCGACTATCGAGCGTATCTGCCACGCGTTCGAGCTCCGTCTCATCGTGGACCTCAACCAGAACGTCCATCCCCTGCTCGTTTGCTGCCGCTTCGATTTCCATCATCGCAGCATCCTCAAGCGCGGCAACGATGATCAGGATCGCATCCGCCCCAATGCTGCGCGCTTCGAGGCACTGCCACGGATCGACCATGAAATCCTTGCGCAGCACAGGCAGGTCGCAGGCGGCGCGCGCCTCGACGAGATAATCTTCGTGCCCTTGAAAATAGCGCGCATCGGTCAGGACTGAAAGGCAGGTTGCGCCTGCATCGGCATAAGCGCGCGCGTGGTCAGCGGGCCGGAAATCTTCCCTAATCAAGCCTTTCGATGGGCTGGCACGCTTGATTTCGGCAATGAGAGCGAGGCCGACTTGTGCAGCGTTGCGCAAATGATGTTCGAAACCACGAGGCGCAGATTGGGCATCGGCACGCGTCTGTAGGTCCGCGCGCGATATCGCCGCGCGACGTGCGGCGACTTCCTTGCGCTTCGTAACGCAGATTTCAGCTAACTTACTCAAATTCATTGCCCCAGCATCACGCGCACGATCGCGCGGAGTTTCTAACTGTCGGGAGACGTTGAGGTTTCAATCTATCGGCTATTGTTAGATAACCATCGCGATCCAGGCTTCCAGAAGCTTCGCTGCGCGTCCGCTATCGATCGCCTCCGCCGCCATCGCGACGCGCGTCGTCCAATCCTCGCTTCGCCCGGAGACGACCAGCGCACCGGCCGCGTTGAATACGACCGCATCGCGATAGGGGCCGGGTGCGCCCATCAGCAGGGCCTTCAGCGCGGCGGCATTGTGCCTGGCATCACCGCCCCGGATCGCTTCAATCGGTGCCACGGGAAGGTTCGCATCGAAAGGATGAAGGCGATGCATTTCGAAGCGGTGGTCAGTCACCACAGCGACTTCATTGCCGCCCGCAAGGCTGAGTTCGTCCAACCCTTCGTCGCCCGACACGATCAGCGAGTGACCCGTACCAAGCTTCGCCATCGCGCTCGCATAGATCGGGACATAAGCGGGGCGAGCGATGCCGATCAGCTGGCTGGAAACGCGTGCCGGATTCGACAGCGGACCCATAAGGTTGAATATCGTGCGCTTGGCGATCCGGCGCCGGATGGGCTGGATGCGCGCCATGGCTGGATGATGATTCCTGGCAAAGAGAAAGCAGATCCCGATTTCAGCCAGCGTCTTTTCCGCCGTGCGCCCGGCCGCGTTCATATCGAGCCCCAGCGCCTCCAGAGTATCGGCCGCGCCCGCCTTGGACGAGGCAGCGCGATTACCGTGCTTGGCGACCGGCACGCCGCAGGCCGCCACCACCAGACTGACAGCGGTCGAGACGTTGAGCGTATGGTGTCCGTCACCCCCTGTGCCGCAAACATCAATGGCGTTCTCGGGTGCATCGATGGGAGTGAGCCGGGCGCGAAGGGCGCGCGCGGCGCCTGCGATCTCGCTCGCTGTCTCACCGCGATTGGATAGGGTGACAAGAAATCGTTCGATCTCTTCGTCCGAGGTTGCACCATCAAGAAGCGCACCAAATGCCGTTTCGGCTTCGGTCTGGGTCAGAGCGCGCGTAATATCGGGGAGGACGCTCATAAGAGAGCGTTTCCCGGCTTTTTTGCCGCAATCCCACACGAGCCAAGAAAGTTAGCGAGCAATGCGTGGCCATGCCGGGTCGCGATGCTTTCAGGGTGGAACTGAACGCCGTGGATCGGCAATGTTTCGTGGCGAAAACCCATGATGCTTTCGTGGTCTGCTCCGGGAGTATCCGCGTAAGCGTTGGCGATGAGGCTGGCGGGCAGGTCGATCACTTCCAGACTGTGATAGCGCGTCGCTTCGAACGGGGAGGGGAGGCCAGCGAACATTCCTGACCCGTCATGCGAGACCGGCGAGGTCTTTCCATGCATCAGCCCGCCGCGCGTGACAATTCCGCCAAAATGCTGGCCGATTGCCTGATGACCGAGGCATACTCCCAACAGGGGGAGGCGCGTATCAGCGCAAGCGGCCACGAGATCGAGGCTGATCCCCGCTTCGTTTGGCGTGCAGGGGCCGGGTGAGATCAGCACCCCCTTCGCTCCGCTGCGCACCACGTCGCCAGCGCTAAGCGCGTCATTGCGCTCCACCCTCACGCTTGCGCCCAGCTCCATGAGATAGTGGACCAGGTTGAACGTGAAGCTGTCGTAATTGTCGACGACGAGAATCTGGCTCACATGGTCTTCCCGGCAAACGTGTCGGTTGCGCGCACGAGGCCATCGATGATGCCCGGCTCGCTTGCCGAATGGCCCGCGTCATGAACCATCCAGAGCTCGGCTGCGGGATGCGCCTTCTTCACCGCCCAGGCTGCCGCGGGCGGAGTGCAGATATCGTGACGACCCTGAACGATGATCATCGGGATGTCGCCGATCCTGGCCATATCGCGCAGCAATTGATCGTCTTCGAGGAAGAAGTCCTCCAAAAAGAAGCGCGCGCAGATGCGGGCGAAGGGCACCGCCTTGGAAGGGTCAGCGAACTCCTCCATCAGCAGCTCGTTGGGCAGCAGAGTGGCGACCGAGCCTTCCCAAAGCGACCACTCTTTTGCCGCCGCCAGCCGGATGGCTTCGTCGTCGCTGGTCAAGCGCTTGTAATAGGCGGTGACCAGATCGCTGCGCTCGGCTTCGGGTATGTGTCCGGCGAATGCGTCCCACTGCTCGGCCATGATCTCGCTCGCACCATATGCATAGAGCCAGCTCTTTTCGCGCTGCCGAGCGAGAAATACGCCGCGCAGCACGATCTCGGTGGCGCTCTCGGGGTGGGCCTGGGCATAGGCGAGGGCGAGGGTCGCACCCCAGCTTCCACCGAAGACCTGCCATTTCTCGTGTCCGCACATCGTGCGAAGCCGCTCGATATCGTCAACGATGCGCCACGTGTCGTTATGCTCGAGTTCCGCGAAAGGCAGCGATCGACCGCAGCCGCGCTGGTCGAACAGCAGCACATCGTAAAGTGCAGGATCCCACTGTCGGCGATGACCGGCCGCAATCCCGCCGCCCGGACCACCATGGAGGAAGACCGCAGGTTTACCGCCAGGCGTCCCGGCACGTTCGTAATAAAGCTGATGACCCTCGCCGACATCAAGCATGCCGGTCTCGTAAGGTTTGATCTCGGGATAGAGCGTGCGTTCGTAGCGCAGCATATTCCCCGCATGGTCGATAGCGTTCGGCATCACTTGTTCTCCACGACCAGCAGCGGGCCCACGCGGCCGCCGTCGATCCTGCCGGTAACAGGGTTCCAGAGCGAGGACACTGCGCCATCGAGATAAAGCGCGTTCGGCGTCCCCAGTTCGTCGCGAAAGAAACGCGCGAGGCGGCCAAAGCTGATCGGCTCATCGGAAATGACAAAATGAGCGGTACCTTGCGCGTCGATCCCCACACCGTTGCGCACGGCGAGCGAAGAACCATTCTCGGCGATCTGGGGATGAAGCGCGCCATCGATCACCAGCATCGGGCCGGATTGCGTCCCGAAGTCGGGGCGTTCGGTGATGGTCGAGAGGAAGCGCTGGGTTTCAAGCACCTGCCAGCGTCCGTCGGTGCCGAAGAACACGCCGTTGGGCTGAAGGTAGAAATTGCCTTCGCCCTCGGCCCGGTCAAGTTCGGCAAGGCGATCGCTTTCGGACACGAAATAACCAACGGGCTTCAGATCGCCATCATACATGCCACCATTCATGACAAAGGCGATAGTCGCGCCCTCGCGGCCCTGTCGCCATTCCTGAAGCGAGCCGGAGGCTAGCGCGGCAGCAATGTCATGGCGGGTAGGCTCCGCAACGCAATGGGTGAGCGCCGTCCCTTCGAAGGTTGCAGGCTTGCACGCTGAAGCGAAGGCGGGCGGGGGTCCTTCGTCGGCTTCGGACGTGGTGGGCTCGATATCGGCTTGGCGCAGGGCCGGATCACCGCCCAACGCCTTGCGCACGACCGGTTCGCCACCGGGTTGCTGCTCGCATGCAGCAAGAACGAGCAAAAGGATAATCGCGACGGTTCTCATTGACCGAACTCCGGTTCACTTGCCAAACGCACCGCCTCGCGCGCGGCCGCAATCAACGCGCCTGCCTTGGCGTGGCATTCGGCGAGTTCGCTGGTCGGATCGCTATCCGCCACGATCCCTGCGCCCGCTTGCACATGCATCACCGCATCCTGGATCACCGCAGTGCGCAGAACGATGCACGAATCGATCGAGCCATCAGGCGCGAAATAACCGACAGCCCCGGCATAGGCACCGCGCGTTTCCGGCTCCAGTTCAGCGATGATCTCGCACGCGCGGATCTTGGGTGCACCTGACACCGTACCCGCGGGAAATCCGGCGAACAGCGCATCGAGAGCGTCCATGTCGGGGGCAAGCGTGCCGACCACATTGCTGACGATATGCATGACGTGGCTGTAGCGTTCGACCGTGAAGCGGTCGGTGACAGTGACGCTGCCAGGCGCCGCGACCCGCCCGACATCGTTGCGACCCAGATCTAACAGCATGAGGTGTTCGGCCAGTTCCTTGGGATCGGAGAGCAGCGCGGCTTCGTTCGCGCGATCCTCTGCCGGGTTCGCACCGCGCGGCCGGGTTCCCGCGATGGGTCGGATCGTGACTTCTCCGTCCCGCACGCGCACAAGGATTTCCGGGCTCGATCCGACCACCGCAAAGCCGGGAAAGTCGAGGAAATAGAGGAAAGGCGATGGGTTCACACGCCGCAATGCACGGTAAAGCGCAAGTGGAGGCAGAGCAAAATCGCAGGTGAAGCGTTGGGCGAGCACAACCTGGAAAATATCGCCCGCGACAATATAATCCTTCGCCCGTGCGACAAGGCGTGTGTAGTCCTCGCCAGCTATTACAGGTGCCAGCTCCGGCAGAGGCGTATCGCCCGGCAGCTTTGTTTGCGCAGGTGACGAACCCGTAAGCGCGCGCAGGGTCTCGCTGATCCGCTCATCGGCCGCTTCGATTGCATGATCGGGTTCATCCGCGCTCCAGATCGGTGCGATGCAGTAAAGGTCGTCGCTCAGCCCGTCGAAGACGAGCAAAACGGACGGGCGTGTGAACAGCATGTCGGGCAGCGCGAGGTCACTCTGGGGCGCGCGCGGTACATCTTCCACAAGGCCAATCGTTTCGTAGCCGAAATATCCGACCAGGCAGGCAAGTGCCGGGGGCAGGGAGCTGTCGCCCGTGTCGATCCGACAGCTCGTCGCAAGACTGCGCAATTCGGCGAGGGCATCGCCGTCGCATGGCTCGAACGCATCACGATCGGTCTGCCATGCACGATTGATTTCGGCGGACCCTTCGCGGCTGCGAAAAACAAGGTCGGGGTTCAGGCCGAGCAGACTGTAGCGCCCGCGCACCTCGCCTCCTTCGACCGATTCGAGCAAAAAGTCACCGCGCCCCGGCTCGATCAGATGCACCCCTGCGCTGACCGGCGTGATGCAATCGGCCACGATGCGGCGCCATACCAGAGCGGGTGAGCCCGCACGCAAAGCGTCCGCGGCCTCGTCAGCATTCTCCGGCTGCACGGTAGAGGAGGATGGTAAAATCACAGACGAAGGGCCGCGGGACTGGGGTCAGCTTTCACCCGCAAGTGCCCGGCGTACTTCTTCGATCGCTTCTGCGTTGCGCTCCACCCCGACACTTTGGCGGATGGCCCGTGTGAGCTGCGCGTTGTATTCGTTGATGATTGCAGGCGCGAGCTGTGCACGGGTCTGCGCGAGGATTTCGGGGTTGTCGTCTACCGGCTCGGTCACGATTTCGTCAAGATTTACGAGATACCAGCCTGCGTCGTTCGCGCCTTCCAGCACCTTTGTCGATCCCTCCGCCATCGAAAACATCAGGACAAGCGGCGCTGGCACGTTGCCACGGGTCTGCGCGAGCAGTTCGCGGCGCGCCAGATCGATGCGCTCCAGCCGGCCGAGGTTCACATTCTCTTCTTGCAAAGCCGCAGCGACTTCCTTTCCACCGCGCACGGCAGCCAGAATACGGTCAGCGGCCGCCTTCGCCGCCTGGCTTCCACGCGCGCGGCGCCAGGCTTCGACGACTGTTTGGCGAATGTCCGACAGCGGCGGTGCGGCGCTGGCGGTGATGCGCGGCACGTCGAACACCACGAACTGCGCGCCGGGCACGATTTCGGCGAGCTGCGGTTCGCCTTCGTCCATCTGGAACGCCGTTTCGATCAGAGGCTGCACGGCGGGGCTTACCGTCCCTTGCGCATTGCCCGCGATGCGACCGTCGGCGGTCACGCCATCAATAGTAGTAACCTCAAGATCAAATTCGCGCGCGACATCGGTCAGCGAAGTCCCGTCGTCGACCCGCTGCTCGATCCGTGTGCTGAGATCGGCGAGGGCGGCTGCGCGGGCCTGTTCGCGGATTTGCGCAGCGATTTCCCCGCGCGCATCGGCAAGGCTGCGCGCCGGGACCTTCTCCACCGTATCGATCCGGGCTACATACCAACCCAGCGCCGAGCGCGCCGGATCGACGATCGCACCTTCTTCGCCAGCAAAGATCGCTTCGGCCAGCGCAAAGCTTGTCGCCTGCGCCAGCGCTTCACGGTCGAGCGGGTCGCTGTCGGAGACGGCGAAGCCCGCCTGTGCTGCGGCTGCTTCGAGGGAAAGACCACCGCGCACCCGCTCGACCAGCGCCTGCGCGCCTTCCCGGGTCGGCACGACGAAAGCGGTGAATCCGCGCCGGTCCTGCGCTGCATAGGCTTCAGGATTGGCTTCGTAGCGCGCAGCGATCTGAGCTGGTGTCGGTTCGGCCGGCTCGGGCAGGTCGCCCACTCCGAACGCAGCAAATCGCAATGTGCGGCTTTCAGGGCGAACGAAGCGTTGCCGGTTTTCGCTGTAGAAAGCTTCGAGGACGCGGTCGCTCGGCGCTTTTTCAGGCGCGTAAGCATCACTCGGGATCAGCGCGACCTGACCCCGGCGCCGCTCCAGCACCAGCGCCGCGTATTGACGCGCGGCGGCTTCGGGCAATTGCGGCGCGGCGAAGGCGGGGCGCAGCACCATTTGCGCCAGCAGACCATCGGCAATATCCTTGCGCAGGACAGCATCGGTAATGTTCCGATCGCGCAGGGCCGCGCGATAGGTCGCCTCGTCGAACTCGCCCGTCAGGCTGCGGAAAGCCCCGATTTGAAGGATCTCGCTGTTCACAAGGTTCTGCCCGGCGCGAAGGCCGATTTCTTCAGCAAACTGACCGACAGCATAGCGATCGATCAGCAACTCGAGCTCACGCGAAAGCCCCTCGCCTGCGACGAATTGCGGCATGGTAATCGTCGGATTTTCGTCGCGCGCACGCCCCAGCCCATTGTTGACCGCTCCGCGCAATTCGTTCGCGGTGATGCGTTCTTCGCCCACCACCGCGACATCCTCACTGCCTGCAATTCCGCCAAAGGTGCTGGAGCCCGATATGTCACTTGCCGCAAAGGCAAGCGCAACGATGATCAGGAAGCCGATGAATATCGGGAGTCCGATCTTCGACTGAAAGAAATTGCGAAACAGCGAAATCATGGTCGTTGAAATATCCGTCTTTAAGTCACCACGCTGCCGATCCGTGCGGCGCGGCCAGCGATAAGCCTTGGGCGCCAGGCTGGCCACTCCACCGGATGCCTCTTGGCATCTCCAGCGCTCATGCGACCCGCATGCGCGAGGGCGCCATATCCGCGCTGCGACCTCGCGGCAACAGGTTGCACCGGTCTTTGACTAGGAGACGCTCCCCGGCTAGCGCTCCGGTCCGCCCAACCTTACAGCGGCGGACAGATTCGTCCTCAGGACATGATTTTGCAGGAAATTCTCCCAATGCCGCAGCGGCCCTATATTGTCGGAAACTGGAAAATGCATGGGATGCGGGCCATGCTTTCCGAAGCACGCGCTATCGATCGCGCAGCCCAGCGTCATATGAAAGTGGAGGTTGCGATCGCGCCGCCTTACACTTTGATC
>JAZBPE010000174.1:0-10700 GCA_036353345.1 Erythrobacter sp. | reverse complement strand
CTTCTCACCGATGCCAATGGCAACGGGTTCTGTGATGCTGGCGACAGGTTCGATGACATGAACGGCAACGGCAACTGGGACCAGGACCGTGGTCGCGATGGACTGGGCGGCGCGCGTGATGCGGTCGTCTTCACGGCGACCGCGACCTATGATCGCATGTTTCCGCTCGCAGGAATGATGGATATTCCGCGCGAGGTCACGATCGAAGCCGAAACCGTTCTGCGCAACCAGCCCTATAACGAACAGGGCGAACGCATCGGGAGCGAAGAGACATGTTGAACTCTATCGGTGGATACCTATCCCGTCTCAAGGATCACCTGCATCGCGATACGAGCGCGGTCGCAATGGTGGAGTTCGCTTTCGTCGCTCCGATCATCGGCGTTATCGGTTTCGCGGGGCTCGAAGCCGCAAATTTCGCCATGATCACCATGCGGCTTAATCAGGCAGCAGTGCACGTGGCGGACAATGCCTCTCGCTTCAGCGACGATTCCCTGTCTGCAACGAAACGCGTATACGAAGACGATATCAATGACCTGTTCATCGGCGTCGATATCCAGGCCGGTGAAGCGCTTGAGCTTATGGAGAACGGCCGCATAATCTTGTCCAGCCTCGAACAAAATGCCGATGGAGGCCAGTGGATCCATTGGCAGCGCTGCAAGGGACTGAAGAATGTCGCCAGCGATTATGGCGCCGAAGGCGAAGGCCTAACCGGCACGGGGTTCCCTGGCATGGGGCCCCCAGGTGAGGAGATTACCGAGGATGCGGACAGCTCGGTCATGTTCGTGGAGATCTTCTATACCTATCAGCCGATCATAGGGAACGAGATGGCTCGAGCGTTCAGTCCATCTTTCGAGATGAAAGCGGAAGCGGCGTTCAGCACGCGTGTCAGCCGCGATCTGGCGCCCCCTTTCCAGCGCCCCGCCACACCGGTGGCTGTGTCGGACTGCGCCACGTTCAGCGTCAATTAGCGGGCAGCTGGTCACTCCACCGATCTGGCTCAGGCGGCGTAGCATACGGACTTGACGGCTTTGACGATGCGGCCCGCATCGATCAGCGCGAGCTTTTCCAGGTTCTCGGCATAAGGCAGCGGCACGTCCTCGTTACAGACGCGCAGAACCGGCGCATCAAGATCGTCGAAGCCTTCTTCCATGCAGATCGCGATGATTTCGCTCGCGATCGAGCAGGTCGGCCAGCCTTCCTCGGCCACGACCAATCGGTTGGTCTTCGCCAGACTCTTCAGCACCGTCGCCTTGTCGAGCGGGCGCAATGTGCGAAGGTCGATGACTTCGGCCTGAATCCCTTCTTCAGCGAGTTTCTCGGCAGCTTCCAGTGCGAAGCCGACACCGATCGAATAGGACACGATCGTCGCATCCGCGCCTTCGCGCACGATGCCCGCCTTGCCAATGGGCAGCACATGATTGTCTAGGTCGGGCACGTCGAAGCTGCGACCGTAAACCAGCTCGTTCTCAAGGAAGACTACCGGATCCTCGCTACGGATCGCAGCCTTGAGCAGCCCCTTGGCATCGGCGCTGTCATAGGGCGCGATGACGATAAGGCCGGGCACGCTTGCATACCACGGACCATAGTTTTGTGAATGCTGCGCGCCGACACGGCTCGCCGCGCCATTGGGGCCGCGAAAGACCACCGGGCAGCGCATTTGACCACCGCTCATGTAGTTGGTTTTTGCCGCCGAGTTCACGATGTGATCGATGGCTTGCATCGCGAAATTGAACGTCATGAACTCCACGATCGGGCGAAGGCCGCCCATCGCCGCGCCTGTCCCGATTCCTGCAAATCCGTATTCCGTAATCGGCGTGTCGATCACCCTCCTCGACCCGAATTCCTCGAGCAGCCCTTGCGTCACCTTGTAGGCGCCCTGATACTCCGCGACCTCCTCGCCCATTACGAAGACGCGGTCGTCCGCGCGCATCTCCTCGGCCATGGCATCGCGCAAAGCCTCGCGCACACTGGTGCTGGTGAAACTGGTACCCTCGGGAATTTCCGGATCATCCGCGGGCGCGGAAGGCGTCGGGTTCGGATTGGGCTCGCGTCCGACATCCTTGCCTTCGCCCGGTACATCATCGACCCGGCCCTTGTCATCGGAAGCGACGAGAGTTTCTTTCTCAGCCGCGGCGAGATCGTCCGCGTCTTCATCGTCGCCCGCAAGCATGGCGATGACGGTGCCGACCGCCACGTTTTCAGCGCCTTCTTCGACCAGGATCTTCGTAAGCACGCCTTCGTCGATCGCCTCGAATTCCATCGTCGCCTTGTCGGTTTCGATCTCGGCGATGATGTCACCGGGTTCGATCGTGTCGCCTTCGGATTTCAGCCATCTGGCAAGCGTGCCCTCTTCCATGGTTGGGGAGAGCGCGGGCATTTTGAGTTCGATCGCCATCAATAGCTCTCCACCAGAATATCGGTGTAGAGCTCATCGGTGCCCGGCTCGGGCGAGTTCTCCGCAAAGTCAGCCGCTTCGGCAACGCGCTTGCGCGTGTCCTTGTCGATCTGCTTGAGATCGTCCTCACCGTGTCCGGCTTCGATCAGGCTCGCTTTCAGGCGCTCGATCGGATCGTAGTGATCGCGCTGCTCCTGAACCTCCTCACGGGTGCGGTACTTGGCCGGGTCCGACATCGAGTGGCCGCGATAGCGATAAGTGTTGCACTCCATCAGCACCGGCCCCTTGCCCTCGCGCACATGCGCAAACGCGATTTCAGCCGCCGCGCGCACTTCGAGCACGTTCATCCCGTCGACCTCCATCCCGGGGATACGGAAGGATGTACCTCGTCGATAGAAGCGGGTTTCGGCGGAGGAACGCTTCGTCGAAGTGCCCATCGCATACTGGTTGTCCTCGACCACGAAGACGATAGGAAGATTCCACAGGGCTGCCATGTTGAAGGTCTCGTAAACCTGACCCTGGTTGGCCGCACCATCGCCGAAATAGGCAAGGCAGATGCCGCCATCGCCGCGATATTGATGCGCCAGCGCGAGCCCGCCGCCAAGCGCGACCTGTGCGCCAACAATGCCGTGGCCGCCATAGAACTTATGCTCGGTCGAGAACATGTGCATCGAACCGCCCTTGCCTTTGGAGATGCCCGCCGCGCGCCCGGTCAGTTCGGCCATGATGACCTTGGGATCAATGCCGTATGCGAGCATGT
Organism: Erythrobacter sp.; assembly: GCA_036353345.1. Classification (GTDB taxonomy): domain Bacteria; phylum Pseudomonadota; class Alphaproteobacteria; order Sphingomonadales; family Sphingomonadaceae; genus Erythrobacter. Next base: position 7,545 of record JAZBPE010000174.1, on the reverse strand, counting down.
GTCCATGGTCGCGATAACCGGTGATGACGCTGTCCTTGTCATTGTCGAGCGCTGATTGCAGCCCGATCGCAACCGCTTCTTGCCCGATGTAAAGATGGCAGAACCCACCGATCAGCCCGAGGCCGTAGAGTTGCCCGGCCTTTTCCTCGAACCGGCGAATGAGCAGCATTTGCCGATAGAATTCCAGCTTTTGCTCGTCGCTCGCATCGAAGCTCTTGTTAGCCTCGAATTCGTCCTGCAGCGAATGGAGAATGAAGTCGGGATCGTCCGAAGGCGCGGCGATCGGCTGCCGGACGTGCTCAGATGCGGATTGCTGCGCCAAAATGTGCCTCGCTTGTCGTAGCCGCACTCAACATCGAGCGTCGGCTCTTCTTGATGCGGGCCGCTATAGGCAGGGGCGGCGGGCGGGGCAACGCACCTTCGAGCGCCCGCTCAATCTTCGAGCGTGATGACAATTTCGTCGGGGTGGATGACGCCAAGCTCGCGCCGCACCAATTCGGTTGCAAGATCGGGATCGGCACCTTCGGGATCAAGCAGAGCCACTCGGTTTTCCAGCGCGTCGCGCTTTTCCCTAAGCGCCGCGATCCGCGCTTCGCGCTCCTCGAGCAGGCGAGCGTTTTCGTGCCAGGCCAGCAGCCCCGTCGGTCCCGCGATCGCAAACCCGGTCAGTATGAGCAGCACCACAAGGGCGGCGTAAGGGGTGCGTGAGGTGTTGGACGGGCTGCGCATCGAAGGTCCTTGAGAACGTATCAGCTCTCCCAGCAGAATCATACTTCGGCGCGCGTGGCAAGCGTCATGGGATCGATCGGGTTGTGGAACCGGGCGAACGGCTTTCGAGTTAGGCCTCCAACCAGGACAAACCGGGGGACTCCTTGCCATGCTTAGCACGCTGCTCGACCAACTGAATGACATGGGCACCAGCTTCGTGCGCCTGCTGCCTCAATTGGGTATCGCGGTACTCGTCCTCATCGTCACATCGATCCTCGCAAATTTCGCCACCGGGATCGCTGACAAGCTGATTGGCAGAACCGATCTGCGCCCCTCGCTGCGACAGCTGGTGGAAACGATGGTGAAGCTGACCGTGTGGATCCTGGGGCTCCTGATCGCAGCCATCATCGTGTTTCCGGGCCTGACCGTTGGCACCCTCATCGCCGGGCTTGGCATCGGTGCGGTCGCGATCGGTTTTGCGTTTCAGGACATCTTCGAAAACTTCCTCGCCGGCGTCCTGATCATGGTGCGCGAAAAGATGCGGATTGGCGATGTGATCGAATGTGAGGGCATCATGGGCAAGGTCGAACACATCACCTTGCGCGAAACCCATGTTCGCGCGCTCTCGGGTGAGCTGACCATCGTTCCCAACTCGCTACTGTTCAAAAACCCCGTGGAGATCCTCACCGACAATAACCAGCGTCGCTTCGAAGTCGTGGTCGGAGTTTCCTACGCCACCGATCTCGACGTAGCGGCAGAGGTTATCCGCAGATCCGTAACGGTCGTGGAGGAGATCGAAGCCGACAAGGGGCTCGATATCTTCGCGCAGGAGTTCAATTCGTCGTCGGTCGATTTTCTCGTGCGTTGGTGGGCGAAATCGACCCCGCGCGGCGGCTGGGAATCGAGGGACAAGGTGGTGCGTGCAATCAAGCGCGGGCTGGACGAAGCGGGGATCGAGATCCCGTTCCCCTACATCACCCACACTTTCGCAGAGAAGGTTCCCTTGGGCGAGAAACCCGGAGAAAAGGCGCAAGCCGGAAGCTGAGCGCTTCGAGATCGGTTCGTTCGTGCTACGGATCGCTCGCGATGACGGGAGAACAACACGATGCAAATTCTCAAAGCCGATCCGACGCGCTTCGCCAACCTGCCCGATTATCCATTCGAAGAGCACTGGACCGCGATCGAACTGGGCAATGGTCAAAAAGCGCAGATGCACTTTCTTGATGAAGGACCACGCGCGGGCCCGCCTGTGCTGCTATTCCATGGCGAGCCGAGCTGGAGCTTTCTTTATCGCAAGATGATCCCGCCGCTGGTCGAAGCGGGCTTTCGCTGCCTTGCACCTGATCTCATCGGCTTTGGCAAGAGTGACAAGCCAGACGACATCGGGTTCTACACCTATGCCCGTCACGTCGACTGGTTGCAGCAATGGCGCGACCAAGTCGTTCCGGAGCCTGCGGGCCTGTTCTGTCAGGACTGGGGCGGCCTTCTGGGCTTGCGCATGGTTGGCGATGCGCCTGAGCGTTTCACATTCGTCGTCGCCAGCAACACCTTCCTGCCGGTCGGCGGCGCGCCCTCCCCCGCCTTTCTGGCATGGCGCGAATTTGCGAGATCTTCGCCCGAATTCCAGATCGGCGAATTGCTCCAGCGCGCCACGGCGACCGAGAGAACGCCGGCCGAGATCGCGGCTTATGATGCGCCTTTCCCCGATGAGCCAAGCAAGGCGGGCGCGCGAGCGTTTCCTGCACTTGTCCCGATCGAGGATGACATGGCGGGCATCGAGGAGAACAAGCGCGCGTGGGATGGCCTCGCCACGTTCGACAAGCCGTTCCTCACCCTGTTCGGAGCGGACGATCCGGTGACTGGCGGTCTGGGCGAAACGCTCGCCGGTCGGATTGCGGGCGCGCACGGGATGCCGCACGAGGTGCTCACGACCTGTGGCCATTTCTGCCAAGAAGATCGCCCGGCGGAACTCTTGCAAGGGATCATCGATACAGCGCGACAAGCGGGCGCTCTCGATTGACGTCGCCCACAGCGCCGGCACCCGACGCGCTGCTGACGCGGCGACAGGAATATGCGCTTGCGCTGGCGATCGCAGTGGTTACCGCCAACGCGTATTATATCCACCCGATCATCGGTGACGTCGCCGACAGCTTTGGCGTCAGCGACCGTGCGATCGGCTGGGTGCCTGCACTCAATCAGCTCGCCCTGGCGCTTGGCATCCTTCTACTTCTGCCGCTAGGCGATCGCTATTCGAACCGGCGCCTGACCATGCTGTTCGTGGCGGGCCAGTGCGTTGGCCTCGTGGTCATGACGCTGGCGCGAGATCTGGTTTGGTTCACCGCCGGATCGACCTGGCTCGGGTTCTTCACGATCGCGCCCTATATCCTCCCCGCTTACGCCTCAAAGCGGGTCGCGCCCGAACGCCTCGGCCAAGTTACCGCGATCCTGACGGCAGGCGTGCTTTTCGGCATCCTCGTTGCACGCGTGGGCGCAGGGGTGCTGGCGGAGCAGGCGGGGTGGCGCAGCGTCTATTGGGTAGCGAGTGCGCTGATGCTTGCGATCACCCTCGTGCTTCCCCGGATCATGCCGAAGCTGGAAGCTCAGGTCGTTGAGAGCGCGCGGCGCCCTTATCTGGAACTTGTCGGCTCGGTCTTTCCATTGCTGCGCTCGCATCCCGAGATTATCATTTCGGGCGCCATCCAGGGCTTGGGCTTCGGCCAGTTCATCGCCTTGTGGCTCGCCCTTGCCTTGCACTTGACGAGCCCGGTCATGGGCTATGGCACTGACGTCGTGGGATACCTCGCCGGGTTTGCCGCCATCAGCGTCTTTTCGACCCCTGTTCTGGGCACCTGGGCGGACCGGATCGGCGCGCGGCGGTCGCGGGCTATCCTTGCCCTTGTTCAGACGAGTGGATCATCGCTCCTGATCGTTTTCGGCGCAAGTCTCTGGCTGCTTGTGATTCCGGTCTTCATAAGCAGTACGGTGGGCCCGGGAATCGACGTTTCGAGCCGCATGACCTTTCTGGCTGAGCGGCGCGATCTGCGTACGCGGTTGACGACGATATACATTGTCATGATGTTCATCGGTGGCGGGATCGGCAGCATCGCGGGCACCGCCCTTTACGATGCGGCGGGCTGGCAGGGCACGGCTATTGCTATTACTGCTGCGTGCGCTTTGATGACGACGCTCGCCTTCGCAGCGCTATGGCTTTACGGCCCGCGAACGGGACCCGCGGTCGCAAACACCTGACCGGCGAGGTGGATTGCGTCCCTCTTTCACCTTGCTAAAGACGCTTGCGGCGTCCCCGTAGCTCAGGTGGATAGAGCGTCGGATTCCTAATCCGAAGGCCACAGGTTCGAATCCTGTCGGGGACACCAGCGTCGATCGAACTGAGTGCCGTTCAGCTGCGGAACTCGTCAATAAGCGCAACGAGGCTGGCTGCCGCCGCCTCGTCGCTGAATCGATTGTGCGCTTCGCGACGCCCCTCCTGCGCTAGGTTATCGCGCAAATCGTCATCGCGCCAAAGAAGGCCGATGGCTTCGGACAGTGCATCAACGTCGAAAGGTGGTACGAGCAGCCCGGTCCGACCATGATCGACATAACCGCGCGCGCCGGGACAGTCTGTTACGATAATCGGCACACCAAGATGCATGGCGTTGATAAAGGTAACCTGTCCAGAGGCGGTCTGCTGGTTGGCGACAGGCGTTACGCTAACGCGGGCTCTGGCCAATAATTCAAGACATTCGCTTTGGGTAAGATCAGATCGGTAGGTAATCAGATCGGTGGTTGGCAGGGCAGCAATGTCCTGCGAGCGGGCCACTATCACCGCCGGGATCCCAATGCGCTCGATTGCCTTGGCGAAGGTTTGGTAATCTCGGTGCGCTGACCCCATGGCGAGCACGAAAGGCTCTTCGGTATCCTCTTTGCGCAAAAGGTCGATGTGACCTCGCTGCAGCGGAACGAACCGCACCCTCTCCTGATGAACCCCTAGATATTCCGCATAACTTTCGACTTCCGACGGGGCGTGCACGACATAGACGTCGATCTGTTTGGCTACCCATCTTGCCAACCTTTGCCGGAAGCCGCCGCCCAGAGAACCGATATTGAAGTTATAGGCGATGATCACCGGCTTTTGTCGGCTGAAGCGCTTCAGGACCGCCGCACACATTGCCAATGGCGGAAAACAGGTAATGACACCATCCGGCCGTCGCCGGAACGCCAGACGCGTATGTTGTAAATGCTGAAACCATCGTTTGAAGCTGGTGACGCCACTGCGTTTGCTGTGCCAACTTTCGTCCTTCGCGGGCGGTGTAATCTTCTCGAAAGAAAGGTCCGGCGTGTCTATGAAATCATCGAGCCAGCGATCGTCAACTCCCCTGAAGAAAGCGGCTAACACCAGCCAATTTCGGGAGGTCTTTTCCGAACCATTCACGCTTTTCACCCCCCTCAATCCTGTCGTTCAACTATCGTTGGCTGACGAGGTTGCAAAGGCTTAGTTCAGCTTCTTGGGTGGTGCGACCGGGAGGGGGAGCGGGGCAACACGGATACCTTCTTCGGCAAGCGCCCGGGCGTCATCCAGGCTTGCCTCGCCATGGATCGGCGCCTCGTCCTTCTCGCCATAATGCATCGCGCGACTTGTCTCGGCGAAATCGGCGCCGACCCAGGTGCTGTTTTCCAGCACCTTTGCCTGTGCTTTTGCTAACGCGGTGAGCGCGGTTTTCATCTCGGCAGACATCGTTTCGCTGGCGACTTGCGTGTTCGGTTTTGCCCTGCGTGCGACCGCACGATTGCCTTTGGCTGACACGGCCGGAGCCATCGGGGCCTTGGCGACTTCCGACGATCCACATTGAGGGCAAAGCACGATTGCGCGCTCGCACTGTTCCTCAAAATCCAGCGAGGAGCCGAACCAGCCTTCGAACCGGTGCCCCTCGGAACAGTGCAGGTCATAGACTATCATGGCGGTTCAGGTGGGGATCGCGCGCCGGTTGGCAAGGCTGGGAACCTGCGCCCGAACCTGCGCGATCCGGGACAGGTCGATATCGCAGAACGCAATTCCCGGCTCCTCCCCGCCCATGTCGAGCAGGATGTCGCCCCAGGGATCGACGACGAGACTGTGCCCGTATGTGGCGCGCCCGTCATCATGTTCGCCGACCTGCGCAGCGGCAATGACGAAGGCGCTCGCCTCTATCGCGCGGGCGCGCAACAATATGTGCCAATGCGCCGCGCCCGTCGGCCGGGTGAAGGCGGCGGGGATCGCGATCGCATCGCAACGTCGTGTCCCAAGCTCCTGAAATAGAGCGGGAAACCGCATGTCGTAGCAGATCGCAAGGCCGACGCGCCCGAGCGGGGTTTCATCGACGCTCACAATCTCGCGCCCCGGTTCATAAGCGTTACTTTCACGCCAGCTTTCGCCGCCCGCCAGATCGACATCGAACATGTGAAGCTTGTCGTACACCACGCTCGTCCCGCTGGCGCGCAAGTAGATTGCCCGGTTGGCTGCCTTACCGCTGGCGAGCGGTATAGGCATGGAGCCGAGTGCGATGTCGATATTGCCCGCCTTCGCAAGTTCGGACAGCCGCGCCGGATAGTCGCAATAGTTGCGTGCGCCCATGGAGCCGGCGGCGCGTTTGCGCTCGCGGTCAAGCAGAAGCGACATCTCCGGAGTGAAGAGAACCTTTGCCCCTCCGCCCTTCGCCTTGACTACCGCATCCTCGATCACTTGAAAGTTGGCCTCTGGGTCTGTGCCAGAGCGCATTTGCAACACGGCGATCGTCGGCATCAGCCGGCCAGTAGCGCGTCGAGCTTGCCGGCGTCTTCAAGCGCGGCGAGATCGTCAGACCCGCCCACATGGCGCTCACCAATGAAGATTTGCGGCACCGTGCGGGCGCCAGGCGCACGCTCGAGCATTTCCTCGCGCTTGGGTCCGCCCATCGTGATGTCATATTCGTTGACGCTCGCGCCTTTGGCTTCGAGCAGACGCTTTGCACGCGCACAGTATGGGCAAGCGAATTTCACGTACATGTCGATGGTCGGCTGGGTCATGATGGGGGGCTTTGCGCATCCTCTTGAAAGCGGTGATTCCCGGCCTAGCTAGAGGGTGCTGCCGCGTTCCGCCAGTCCTGGGGAACAAAAGCCGCGGCAACCGCGGGCACGCGCCGATCGATCGGGCTGCCCACGACACTCAAATTGCTCGAAGAAGAGGATTTGCGAATTATGTCACGACTTGATTTTACTCCTTATCGCCGCAGTACCGTTGGCTTTGACCGCCTGTTCGACCTGCTCGAAAATCAGGCGCGCTCCAGCTCCGGCGACAATTATCCCCCTTTCAACATCGCCCGACGCGGCGAGGATGATTATCGCATCACCCTTGCGGTCGCCGGCTTCCGTCCTGGCGATATCGAGATCACCGCGCAGGCGAATTTGCTGGTGGTTCAGGGTCGCAAGCGCGAGGACGAAGGCGCGGACGGCTCAGAGCTCCTGCATGTCGGCATCGCCAATCGCGGGTTCGAGCGTCGGTTTGAACTCGCCGATTACGTGCGGGTCGAGAATGCCGACCTTGCAGATGGCCTTCTCATTATCGACCTCGTGCGCGAAGTGCCCGAGGCGATGCGTCCCAAGAAGATTGCGGTTGGCAGCGGATCCACGCTTACGGCCGTGCCGGATGCGGCTGACGACGCGATCGACGAGACCGCAAACGCCGCCTGATGGACTAGGTATCAGGGGCGGGGGCACTTGTTCCCGCCCTTTCCAACATACCTGCGACTTTATCTATGTCAGAATCGAAGAGGGGCGGGCCTATCCGGACCCACCCCCGCGGTTCGAGACCGCCTCGATCGG
>JAZBPE010000173.1:0-11938 GCA_036353345.1 Erythrobacter sp. | reverse complement strand
TCTCCACGCATCTTGCGACGCCCGGCGGTCGCGAACCTCCGACCTGCTCCGGATTGATCGGCTGACCCGCAGCCTCGATCGCGGTCCTGCCTCGCCTCGCGTTGATTCGAGTTTGGTCCCGCGTCGCCTTCATTTCGCCGATCCGCGTCTTGAGCGACGGATCGTCCGGACCGGCGACGCCGCTTTCGATGACATGATAGAGCCGCTAGAGCGGCGCCTCCGCGGCCGTGGAACGATTAGTGAGCTCGGCGGAGTGTTCGCGGCGGCAGTCGTCCCTATCTTCGCGCCGGTCGAGATGGATCGCGAGAACGTCGCGCAGCCGGTCGGGATCGAGCCGACGTGTCTGCAGAAGGTCCGCGAACCGAAGCAAAGTTGCGATGCGAGGGAGTGCAGCGTTCGCGTTAACGCCGCTGCACGAGGCTTAAGCTCGGAGTCCTTTCATCTCGAAAATGGGGCAGACCATCGTGAGGCGCGATGGGAAGTACACACTTGATTTTAGGAAAAATACCGAAAATCCGCGAGTCGCGCGTAGTTAGCTTTGGTAATCGACTTTCACGAATAAATTAGTGTTATCAAAGTGTAACGGTTCATGATTAACAGGTTGTTTTGTATTGGGGGAGTCGGGTCATCTTTGTCCGATTTACTGAAATCTATGTTGGCCTAACCCAAGATATATGATTCTCTTCCTCTCTCGAAGGAAGTTATACTTATGAGTGTTAGGGGTTTTTGGGATTTCTTTCGTATCGTTCTGACAATCGGACCCATCATCGCATGGGCTTCTGCCGCGGCGGCGGACGATTTTCGGTTCATCAGCGAAGAAGAGAGGGTCGAGGCATTTGTCGCAGAAGTTGTGGCAAGGTGCCCTGTCGGTAACCCGGTTCTCGCAGCCTCATCCCGTTCGACTGCGCGTTTCGTGTCGCTATCCAGGTGCGAGACCCGAATTGCTTCGACAGCGTCATCCTATCGCCCGAAGTCGTCCCGGGCGCTGGCTGTTTCGATAGTGCCCGACCTCGACGCGGAGGAAAGAGCGCCGCGAGAGGCAGCCGACGCCGCGCAGAACTTGGCTATCCCCAGCCGTTTCGCCCCCGCGAGAAAGAGCGATGTGGTCCGGATTGTACCGGGCGAAGACGAAAAGCCCTCAGCCGAATTTGCGGCCATGCTCGAATTGATCGCTGTCCGCGATCTGCCCGGTCCCGGCGAATTGATATCAGCCCGAATTCCGACGAGCTTTCGCGCCCGGTACCAGAACCTTGTCGCCGCCGCTGCGCACCAGCATGGGCTTGACCCGCTACTCGTCCATGCAATCATTCGCCAGGAATCGAGCTATGATGCGCGCGCGCGCAGCCGCGCAGGCGCCATCGGTTTGATGCAGATTATGCCGGCCACCGGAGCGCGCTTCGGCGCGAGGGAGGATCGGCTCGAAGAACCGGAACTCAACATCGACACCGGGGCCAGATTGCTGGCTAGCCTGCAGCGGCGCTATCACGGAAGGCTCGATCTGATGCTCGCGGCCTACAATGCCGGCGAAGGCGCAGTTGCGAGATACGGCGAGAATATTCCCCCTTTCGCCGAAACGCAGAATTACGTCCGTAAGGTGCGCCAGCACTATTCGAGCCTCCTGCGCGAAAACGGGCGCTAGGGGGCTTTGACCATGACTGCGATAAGGAGAATGGTCTCGACCTTACCTTTTCGCTTCCGCGGCGCCGATGCGCTGCTGATCATCGTGCTTTCTTTGGTGGTCGCACTGCTGATCGTGCCAATGCCGGCCGAGGTTCTCGACCTTCTGATCGGGATCAACATCGCTATCGGCATCCTGCTGGTGCTGAGCGCGCTTTACGTCGTCAAACCGCTCGATTTCAGCACTTTCCCAACCGTTCTGCTGCTTGCAACGCTCTTTCGCCTCTCGCTCAGCATCGCCACGACCCGGTTGATTTTGACCGAAGCGGAAGGCGGTCAGATCATCGAGCGCTTCGGCCGATTGGTCTCTGGCGACAATCTGGTGGTGGGCCTCGTCGTGTTCATCATCATCACGCTAGTCCAGTTCATCGTCATCTCGAAGGGAGCCGAGCGCGTCGCCGAGGTCGCCGCGCGCTTCAGCCTTGATGCGATGCCGGGCAAGCAATTGTCGATCGATAGCGACCTTCGCTCTGGCCTGCTGACCAAGGATGAAGCGCGCGCGAAGCGGCACACGCTCGAGCAGGAAAGCAAGTTCCACGGTAGCCTCGATGGGGCGATGAAATTCGTGAAGGGCGATGCCATCGCCGGTCTCGTCATCGTGATCGTAAATCTGCTGGGCGGATTGGCGGTGGGGACGCTCTACCATGGCATGGACATGGGAACCGCGCTCGCGACCTTTTCGATCCTGACGATCGGAGATGGGCTCGCCGCGCAGATCCCGGCGCTGTTCGCGGCGATGGCTGCCGGCTTCCTGGTAACGCGCACCACCGACGAGACATCGGAGCGCGACCTTGGCCCCGCCATTGCCAAGCAGATGACGGGCAAGCCCCATGTGCTCTTCATCGCAAGCGGCATGTGCCTCTTGATGGGGCTCATACCGGGCTTTCCGACCCTCACCTTTATCGCAATTGCGGCCGCGATGGGTATCGGGGGCGCGTTCCTGATGCCGAACGTCCGGTCGCGCCTGCAGGCGATGGCGGGCTTTGAGGAACCCGCTGATAGCAATGGCGGCGTCATCGAAATCGAACAGGCGCAGCTGGAAGCCGCTGCGCCGCTGGTTCTTCATATCTCGCTCGCCGATGGAACCAACGGCACGCGGCTGAGCACGCTGTCCGGCGCCATTCGAAGCGAGATAGACACGATCAACCGCGACCTTGGCGTGCGTCTTCCACCTGCTCGTATATGCCAGACGGTGTTGGCGGAAAAGGAGGACGCCTGGCTGATCGAGACATTCGGAGCGCCGCTCGCTCAGGGATCGATGACCGAGGATGCGGGCGGGCCACATCTCGCTATCGGACGCGAGCTGCGCCGCAATCTGCGCATCTTCCTCGGACTGCAGGAGGTGACCGATCTGCTTAACTGGCTCGGCGATGATTATCCTGAGGTGGTCAAGGAAGCGGTCCGCAATGTGCCGACCGGCACGATTGCCGAAGTGCTTCGCATGCTGGTGGATGAGGGCGTCTCCTTGCGCAACTTGCGTGATATTGTGCAGGCGATCGCAGATGCAGGTCAGGAACACCGCGAGGCATCCGCATTCCTGCAACTGGTTCGCCCGGCCATCCGTCGCCAGATTGTTGCTCCTCTGATCGTCGATGGAAAGCTGTCGGTGATCATGATTGGCAGCGAGGCCGAGGCGAATATCCGGCGCTCGCTCACCGAGGTCGAGGGCACGAGCCGCCTTGCCATCACTCCGGCGGAAATGCGCAATCTGATCGATTTGATCGAATCTGAACGCGCAGCCTGCGGCGCCCGCGCCCTCTTGACCGCGCGCGATCTACGCAGACCTTTGCGCCTGCTTCTGGCGGCGGATCTGCCGGATCTGGCGGTCCTTTCCTTTAACGAACTTGTACCGACCGTTCCACTGGATGTGGCCGCAGAGCTGCGCTGGGCACCGTCGGTCCTTAACGATCAGCAGGGGATGGTCGAGGCATGAACGGTTTCGCGTGTCGAATGCGGTTAGGCGCGTTGCTTTTCATCGTGGTTCTCGCCGTGACGCATCCAGCCGAGCGCGCGAGGGCAGGAGACATTCCGGCATCGAGCGAGCAAGTAAGCATCACCGCGCGCGGCACCGCGCTGGACGATTTTCTGCAACGTCTCTTTGCCGAGGCTGGTTTCCGGGTTCAGGTCAGCAATTCGCTGCGCGGTCGGCCGGTCAATGGCCGGTTTAGCGGCAGTGTCGACGAAGTGTGGAACAGGATCAGCACCGCTCTTTCGCTCATAGGATATTGGGACGGCACGATAATCCGCGTCTATGCGGCCAGCGATGTCACCAATCGCCGGTTCGAGAACGTCGATGCCGCGACGATCGAACGCGAGGCAAGACGGCTGAACCTGCCCGACGCCAACAACACGCTTTCGCCTAGCGGCACGACGCTTACAGCGACCGGTGTTCCAGCGTTCCTCCAGCAGATCAGCGCCATTGCAGGACGAAATCGCGCCGCGTTCGGCGAAGCGGCCGGGTCCGATGCGTCAGAACCAGCGCGCATTGTTCAGCCCCCGACGGTGCGCGGCGATGCGAGCGCCATCGTGCAATCCGAATTGCTGCGCCAAGCAACTGTGCGAGACCCATACGAAGTGCGGATTTTCTTTCTTCGCTACGCTTCGGCAAACGATACGTTCGTGCGCGCCGGAGATTTCGAGAACCGGGTTCCCGGGATCGCCAGCATCCTTTCGGGCATCATGGGCGATGGGCGCATTCCCCAAACAGTCAGCACGAGCGGGGAGACATTCGACGGGCTTGGCCCCGTCTTGCGCCCGCGGATCGATTTGCTCGACGATGACGGCATCGCCCTCATCCCCAGCATGCGTCGCCAGGACGAAGGCGACGAAGCCCCTGACGTGGTCGCGCCCTTCGGCGTGAACGGTCCGCGAATCGAAGTCGATGAGACGCGAAACGCTGTCATCGTGCGGGATCGGCCCGAAGCCATGCCGGTCTTTGAAGGCATTATCGAAGCGCTCGATCAGCCGCCCCGAATGGTCGAGATCGAGGCCGTCATCATCGATCTCAATATCGATCGGTTGCAGGACTTGGGGCTGGATATCGATATTCAGGTCGATGGCCTCGACCTGCTTTTCGGCGGCACGTCCTTCGATCCGGCCCCCGGTTTTTCTTCGCCCAATATCGAGGGCAGCTACGTCACGGGTTCCGGAGATACCTTCGCGGCGCGCATCACCGCGCTCGAACGCACGGGCGCGGTCAATGTTGTCTCGCGCCCGCAATTGATCACGCTCGATAATCGCGCGGCACTGTTCGATTCCACTCAGGAGATCTTCGTCGAGATCGAAGGGGCCGTGAGCCGTCTCGAGCGGATCAGTATCGGAACCGTGCTGCGCGTAACCCCGGCAATCATTTACGACGACGTGACGCCCCGCGTGGGCCTCAGGATCGAGATTGAGGACGGCGCGCCTACCGAATCGGTTGTCGATGGCCTGCCCGTGCTGCGCCGTTCGCGCGTCATCAGCCAGGCCTTGATCGGTCAGGGCGAGAGCCTCTTGCTCGGCGGGATCACGATCGACAGTGAATTCGAGTTCCGTTCCAAGACACCCATACTCGGCGACATCCCGCTATTCGGGCAGCTGTTTCGCCGCCGCCGAGAGGGTTCGACGCGGGTCGAACGCCTGTTCCTGCTGACGCCGCGGATAATCGGCGAGGACGAGACCATCAGCCCGTCATCCACCCGCGACCCTATTCCACTGAAGACGCTCCAGGATCTTCCCGTTGACAAGGTGGATGCTGGCAGCCGCAAACGGCGCCGACAAGGAGGGCGGGGATAATGAACGCGCCGACCACCATTTCATCGGCACAAGGCCAGGCAATTCTGCAGGTCTTCGGCGGACGGCTCGATGGGGCGAGCTTCCATCTCGCTGCCGAGCGAACGCTGTCGTTGGGCCACGCGCTTAACAACGACATTGTCCTGCGCGGCGCAGGCACGCGCGGCTTTCGCCTCGAACTCAAAGCCGAAGGGTCGCGCCTGCGGGTCAGGTTGCTTTCGGGCGAGGCTCATATGCTGGGGCAGGAGTTGGTACCCGGTCGCGCGATCATCGTGCCCTTTTTCGTCCCGCTCGCAATCGGTGAGTTCCATGTAGCCGTCGGCGATGAGGGCAGCAAACGCTGGCAGGAAGCGGAGGAACTGGCAAACCAGGTCGTTGTCGCCGATAGCGAACCCGAAACCCAGCCCGGACCACAAGAGCGCCGGCCCGACTTCGAGCAGGCAAGGCAGCGGATCGATGCGCTCTCGCGCTATGCGCCGGCTTGGCTCGACAAACCGGCGACGCTGCTCATCGCGGCGCTGGCTATCCTAATTCTTCTCAGCCTTGCACCGCTGAAAGAATATGTGACGCGCGGATTGAACACACCTGAACATGCTCAAGGTATGATCAATCACGCGGGTTTTTCGGGCGTTGCGGTATCGATGGATGCGAGCGGCGAGGCTCTTCTGTTCACCGGAACGGTGGCCGACGACGCGCGGCTTGCCGATCTGCGGGCGCTGATTGCAGATGAATTTCCGCAAGCGCATATCAATGTCGATACCTCTGCCGCGCTGAGCCGCGCCGCGACAGACATTCTTGCCGCCGAAGGAGTCGATGCACAGGCGCGTCCTGCAGGTCTCGGCGCGATTGTCATCACAAGCGAGTATCTTCCGGCAGACCGGCGAAACGAACTGCGCGACCGGCTTCAGTCCGATTTGCCTGCGCTCAGGGTCGTGCGCTTCGAACTGACTGGCGAACGCGGGCCGGACGACCTCGCCTATTTCTTCAATTCATCGCGGTTCGGCCTTGCGACCTATGTCGATGGAGCACCCGGCTACCTGGTGACCGCAGACGGTTCGCACTGGTTCGAAGGGGCAGTGCTGCCAACCGGGCACGAAATCGTCTCGATGACGGAGGGCCGCGTCAAGCTTCAGCGAGACGGCATCATCGAAAACGTCGTGGTCGATCCCGCCGCATCGTTCCGCGCGCCCGCCTCGCAACTCGAAGACGCCGACGGATTTCCGATCTCGATACCACCAACCCAAGGAGCCAATCCATGAACGATGTGACAACGCAGCTGAGCACCATGGCCGCATCCCCTGCGACAGGGCAGAACCGGCGCAACAGCAACTGGTTTGAAGCCTTCGCAAGTGCCTGGGGCAATGCGCTCGACAATCAGGCGGCCCAGATCGAAGCGCGTGCCGATGTGTTGAACGAAGGCGACGATTCGCCCTCGCAGATCACCATGCTGACAGCCGAAAGCATGCGCATGAGTTTCATGTCGCAAAGTTCACATACATCGCTGGACAGCATCTCGAAAGCTCTCGAAACCATGGCGCGGAAGAACTGACCATGACCGAAGTCGTATCCGCGCTCGCCGCTGTGAGTGTCAGCATGACAGGGGCGGGCGGCGCCTCGCATCGGACCATCGCATTGGGCGCTTCTGGAGGCACTGTTCCGGGGGGTCAGGACGCTGCGCAGCCACAGGCCGTCGCACAAGCGCGCTTCGATGCAGCCATGCAGGACGCGGGCCTTGTCTCTTCAGTTGCGCAAGGCGGAGAGGTTCCGCGCGTGATGGGCGGGCTTTTCGATACTCTCGACAGCGTCGATCAGCAGGCCCGCTCGGTCGCCGATTATGCCAGGTCGGCAGCGTCCAGCGATGGTCAGCTCACCCCCGGCGAGATCGTCAATCTCACCATGCGCTGCCAGGAGTTCATGTTCCAGTGCCAGCTTACCAGCAACATCGCCAATCGCAGCGCGGACGGGGTCCAGCAGCTCTTCCGACAGCAGGGGTAGCGCGCGTGTCGCGCTTCTCTCTCAGGCAGTTGCTCTTGGCTGCCGCGCTTGCGCTTTCCGGGTGCAGCCAGCAGGAATTGCACCGCGATCTCACCGAGGATCAGGCTAACGCCATCGTCGCGGCGCTTGCACAGGATGGCATCGGATCGAACAAGATCGACGGCGAGGAGGGCGCGTGGACCGTCGAGGTGGCCGATAGGGATTTTGCCCGGGCGGTTTCCACATTGCGCGAACATGGCCTGCCCGGCGAGACGTTCCAGTCGCTCGGCGAAGTCTTTGCCAAGGAGGGGTTCACTTCCACTCCCCTCGAACAGCGCGCGCGCCTGATTTACGGGCTTTCGCAGGAGCTTGCGCAAACGGTTTCGTCCATCGACGGGGTGGTGCAAGCGCGGGTGCACCTGACCATGCCCGAAGATGATCCGCTCGCACGAGAGGCGGTGCAGTCTTCCGCTTCGGTGTTCGTCAAGTATCGCCCCGGCTTCAGCGTCGAGAACCAGACCGGGGCGATCAAGACTTTGGTCGCCAATTCGATCGAAGGGATCAGCTATAATCGCGTATCCGTGGTCATGGTCCCGGCCGCCGCGTCGCCCGCGCCGCCGGTTTCAGATGCATGGGAAGGTTCCGAGACGCTGCGCTATGCTGCCTTGGCGTTGGCAATCCTGCTCGTCATGATCGGTGGGTGGCGGATGATGGTCGCCGGTCGAAGGAAGCCGAGCCCCCCCGAGGACCCTTCGGCCAGGACCGTCCTGGGGCGGGGCGATGCCTGATCCTCATATACTTTCCTCCCCGCGCGAAAAGCTCAGAATGCGGTACCGGGCGGTGCGAGGTTTGGCTCCGAACGACGCACTTGTATCCGCGCGTGCGGGGCGTTTTGCAGCCGTTCATCGGACGGGCGATGTGAGCCTGGAGCAGCTTGCCGGATCGCCGGATTGGACTTTCGATACAGGACTCGACCTCCGGCGCTTTGCCCGCGTGGCCGGACTATACGCGGTGCGCGACCAACTGCTGCGCGGCCTTGATGGCACACTTCTTCGCCAATTGGCCGAATGGTTCGATGAAGCGATGGTCGATCACGTGCTCGACGATGCGGCGGCCGACGATATTTGCGTATCGGTTACGATGTCGCGTCGCGATTGGCTGGAAATCGACGATTTTGAGAGCATCGGCGAGGACGTAATCGCCCGCAGCCTTTCAGCGCAAGGCAGTGAGCGCGCGCTTTGCGAGAGGGCCTATCTGGCCGTGATTGAGGTCGGCCAACGATGAGCTACAGGCTGTTCACGCGCGGCTCTGCCGCCGCCCTCTTTGGCGAAAGCCCAGTGATTCAGGCCGAGGAAGCCCGCCTGTTCAGCAATGCTGCTGCCCTTCTGGAAGAGGCGCTTCGCCTGAAGGCAGACACAGTCAGAGCACGCGACTGCGCGATCGAGGAGGGCCGGGCCACCGGGCGTTGCGAGGTCTGGCAAGAATGCGATGTATTCGTCGCTGAAGCGATCGGCACGGCCTTGTGCGACCTCACGGCAAGCATCGATGCCTTGCGCGACGATATCGCTCAGCTTGCACTCTTGGCGCTCGGTCACATTCTCGGCGACCTGCCCGATGACATCAAGATCGCAGCGCTTGCCGCAAAAGCAGTTGACCGCCTGGACATTGACAGGATCGAGGCGATTCATGTCTCCCCAGCTTTGACCGAGAAGGTCGCGGCGCATCTACCCCCCGCGGTGGCCAGTCGCGTTGAAGCCAATCAGGCCTTGGCCACGGGAGACTGCGTCTTGCTGACCCAGTCGGGCAAGGTCATCGCCAATCTCGATGTCCAATTGGATAAGCTCGCCGAGCGCTGGCAGGTTGGGCCGAACCAGTGAGCGGCGCGCCGATGCGATCCCGGACCACGATTGCCGCGCTTGCCAGAGCGCTCCACGATGCGCCGCTGGTCGAGCAAAGGGGCACGGTGGTCGAGGCGCTTGGAACGACGCTCAAGGTTTCGGGAATCAGCGCAAGGATTGGTGACACCTGCGAAATCCGAAAGGAGGGCGCGCAGGCCTCTCCCCCGCTTACCGCAGAAGTTATCGGGTTCGCATCGGGGATCGCGATTCTCACCCCGCTTGGTGCGACGCGCGGGCTCTCTCCGGCGGACGAGATCATCCTGGTTCGCAGCGAGCTGCGCATTCCCTTCGGAGAGCACATGCTGGGCAGGGTGATGGACTGCGCGGCGCGGCCGCTCGACGGGAAAGGGGCCATACCACCCATTCCCAGCAGTCCGCTCCACCGCGATCCACCTTCGCCGCTCGATCGAAAACCGATCGACCGAGTGCTCGAAACAGGCATCCGCGCGATCGATGGGTTGCTGCCGCTCGGCGAAGGCCAGCGGATCGGCATCTTTGCGGCAGCGGGCAGCGGCAAAAGCACGCTTTTGGCGATGATGGCGCGTCACGGGGAGGCAGATGCGTTCGTCATCGCGCTGATTGGCGAGCGCGGCCGCGAGGTTCGCGAATTTATCGAGGATGCGCTTGGCCCCGAAGGCATGGCCAAGGCGGTCGTAGTGGTCGCGACATCGGATCGCCCGGCCAAGCAGCGCGTGCGGGCAGCGGAAGTCGCGACCGCCATTGCCGAGGGGTTCAGGGACCAGGGGCGGCACGTGGTCCTAATGATGGATTCAATAACGCGTTACGCCCGCGCGCAGCGCGAGATAGGCCTTGCAGCGGGCGAGCCGCCGGTGCGACGGGGCTATCCGCCTTCGCTATTCGCGGAACTCCCGGTCCTGCTCGAGCGCGCGGGCACATCGGACAAGGGGGCCATCACCGCGATCTATACCGTCCTTCTCGAAGACGAGGAAGGCGATCCCGTTGGCGAAGAGGTCCGCTCGCTGCTCGATGGTCATATCCAGCTTACCCGGCGTCTGGCGGGGGCCGGACACTATCCAGCAATCGACATCAATGCGAGCCTTTCGCGTCTCAGCGGGCGGATCACCTCGCCCGAAATGCGACATTCGGCGATGGTCGTACGCCGTGCGCTCGCGCGGCTCGGCGATATCGAATTGCTCGTGCAGATGGGTGAATACAGTCCCGGAGATGATCCACTGGCCGATGCGGCCTTGTCGGCACGCCCCATGCTCGATGATTTTCTCAGGCAGGACGTTCATCAGCCAACCGGCCTGACCGACACGAATGTGAGCCTGCGCGCCTTGGCGGAGAACCTTGATGTCTGATCCGATCCTGTCGCGCCTCGAACTGGTCGGCGTGGCGCGGCGCGAGGCCAACGAGAAGCGCCTTTGTCGAACGCGCCGTGCGCTGGGTCAGGCGATCGATCTGCGGCGGGCGGCAGAGCGACAGGCGAGCGCACTGGCCGAAATGGAACAGGCGCTGATACAGGAATGCTATGCCGATCCAGCCTGCGAACAGGCATGGATCGCACGGGCGTGCAGCGCCAAATCCCGCAAGGATGCCGAGGAAAATGCCGATGACCGGCGCGCCAGCGAAAGAGCGATCGGCGAGCGCAAGGCAATCGAGGCCAAGGCGCTTTTGAAAGACGATGTGCGACTATCCGCCATCAGCGATCGCCTAGCACGTGCAAGGTTAGCCGCTATGCGCCGCGCGGAGGATGCGCGTTGCGACGAGCGCGCTGATTACCGAAAACCAGAGGCCATGTCGTGATCCAGCCGGGCGAACACGCGGCCTCCGGTAGCCATGCGGGTCGCATGCGAGCGGGCAAGGATCCACGTGCAGCAGCGAAACACGTCCTGGAGGAACGCTTTCGGCAGGCCCTGCACGAGAGCGCGTCCAACGCGTCCCCCAAGGGATCGAATCATGACACGACGATAGAAACGATCTCCGAGAGATCCGAGCCGCAACTGGCGCAGGCCACGCAGATGGACCGCAACGCACCGATTGATGAGCGCGGCGACGGGGGACGTCATTCGCGCAAGGAAGATGCAACGGCTTCGCTGCAGCAGATTGGATCGAACGCCAACGCGGGCGAAACTGCGCCCTTCTCCTTCGAACCCGCAAGATCAGGCACCCCCGTCGTCAATTCAACGCAGGAGTTGATGGCCCGCTTTTCAGCCGCTTTGCAAGTGCCGCTCGCAGCGCTGAGTACGGGGGGCGCTTCGACGTTCACCCTTACCGTCCCGAGCGGCGCGAATGTCTTCTCGGCCAAGATAGAGAAAGGCAGAGACGGTGCGCTTGCGCTGGCGCTCGCACTGCCGGGTTTAAGCTCCAGTCAGAAGGACGGCTTGGCCCGTGACCTCAAACTTCATCTGGTACAGCGCGGCTTCGACACTGGCGCAGTCCGCTTCTGCGACGATGACATGCAGTCCTGATCGGAGACCCAAGGCCGCAATCCATACGACGATCTATCGAAGAGCGAACCCTGTCGATGTCATTTGCATGGATTGCACGTCCAGCCCGCTTGCCCGCGCGCCGGCGGCCACAGCGTTCTTTACCTGAGGCCAAAGCGACGGGTTCTGTTCGGCATCGTGGATAAGGCTGGCGACGAGGAAGGCCTG
>JAZBPE010000172.1:0-15105 GCA_036353345.1 Erythrobacter sp. | reverse complement strand
GCTCAATACACCTCGAACAGGCCCGCTGCGCCCATGCCGCCGCCGACGCACATGGTGACGACCACATACTTGGCGCCGCGGCGCTTGCCTTCGATCAGCGCGTGGCCAGTGCAGCGTGCGCCCGTCATGCCATAGGGGTGACCGATCGAGATCGAGCCGCCGTTGACGTTGAGGATATCGTTATCGATGCCCAGCTTGTCCCGGCAGTAGAGCACTTGCACGGCGAAAGCCTCGTTCAGCTCCCACAGGCCGATATCATCCATCTTGAGGCCCGTTGCCTTGAGCAGCTTGGGAATGGCGAAGACCGGGCCGATGCCCATTTCGTCAGGCTCGGTCCCCGCGACTGCCATGCCGACGTAACGGCCGCGCGGCTGGAGGCCCTTTCGCTCGGCAACCTTCGCTTCCATCAGCACGGCGGCCGAAGACCCGTCGGACAGTTGCGAGGCGTTGCCGGCGGTGATCACCTTGTCCGGACCCATCACGGGGTTGAGGCTCTGAAGCCCCTCGAGCGTGGTGGAGGGGCGGTTGCCTTCATCCTTGGTAATGGTGATCTCTTCCTGGGAGACTTCACCGGTCTCCTTGTCCTTCACCATCATCGTGGTGGTGACGGGCACGATCTCGTCGTCGAACTTGCCCGCTTCCTGCCCGGCCGCGGTGCGCATCTGCGATTGCAGCGCGTATTCGTCCTGGGCCTCGCGACCGATATCGTAGCGCGCGGCGACGGTTTCCGCCGTGCCGAGCATCGGCATGTAGACGTCCTTGTGCATCGCGATCAGCGAGGGATCGGGCGCGACACGCATTTCCGGCGTCTGGACCATCGAGATCGAATCCTGGCCGCCGCCCACGACGACGTCCATATTGTCGACCACGATCTGCTTGGCCGCTGTCGCGATCGCCATCAGGCCGCTGGAGCACTGGCGATCGATGGTCTGCGCCGCGACCGTGACGGGCGCGCCGCCGCGCAGCGCGACCTGGCGGCCAATGTTGCCCGCCTGCGTGCCCTGCGTGAGGACCGCGCCCCACACCACATCGTCGATCTCGCCCGGATCGATCCCGGCACGCTCGACCGCGGGCTTGAACGAAAACGCGCCGAGCGTCGCGCCGGGCGTGGCATTGAAGCCGCCCTTATAAGCGCGGCCGATGGGGGTGCGGGCGGTGGAGACGATGACGGCATCACGTGACATGGGCTGGGAGTGTCCTTTTACAAAATACCGATCCTCGCAAGGACGGGGACCTTATGAAATCAGGGGGCAAGTTGAACCGAGGTCGCCGCCATTGCGCGAACCTGCCTGGGTTTGCGAACTCAGACGAAATACTGGGTGATCCATTCGCAGATCAGCGCGGGTTTTTCCTCGCCTTCGATCTCCATCGTGATCTCGGCCGTCTGCTGCCACTGGCCGGGGCGCTTCTCCATCATCTCGGTGAGCTTCCAGTGACCGCGAATACGCTTGCCTGCGCGCACCGGGGCGATGAAGCGGGTTTTGTTGCCGCCGTAATTCACACCCATCTTCACGCCGTCAATCTTGGGCATGTCGCTTTGCGCGCTCATATAGGGAATCATCGAAAGCGTCAGGAAGCCATGGGCGATGGTCCCGCCAAACGGCGTCATCTTGGCCGCTTCCTCGTTCACGTGGATGAACTGGTGATCGCCGGTCGCTTCGGCGAACTGATTGATGCGCTCCTGGCTCATTTCGACCCATTCGCTCGTGCCGATATTCTCGCCGACCTTCTGGGCGAGGTCCTGGGGGGTCATGATCTGTCTCCCTTAGCTTGTTCATTTGGGTCCCCGCTAGCATGGTTGGGGACGATACCGTGCCAGCGCGCGTTTGCGCGTTCAAGACGCGCTCCGCAAGCCCCATGAGGCCGGCAGTGCCCCCGAAAGCTGCCGGGGGCAAAGCTTAACGGCTCGCTTACCAATGGGCGCTACTTTATTCCCTCAAGTGGCACGCTGGCGAAAAGGGACCAGGACAAGATGTATAGCGACAGATCGCACACCGGCCGCAATGGAACTGCGTTCAGTCCGCTGATCGATACGCTCAAAAGCGCGCTGCGCCGTCGGGCCGATCGCATCGCTATCGCGCCGGACGAAGGAGGCGATGCGCCGCGCGAGCCGTTCGTGCCAGAGCCCCTGGATCCCGTGAACGACCTGGGGTGTGCAAGCTTCGATGCACCGATCGAACTCGCCGCCGAAAAGGAAGAGACACCGCCGCAGGATCGTCCCCGCGATATCAGCCTGACGGAATTTGGCCAAATGGCAGGGCGCAACGGTGCCTATGTCGAAGAACCTCCGAGCGAATTGCCGGGTGCCGCGATCAAAAAATTGCGAACTGCCGACACGGCAGAGCTCAGCTTGCTTGCAATGGTCGAACGGTTCGCCGCCGCATTGCATCAGCGACAAGCGAGCGAAGAAGTCGCGCCGCGCGCACGCGACGCCGATCGGGACACTGCCCTGGCCGAAGCCTTGCGCGGTCTGGCGCTCTTTACCGAGGCTGGATTCGACGAACAACGCGCGCTGGCACCCGTGCAACACGCGCAAGGTCACGCGTGATCGCTGCGTTCCGCGCGCCGTAGCGCACGATATGAAAAGTATCGACCCGTTCGCAAGTAACAATCAAACATTTTTCGCCATTGCAAAATGGCGTTCCTGTCGGCACATAGTCTGTCAAACGCCGATCGAGGCAAAGCGCATTTGCCGCGCCCGATCCATCGCACCACGCCGCCGCTCCGCCCGTGCTCCCCTTACCCCGCGGGCGCCGGCAATGCGGCATCTGACAGGAAACATGCACCGCCATGGGACTTCCCCCCTCCCAGGGATTATACGACCCCGCTAACGAACACGATGCCTGTGGTGTGGGCATGGTGGCACAGCTGCGCGGGCAAAAGAGTCACACGATCATCGAGCAGGCGCTTCATATTCTCGAAGCGTTGGATCATCGCGGCGCGGTCGGCGCCGATCCACTGCTCGGCGATGGCGCAGGTCTGCTCATGCAGATCCCCGATGCGATTATCCGCCGGTGGGCGCAGGCCAATCATCACGATCTTCCCGCCCCCGGCGACTATGC
The DNA here is from genome assembly GCA_036353345.1 of Erythrobacter sp. Taxonomy (GTDB): domain Bacteria; phylum Pseudomonadota; class Alphaproteobacteria; order Sphingomonadales; family Sphingomonadaceae; genus Erythrobacter. The sequence goes on along the minus strand of JAZBPE010000172.1, from coordinate 12,043 downwards.
GGTCGCGATGTGCTTCCTTCCGCAGGACGAGACGGCACGGGATTTCGTCACCCGCCGGTTCGAACGGTTCGTTGCCAAGGAAGGCCAGATTTTCCTCGGCTGGCGCGAAGTGCCAACCAATCACGACGGTCTTGGCGATGCGGTGATCGCCTCGATGCCTGTGATACGGATGGGCGTGGTCGCGCGCGGAAAAGCCACCGCCGATCAGGCCGCTTTCGAACGCAAGCTGCTCGTCATTCGCAAGCAGGTGCAAAATCCTCTGCAGGAGCTGGCGGCGAAGCACGATCTTCCGCAGCTTGCCGAGACCTACCTCCCCAGCTTCTCCAGCCGCACGATCGTGTACAAGGGACTGTTGCTCGCCGGTCAGGTCGGCAGCTTCTATACCGATCTGCGCGATCCCGAATGCGTCTCCGCCTTCGGCCTCGTTCATCAGCGCTTCTCGACCAACACATTTCCCAGCTGGCGGCTCGCCCACCCTTTCCGCCTGATCGCCCATAATGGCGAGATCAACACGGTGCGCGGCAATGTGAACTGGATGAATGCGCGGCGGCGCACGATGGAATCGGAACTGCTCGGCCCTGATCTTGACAAGATGTGGCCGATCATTCCGCACGGGCAGTCGGACACCGCCTGCCTCGACAATGCGCTCGAACTGCTGATTGCAGGCGGATACAGCCTTGCGCATGCAATGATGATGCTGATCCCCGAAGCGTGGAACGGCAACGCATTGATGAGCGAAAGCCGCCGCGCGTTCTACGAATATCACGCCGCGCTGATGGAGCCTTGGGACGGGCCGGCCGCGGTGTGTTTCACCGATGGTCGCCAGATCGGCGCGACGCTTGATCGCAACGGCCTTCGCCCGGCGCGCTTTTGTGTGACGAAGGACGATATTGTCTGCCTCGCTTCGGAAAGCGGGGTGCTGCCGTTCGCGGAGGAAGACATCCTGCGCAAATGGCGCCTGCAACCGGGCAAGATGCTTCTGATCGATCTTGAACAGGGTCGTATCATCGAGGATGCGGAGCTGAAAGCCGATCTCGCAGCGTCCGAACCTTTCAGCGAGTGGCTGGAAAAGGTTCAGTACAAGCTCAGCGAATTCGACGCGATCGAGCTTGAATGTGAGCGGAAGAACGAAGGCACCGCGGACGCGGGCGCTAGCCCTGCGCCCAGCCTCCTTCAGCGCCAGCAGGCATATGGTTATACGCAGGAAGACGTCGCCCGCTTCCTCGAACCCATGGCCCTGCGCGGTGACGATCCGGTCGGCTCGATGGGGACCGACACGCCAATTGCCGTCCTTTCCAGCCGTGCGCGCCTGCTTTACGATTATTTCAAGCAGAACTTCGCGCAGGTCACCAACCCGCCGATCGATCCGATCCGCGAGGAGCTGGTGATGAGCCTGCTCACGATGCTGGGCCCTCGGCCGAACCTCCTTGGCCACGAGGCGGGCAAGCACAAGCGGCTGGAGCTCGAACAACCGATCCTGACGAACGAGGAGCTGGCGAAGATCCGCTCGGTCGAAACCGTGCTCGATGGAGCGCTACGCTGCGCGACGGTTGACATGACGTGGGAGGCCGAAGCGGGGGCGCAGGCGATCGACCTTGCGATCAAGGAGATGTGCTGGGCGGCGACCGAAGCGGTGTTGCAGGGCCACAACATCCTTATCCTGAGCGACCGCGCCATGAACGATGCGCGCGCGCCAATCCCCGCTTTACTGGCCTGCGCGGCGGTGCATCATCATCTGGTCCGGCAGGGTTTGCGGATGTCCACCGGTCTCGTCGTCGAAACCGGAGAGGCACGCGAAGTCCACCATTTCTGCGCGCTTGCGGGCTACGGAGCCGAAGCGATCAATCCTTACGTCGCATTCGAGACGCTGGAGGAAATTCGCGCGAAGAAGCACGAGCAAATCCCCGCCGAGGACGTCCAGCGCAATTACGTGAAGGCGATCGGCAAGGGCATTCGCAAGGTAATGTCCAAGATGGGCATCTCGACCTACCAGTCCTATTGCGGCGCGCAGATCTTCGACGCGGTGGGCCTCTCCAGCGCGCTGGTCGAACAATATTTCACCGGGACCGCAACGACGATCGAAGGCATCGGATTGCACGAGGTGGCCGAAGAAAGCCTGGCCCGCCACGCACAGGCCTTCGGGGACAACCCGCTCTATCGCGGAATGCTCGATGTGGGCGGCATTTACCAGTTTCGTTTGCGCGGTGAGGAGCACGCCTGGACCCCCGCCAATGTCGCACAATTGCAGCACGCCGTGCGCGGAAACGACCACGCAAATTACGAAGCGTTCGCAAAAAGCGTGAACGAGCAATCCGAAAGGCTGCTCACCATTCGCGGGCTGATGGAATTCAAGCGCGCCGACAAGCCCCTGTCACTCGGCGAAGTCGAACCGGCGAGCGAAATCGTCAAGCGGTTCAGCACCGGCGCGATGAGCCTGGGTTCGATCAGCCACGAAGCGCATTCGACCATGGCGATCGCGATGAACCGGATCGGCGGGCGCTCGAATACGGGTGAAGGCGGGGAGGAACCGTTCCGGTTCGCGCCGCTGGACAATGGCGATTCGATGCGCAGCCGAATCAAGCAGGTCGCTTCGGGTCGGTTTGGCGTCACGGCGGAATATCTGGTCAATTCCGACGACATCCAGATCAAGATGGCGCAAGGGGCGAAGCCGGGCGAAGGGGGGCAGTTGCCCGGCCACAAGGTCGACAAACGGATCGGCGCGGTGCGCCATTCGACGCCAGGCGTTGGCCTCATCTCGCCGCCGCCGCATCACGACATCTATTCGATCGAGGATCTAGCCCAACTGATCCACGATCTGAAGAACGTGCAGCCTAGCGCGCGCATCTCGGTGAAGCTCGTTTCCGAAGTCGGCGTGGGCACGGTTGCCGCGGGCGTATCCAAGGCACGCGCCGATCACGTGACCATTTCCGGCTATGACGGGGGCACGGGCGCTTCCCCGCTCACCAGCCTCACCCATGCTGGCAGCCCGTGGGAAATTGGCCTCGCCGAAACCCAGCAGACGTTGCTGCTCAACGACCTCAGGACCCGTATCGCCGTGCAAGTGGATGGCGGGTTGCGCACGGGCCGCGATGTCGCGATCGGGGCGCTTCTGGGCGCGGACGAGTTCGGGTTCGCCACCGCCCCGTTGATCGCGGCGGGGTGCATCATGATGCGCAAATGCCACCTCAACACCTGCCCTGTCGGCGTGGCGACGCAGGATCCTGTGCTACGCGCCCGCTTCACGGGCACGCCCGAGCACGTCATCAACTACTTCTTCTTCGTCGCCGAAGAGCTGCGTCAGATCATGGCCGATATGGGCTTTCGCACGCTTGACGCGATGATCGGCCGGGTCGATCGCCTGGATACCGCTCGCATGGAGCGGCATTGGAAAGCGCGCGGCATCGATCTGTCGCGCCTCCTTTACCGCCGCGACCTCGAGCCGGGGCGAGCGGTGCGCAACACCGGAACGCAAGATCACGGCCTAGGCGCCGCGCTCGACAACTCGCTTATCGCCGATTGCCGGGAGGCGATCGAGAGCGGTACTCCGGTCCAGCGCGAGTACCCGATCCGCAATGTGAACCGCACTGTCGGAACCATGCTCTCAGGCGAAATCGCGCGCGCCCATGGCCATGAGGGGCTGCCCGCCGACACGATCCGGTTGGGCTTTACCGGAGTGGCGGGTCAGAGCTTCGGCGCGTGGCTCGCGCATGGCGTCACGCTCGATCTGGTGGGCGATGCGAATGATTATGTTGGCAAAGGGCTGTCTGGCGGCCGCATTGTCGTGCGTCCGCCAGAAGGCGTGCCGCGCGTGGCGAGCGCCAACATCATTGTCGGCAACACCGTTCTCTACGGCGCGATCGCGGGCGAGGCCTATTTTGCGGGCGTTGCGGGCGAGCGCTTCGCCGTCAGGAATTCGGGCGCGATCGCCGTGGTCGAAGGCGCGGGCGATCACGCTTGCGAATACATGACCGGCGGTGTCGTCGCGGTGCTTGGGTCCACGGGTCGCAATTTCGCCGCGGGGATGAGCGGGGGCATCGCCTACGTCTACGATCCCGATGGCGTCTTTGGTCGGCTCGTGAATCACGCTCAGGTCGAGCTTGATCGGATCGCGGCCGGGCCCTCGCGCGATGAAGGGACGGGCCGACCGCAGCAGCGCGGCCGCTCGGTTCACGATAATGGCATGGGCGATATGCTGCGCCACGACGCGGAGCGACTGCGCATCCTGGTGGAACGGCACCAGCTCCACACCGGTAGCATGCGCGCCGGCGAGCTGCTCGCCGATTGGGATGCTGCCCTGGCGCGTTTCGTCAAGGTGACACCGCGCGATTATCGCGCCGCGCTCGAAGCGCTGGAAGCCGAGCGGCGCGAGGCCGAAAGCGTGGCGGCGGAATAGGAGCGCGAACGATGGGCAAGGAAACAGGCTTTCTCGAACTCGACCGGCGGGAGCGCGATTATCTCGCGCCAGAAGAGCGGATCGGTAATTACCGCGAATTCATCGTTCAGCCCGGTGACGACGTACTGGCGGCGCAGGCATCGCGCTGCATGTCTTGCGGAATTCCCTATTGCCACAATGGCTGCCCGGTAAACAATCTGATCCCGGACTGGAACCACCTCGTCTACGAGGAGGATTGGAAGAACGCGCTCGATCTGCTGCATTCCACCAATAACTTCCCCGAATTCACCGGCCGCATCTGCCCCGCCCCGTGCGAGGCGGCCTGCACGCTCAACATCGTCGATCAGCCGGTCACCATCAAGTCGATCGAATGCGCCATCATCGATCGCGGGTGGGAGGAAGGCTGGGTCGTGCCCGAGCCGCCGACGAAGCGTACCGGCAAACTGGTCGCGGTCGTCGGTTCCGGTCCGGCGGGCCTTGCCTGCGCGCAACAACTCGCGCGCGCCGGGCATTCGGTCACCGTATTTGAGAAGAGCGACCGGATCGGCGGCCTCCTTCGCTACGGCATTCCCGATTTCAAGATGGAAAAACACCTCATCAATCGACGCTGCCAGCAGATGGAAGCCGAGGGTGTCGAGTTTCGGGCCAGCAAGGAAGTCGGCGTCGATATCGCTTTCAAGACCCTGCGCGAGAATTTCGACGCGGTAGTTCTTGCAGGCGGGGCCGAGGATGCGCGCGCGCTCGCCATTCCCGGGGCCGAGAAGCCGGGCGTCCGGCTCGCGATGGAGTTCCTGACCCAGCAGAACAAGCGCAATGCCGGCGACGATGAAACCCGCGCCGCCCCGCGCGGTAGCCTGACCGCCACAGGCAAGCGCGTGGTGGTGATTGGCGGCGGGGATACCGGCAGCGACTGCGTGGGCACATCGAACCGACAGGGCGCCGCGAGTGTGACCCAGCTCGAGATCATGCCCAAACCCCCCGAAGCCGAGGACAAGGCGCTCACCTGGCCCGACTGGCCGGTCAAACTGCGAACCTCCTCCAGCCACGAAGAAGGCGTGGACCGCGACTGGGCGGTCCTGACCAGGCGCGTGGTCGGCGATGGCGAAACCGTTACCGGCCTCGAATGCGTTCGGGTCGAATGGGGGCAAGGCGATGGCAGAACGCGGGAAATGCGCGAGGTCGAGGGCAGCACCTTCACAATCCCTGCGGACCTGATCCTGCTCGCCATGGGGTTTGTCGGACCGAAGAAAGCCGGGCTGCTGGAACAGGCGGGCGTCACCCTGAACGAGCGCGGCAGCGTCGCCGCCGATACGCAGAACTACATGACGAGCGAGGCGGGCGTCTTCGCGTGCGGTGACATGCGCCGCGGGCAAAGCTTGGTGGTGTGGGCGATACGCGAAGGGCGGCAGACGGCGCGCGCAGTGGACGAAGCACTGATGGGCGTGAGCGCATTGCCGCGCTAGGCAAAAGCGCTGAAGTGGCCCATGCTTAAAGCGTCCAGTCGATCGCGCCGCATCCGCGCTGTTCGAGAAATGCGTTCGTCTGACTGAACGGCTTCGAGCCGAAAAAGCCGCGATTAGCCGATAGCGGGCTCGGATGCGGCGACGTCAGGACCAGGTGATGATCGCCGCTTTGCAACGCTTTCACCCGGCCCGCCTTCTTCTTCGCATGGCTTCCCCACAGGATGAAGACGGTCGGTTCGCCGCGCGCTGCGACAGCCTCCACCACGGCATCGGTGATCGCATCCCAGCCGCGCCCGGAATGGCTGCCGGCCTTGCCATCCTCGACTGTGAGCGTGTTGTTGAGAAGCAGCACGCCTTGCTGTGCCCAGCGCGTGAGGTCTCCGTGCGAGGGGCGCGCGATGCCCAGGTCACTTTCCAACTCGGCAAAGATGTTGCGCAGGCTGGGCGGTACTGTCACGCCTTTGCGCACCGAAAAGGCAAGACCATGTGCCTGACCCGCCCCATGATAAGGGTCTTGCCCCAGAATCACCGCCCGCACCGTTTCGAGCGGTGTCCGGGTGAGCGCGGTCAATCGTTCACCTGGCGGCGGGTAGATTCGCGCGCCCGCCTGCTCCTGCGCCTGCAGCCAGCCGTCCAGCCGCCGTGCTTCCGGATGTTTCAGCGCTGGCTCCAGCGCCGCGCGCCAGCTTTGCGGAACGCTTTCCTGCCTCATGGGTGCCAGCCTACACGGTTCTGCCTACCGTGCACGAGCTTGCCCTTCCCCTCTATCCCCATGTGGCGTAAGCGCCTGAGCGATCATGACAGTGCATTTCCACGAAGAAGACCTCCCCGATGGCGTGCTTGCAGGCACCAGCGCCCTTGCGGTCGATACCGAGACCATGGGTCTCATCACACACCGCGACCGCCTGTGCGTCGTGCAGATCAGCGATGGGAGCGGCGACGAGCACCTGGTGCGCTTTGGTCCTGCAAGCGATTATGAGGCACCCAACCTCTCGCGCTTGCTGGCGGACGAGACGCGGGTGAAGCTCTATCACTATGCGCGCTTCGATCTGGCCGCGATCCAGTATTATCTTGGCGTGACCGCCGCGCCCGTCTTCTGCACCAAGATCGCCAGCAAGCTGGTGCGCACTTATACCGACCGCCACGGGCTCAAGAACCTGGCAAGCGAGCTGATCGATGCCGATATGTCGAAGCAGCAGCAAAGTTCGGACTGGGGCGGGCCGCAGCTCAGCGATGCGCAGCGCGAATATGCAGCGAGCGACGTGCGCTTCCTTCATGCCTTGCGCGACGAGCTTACCGTGCGACTGGAGCGCGAAGGGCGAATGGGCATCGCGCAGAGCTGCTTCGACTTTCTGCCAACCCGCGCCGCGCTCGATATCATGGGTTGGGACCGGCAGGACATATTCAGCCACAATGAAGGTTACTATGCCTAGAAACGAGGCAGCATGGTGAGCGGGAAATGTTAAGCGGGTAATGGTGAACAAGCGGCGCATCGAGACGAACGAAGCCAGGGCGCTCCGCTCGAAGCGGCAGCATTTTGCCGTACCGGGAGGCTCGCATGACAAGCTGGTCGGCTTCCTGGCGCGCGTGCTGCCGATGGGCGTTGGCATCATGGCAGCCCTGATGATCATCACCCCGCTTTCTCCGCGCGGCGAAGTCAGTTTCCTGCTCGACCGCGACGAAGTCGCCGTCATCAACGAGCGCCTGAGCGTCGATAATGCCATGTATCGCGGGCGCGATGATATCGGACGCCCGTTCTCGATCACCGCAGGCGAAGCCGTCCAGCGCTCGAGCGCGGAGGGTTTGGTGCGGATGCAGGAGCTCATGGCGCAGCTATTGCTCGCCGAAGGTCCCGCACAACTTTCCGCGCAGGGCGGTGTTTACGATCTGAACGCCGATACGGTCGCGGTGGATGGTGCCGTGCTGGTCGAAACGGCCGACGGCTACACAATGGTCGCGCGCGGAATTACGATTGATCTCGAAGAGCGCACGATGCGCGGCACGGGCGGCGTCAGAGGCGAAGTGCCCGCCGGCACCTTTTCCGGCGACGTCATGCGTGCTGATCTGGAGGCACGCACCATCTCGCTGGAAGGCAACGCAAAACTTTCGATGGTGCCGGGCGAATTGAGGACGCCGTTGAGATGAAAGCGAGAACTCCACAAGGTTACCGTGCGATCGCGCTCGCGTGGATGGCGGGCGGATTTGCGCTCACCATGGCGCTGGCGGGGCCGAGCATGGGCCAGGCGCAGGGACTTGCCGCGCATGACACCCGCGCACCTGTCTCCTTCGATGCCGGAAGCATCAATCTTGACGACCGGCAGAACCGTGTAGTGCTGACCGGCGGGGTGGTGGTGAACCAGGCGGGGCTCACCGTGCGCTCGAACCGGATGCTGGCGAACTACACCGATGATGGTTCGCTTGACGTACAGCGGATCACCGCGAATGGCGGCGTCGTCGTCGCGCGCGGTAATGAACGTGCCAGCGGCGATGTCGCAATCTACGATTTCGGGCGCCGCGTGATTACCATGGCCGGAAATGTCGAACTGCGTCGCGGAAGCGACCGGTTGAGCGGCGGGCGGCTGGTGATCGATCTCGACAGCGGAATTTCGACGGTCGACGGGCGATCAGGGCGCAGCGGCAGTGCTATCGGAAGCGAAGGCGGCGGCGGAAGGGTCAGCGGCACTTTCACGGTCCCGCAGGACTGAGCTTGGTTCGACAGGCGCAAGAGCGCCGACCCGTCACAAACGGCTCAGAACGCCTTTTCGTGGCTCAGCACCATGACCGTCTGAAGCACGATCGCGATGTCGCGTCGCAGCGACCAGCCTGCGATATACTCAAGATCCGACGCAAGCCTGTCGGTCAGGTCGCTTTCCTTCTCTGTCGCGCCGCGATGGCCGCGCACCTGGGCAAGGCCGGTCAGGCCCGGCTTCAGACAATGACGCTGCCAATATTGCGCATCGACTTCCCAGAAATACTTGTTGTTCGCCTGGCTGCCGAGCGCATGGGGCCGAGGACCGACGATCGACATTTCGCCGCGCAGGACATTAAGCAGCTGCGGCAGCTCATCAATGCTCGTGCGACGAATGAAGGCACCGAACCTGGTGATCCGATCATCGTCGCGCCCCGTGGAACGGTCCCCGTTGTGATCAAGCTTTTCGACGCGCATCGAGCGGAACTTGATGACGTTGAAAAAGCGGTTTCCGCGACCCAGACGTCGCTGGACGAAGAAGATCGGCCCACCATCCTCCATCCAGATCCGCAAGGCGACATAAGCAAACAGCGGCGAAAGCAGGATCAGCCCGGCGATCGCCACCACGGTATCGAACAGGCGCTTCATGATCCGCTGACGCAGACCCAGCGGCCCGGTAGAGACGACGAGCGTTGTCACGCCTTCGCGATCGTAGCGATTGACGCCGAGTGCTCCGAGCTGGTGGGCAGGCTCGCTCACAATCTCGCCGCGCACGCCCATCGACTTGAGCAATTCCGCCCAGTCGAGGCGCCTCTCGCGCGGGGTGCTGACCACCACCCGGTCCTGATGGCGCAGCAACTTGCCCAGTCGATCGAGCATGAACGGATCATCGCTGTTGGGCCTCAGATCGAAGGCGCTGGCTGCGATGATGTCGGCGTTTGCAAGTGGAAAGTCCGGGCCGCCATCCAGGATTACCAGCTGGTTCGCCGTGCGTCCGTTCCAGAACCGCTGCACTGCGACTGGAATCAGGCGGCGATAAAGGACAAGCGAGATAGCGACGAGCAACAGTCCGATAGTTACCGAGCCACGCGAGAATTCCGCGTTGGATTTGGTGTAGAACGCCACGAAGTTGAGCAGTGCCGCGGAAATCAGTAATGCGGTCACCGCCCGGCGCGCCGCGTAAGTCCAGTTGCGCAAGCCATGCGCACCATATGTCGCATTGTAGAGGGCGATGGTGAAAAAGACCGGGAGCAACGTTTGCGCGGCCAGCATGGTCTTGGGCTCAGCCCAAACGCCCTTGTGAAGGAACGATCCAAGCGCGAACCCGAGATGCACCAGCACAGCATCGATGACGAGCATGAGAGCATAGGCGCGCAGACGCCGCCACTCAACGGGAGGGGCGACGGCGGTGTCTATCGGGGAAAGCGGTGCCGTGTCGAGCGACAACCGCGTTAACTTGTTCATGGTCCTGCGCCTCTGCGTAGCGCCAATGGAGCGTTTCCTTAAGACTTTGGTTCCTAAGCAGGAAGGTTATTTTTCGGTTTTCATCTCGCCAAACAACCACTTGTCTCAAATCAGGACCGTTTCGCGGCGTACCGTGCAATTTCAGCGAGTTCGTGGGTGATCATGAGCTCCGCTGCGCGATTGTCGGCCAGAAGTCGGCGATGAACCGCGACGCACCGCTTGCCGAGCCGGGAGAGCCGGTCTGCGTCCCAGTGCACCAGCTGGCGCTCGATCACCGCTTCGTCCTTCCAGAAAATGCCCAGCTGCGCCTTTTCCCCGCGCCCCAATGTCTGCATCCGCCCATGCGGTCCGACCCGGGTGCGGATACGAGCGAGCTGGACCGCGCGCCGCTCCAGCGCCAGAACAAGCCCCACCGGGTTGAGCCCGAGATCACGAATGCGCGCCAGCTCGCTACCAAGCCGGTCGAGCGCGCCGGACAGGACCGTATCGATGACCGGCGCGAAGCCGTCCTCTTCGGTCGATGCACCGATCGCGGCGAAATCGGCAGGTTGAGCGGGCTTGGGCGCTTGCGGTGAGGCATTTAGGTAGAGCGCCAGCTTCTCGACCTCCGAGCGCGCCAGACGGATATCGAGCCCGGCAGCGCGCGCAATCCGCTCGGCCAGATCACCGCCCAGCCGCAAGCCTGCCGCATCACCAAGCGCGCGCACGGATGCAGTTACACTTGCAAGGTCGGGGGGATAGAACATCGCGACCAGCGCGTCGGGCCGGTTCGCGAGCAGTTTGGCGCTGCGCGACTTGTCGGTCGCCCCGGTCGCGATGACGAAGACCGGGGCCGCCGCGCCCGCGCCGACTGCTCCAGTCTCAATCAGTGCCTTGAGCGCATCATGCGCTTCGTCGCCATTCGCCCGGACATGGATGTGGCGCGATCCGCCGAACAGCGAAACCGAGCGCGCCTCATCGCCCAGCCTGGCTGGATCGCGCCGCAATTCCGCACCTGGAAGATCAATCCGTTCGCCCGCATCGCCAAGCGCGGCAATGACGGCATCGGCAGCGGCGGACGCGCCCGCTTCGTCCGGTCCGCAAAAGAAGAACACGCTGGCCTCGCGCGCCGAGCTCGGTATGCCGCGCGCGAAGTCCTTTTGGGTCGCCTTCACGGCGTTTGTGCGCGGACTTGTTCGCGCTCTTGTTCGCGTAGGGCCAGCGCAACGCGCGTCACCATCCTGCTCGCAACGTCGCGGGCGAGGTTTTCCAGCGCGGTCTGCTCCGCAGCAATGGTAGCATATTCGCTTGAGACGACGTCGATCCCGGCATCCGAACCAGCGGTCGCGTCCATTATGATGGTCCCGGTTGCAAGATCGACGAGCTGGAAGCGCGCGCGCAAGATGCGCCGCTCGCGGCTGATCGTGTCGTCGTTGAGCACGCCGAGCGCTTCCAGCCGGTCGTCCAGGCGAACGTCGAGACGATAGGCAGGTGTTGCCGATCCGCCAGCGCCCAGCCGTTCCTCCAGCGCATTGCGAACGAGCCATCCGTCGCGCCCGGGGATCGGCGGCACGGATATCGCGGCGAGGCCCTGGGCGACAGGAGCGCCGCTCCCGCCTGCATATATCGGCGAGAGGTTGCAGGCAGCGAGGCTCGCGGCAAGGATCACAGCAAGAGTGATGCGGATCATGTGACGATATTAACCAGCCGATCGGGCACCACGATCACTTTGCGGATCGCGGCCCCATCGAGGCTGCGCTGCACCTTTTCCGACCCGAGCGCGAGCGCTTCGAGGTCCTCTTTGGGCGCACCCTTGGGCGCGGTCAGCGTGTCGCGCAGCTTGCCCTTATGCTGGACCGCGATGGTCACCTCGTCCTCGACCAGCAACGCAGGATCGTGCTCGGGCCAGGGCGCATCGGCGATTAAACCCTCTCCGCCCATTGTTGCCCAGGCTTCCTCGGCCAGATGTGGCATCATCGGCGCGGCGAGGTGGAGGAGCGCGGTGATCGCCTCGTTGCGGGCCATGCTCGGCGCCGCCTTCTCCGCCGCGCCCGC
>JAZBPE010000171.1:0-48772 GCA_036353345.1 Erythrobacter sp. | reverse complement strand
CACGTGATCGAGCAGCGCCGGACGCTGGAGCCAGTGCCACGCCGCATCGGGCGTGCACTCCAGCTCAGTCGCGACTTCGACTGTCCGCGCCATCAGATGCCTGGTTCGTCGCGCTCGCGTTGCAATGGTGCCTGCGCACCGCCCTGTTTTGGAAGCGGCCCGCTGGGAGGCACCACCGGTGTAGCCATCCCTGCCTCGGGCGGCTTTCTGCGACGGGGTGGTTTCTTACGCAAGACATCGTTCAGCCATCGCGAGCCATGGCGAACATTGATCGCCACATCGCGCCTAGGCGTAGACAGCGCTCCCCGAACGGAGATGCTGATAGCGACCGCCCCCAGGCCTTTCGAAGATCGACGACCTGAGGATTCATTGTCCGTCATGGCTTTGCCTCAAACCATGAAACTTTCACCACAGCCGCACGCGCCCTTCGCGTTCGGATTGTCGAATACGAAGCCGGCGGTAAAATCGTCCTCGCGCCAGTCCATCACCGACCCAACGAGGTAAAGCACGCTTGCCCCGTCGATGTAGAACGTGCCGCCGGGTGTTTCGATCTTCTCGTCGAACTTCGCTTCCTCGGTCACGTAGTCAACCGAATAGGCGAGGCCCGAGCAGCCGCGGCGCGGGGTCGAAAGCTTGACGCCGATCGCATCGTTCGGGGCCTGGCTCATCAGGTGAGCGATACGCGCTTCGGCACCCGTGGTCAGGTTGACAGCGGCCTTGGGCGCGGGGCGGGTTTTCGTGTCGGTGGTCATCACAGCATTCCCAGTTCGAGGCGCGCTTCGTCGCTCATCTTTTCGGGCGACCACGGCGGGTCCCAGACGAGATTGACCTCGGCATCGCGAATGCCGGGTACCGATGCGGCGCGCAGTTCGACTTCGCCCGGCATGGTTTCCGCAACCGGGCAATGCGGCGTGGTTAGCGTCATGGCGATCGTCGCATCGGCGTCATCATCGACTTCGACGCCATAAATCAGGCCGAGATCGTAGATATTCACCGGAATTTCCGGATCGTAGATTTCCTTGAGCGCCTCGATCACGGCCTGCTGAAGATCGCCGCCGGCCCCGCCTGCGGGCGTCTGTTCCGGCTGCTTGGTCAGAAAGCCGTCAAGATAATCGCGCTCGCGCCGAGGGGGCGGAGCATCCTGGGGCCCATCGGTATCAACAGCGTCGGAAACCCGCGCACGCGGCGGCTTTTCGACCACCTGCTCATTGGGCGCGGGCGCCGCCACATAATCCTTGGTTTCGTCGGTTGTGCTCATAATCAATTTCCGAACAGTCGGCGGGTGCGGGTGATCCCTTCGAGAAGGGCATCGATATCGGCATCGGTCGAATACACGCCGAAGCTCGCGCGCGCGGTCGCCGGGACTTCGAGATAGTCCATAAGCGGCTGCGCGCAATGGTGGCCGGCGCGGATCGCGACATTCGCTTCGTCAAGGATCGTGCCGAGATCGTGCGGGTGAATGCCCTCAATCGCGAAGCTCACGATACCCGCGGCATCGTCAGGTCCGAACACCGTCACATCGTTCATCGCGGCGAGTTCGCGGCGCAAACGCTGGGTCAGAGCCGCTTCAGCCTGGTGAATGCGTGCCATTCCGATCGCATCGACGTAATCGGCGGCCGCAGCGAAGGCGATGGCTTCGGTGATGGCAGGGGTCCCGGCTTCGAAGCGCTGAGGGGGCGGTGCATAGGTCGTACCCTCGAAGCTGACACGGTCGATCATCGCGCCCCCGCCCTCCCATGGCGGCATGTCGGCGAGGATGTCGGTGCGTGCCCACAGCGCCCCAATTCCGGTCGGGCCGTAGAGCTTGTGCGCGGAAAACACGTAGAAATCGCAATCGAGCGCCGCGACGTTAACGGGCATGTGCGGAGCCGACTGGCACCCATCGAGCAGCAGCTTCGCGCCGACCTTATGCGCCATCGCGGCGACGCGCGGCGCATCGAGCACGCTGCCCAGCACATTGGAGACGTGGCACAGAGCGACAAGCTTGTGTCGCTCGGTCAATATGGCCTCGACCGCGTCGCAGTCGATCCGGTGGTCATCGGTGAGCGGGGCAACATCGATAACCGCGCCGGTCTCACGCGCGATCATCTGCCAGGGCACGATATTCGAATGATGCTCCAACCGGGAGAGCAGAATACGGTCACCAGGTTGCAAGTTAGCCTGGCCCCAGCTGTTTGCGACCAGATTGATCGCCTCGGTCGCGCCGCGCGTGAACACCACTTCGTCTTCCGCACCGCCGAGAAAGGTCGCGATCCGGCGGCGCGCGCCTTCGTAGGCCAGCGTCATTTCGGCCGAGCGGGCATAGACGCCGCGATGGACGGTCGCATAATCCTCACCCAGCGCACGTGCCATCGCGTCGATCACAGCGCGTGGTTTCTGCGCAGTCGCAGCGGTATCGAGATAGTGCCACGGCGCGCCATCCGATGTGACGAGGCCGGGAAAGTCGGCGGTAAAATCTCGAGCAAGCGTTACAGGAGCGTTCACAGCTGCGCCTCCTCTAAAGCGCCTAGCGCTGCTTCGAGCAGGTTCTCGCGCGTGGAGTCATCTTCGAGCGCGACGAAGGCATCGCCGATAAAGGCCTGCACCAGCAATTTCTTGGCAAGCTCCGGCGGGAGCCCGCGCGCCGCCATGTAATAGCGCGCCGCCTCGTCCAGTTGCCCGACCGTCGCGCCATGGGCGCACAGGACGTCGTCGGCGTAGATTTCAAGCTGCGGGACGGCATTCGCGCTCGCGCCCGCTTCGAGCAGCAGACCTTTGAAATCCTGCGCGGCGTTCGTCTTTTGCGCATGGCGCGCGACCTTGATTTCCCCCAGAAAATTGCCGGTCGCACGGTCCCAATGGACCGCGCGTACGGTCTGGTTGCTGGTCGCACGGGGTGAATCGTGGCGGGTGGTTGTGACGAATTCCTGCGTCTTGCCATCGCCCCCGATGGTCACGCCGCCAAACTCGAAATGCGCACCTTCCTCCAGCGTCACGTCAAGCTCGACGCGCTGATAGGCACCCCCGATAATGACGGCAAAGGCTTCGAACCGGCTGCCAGCGCCGACATGGACGCGCAGGCGATCGACCGCGCCCGATGCTCCGGGTTCGGTTCGAAAAACCTTGCGCTCGAAACGCGTTTCGCCCGCCGGTACATCAAGCTCGCGCCAGTGCTGGATGGCGGCCGCATCGGCCTGCGCGAGGAACGCCTCGTCGGCATAGCGCCAGGCTTCGTCCTTGTTGTTCGGGCGGCGCGTGGAAAGGGTTGGGGTATCAAGCATCCGCCATCACCGCGTCATAGCCCTCTTCCTCCAGCTGCATCGCAAGCTCGGGACCACCGCTTTGAACGATCCGGCCATCGGCAAGGATGTGCACCATGTCGGGCTTCACCACGTCGAGGAGGCGCTGGTAATGGGTGATGAGGAGCACGCCCTTATCGGCTGCGCGCATGATCGCGTTGATCCCCTCGCCCACGATCCGCAGCGCGTCGATGTCGAGCCCGCTATCGGTCTCGTCCAGAACCGCGAAGGCGGGGTTGAGGATACCCATCTGCACCATCTCCGCGCGCTTTTTCTCGCCGCCGGAAAAACCGACATTCACCTGCCGTTTCAGCATCTCCATATCCATCTGGAGGAGCCCTGCCTTTTCCTTTGCCAGCTTGAGGAATTCGCCGCCCGAAAGCGGTTCTTCCCCGCGATACTTGCGCTGCGCGTTGAGCGCCTCGCGCAGGAACTGGACGTTGGAGACGCCGGGAATCTCGACCGGATACTGGAAACCGAGGAACAGCCCGGCGCCCGCGCGCTCATGCGGGTCGAGCGCCAGCAGGTCTTCGCCTTTGAAGGTGACGGTGCCGCCCGTCACCTCATATCCGGGCTTTCCGGAGAGCACATGGGCAAGCGTCGACTTGCCCGCGCCGTTGGGGCCCATGATCGCATGGATTTCGCCCGCGGGCACGCTCAGCGTCAGGCCCTTGAGGATGGCGGTATCGCCGATTTCGGCGTGGAGGTTTTCAATTTTCAGCATGGTCGGGCTTTCTGCGATTGGGTCGCGAATAATTCTGGTTCGGATTGGCCTCCCGGTGGGTGCGCGCGACGTCTTTCTTGTCGCCGATCCGCATCCGCATTCCGGCGGTGATGCGTTCGAGCACGGCGTCCATGTTTTCGAGGATGTCTTCGGCGCGCAAACGCATCACGCGAATGCCCACCGCTTCGAGGCTCTTGTCGCGGCGTGTCGCCAGAGCAACGTCGGCATCATCCTCGTCGATCATGATCGCCATGCCGAGATTGTGGCAGTTGAAGTCGACGATCGCGGAGCCGACCACCGCGAAGCGCTTGAAGGTGTAGCGGCCGAGGTCCGCTTTCGCGAACCGCTCAGCCAGCGCCTTGTGCGCAGGCGAGGCAAAGCGGCGCATCTCGCGCGCACGGTCGTGCAACTCGTCGAGCCGCTTGTCCGAAATCTTCCACCCGCGGCCCTTCTTGTTGAGGGTCGGGGCGACGTCATCCTGCTCGGACGGCAGCTTGAGCGCGAGTTTCTTGCGTTCAGTCATTGATCGCCTCCGGCCCCATGTGCCGCAGCGTGCGCGGGTGAAACCCTTCGGACATGCGGCGATTGTTCTCGCCGAACCAGGTACACATGATGTTGTCGGCATAGGTCGCCTGCTGAACGGTCATCAGAGGACCGCCCGACTTGAGGCGCACCACGTCGCCGACGTTGAAGCGAACGTCGCTCACCCCACGCTCCCTTCCAGCGAAATTGCCAGCAGCTTCTGCGCTTCGACGGCGAACTCCATCGGCAGCTCTTTCAGCACGTCCTTGGCGAAGCCGTTGACGATCAGGGCGACCGCCTCTTCCTCGTCCAGCCCGCGTTGCTGGGCGTAGAACATCTGATCGTCGCTGATCTTGCTCGTGGTCGCCTCGTGCTCGATCTGCGCGCTGGGGTTCCTGACCTCGATATAGGGCACGGTGTGCGCGCCGCATTCGTCGCCGAGCAGGAGCGAATCGCACTGGGTGAAGTTGCGCACGCCATCCGCTTTTGGTCCGACGCGCACGAGGCCGCGATAGGTGTTGTTCGACTTGCCCGCGCTGATCCCCTTGGAAATGATGGTCGAGCGAGTGCCCTTGCCATTGTGGATCATCTTGGTGCCGGTATCGGCCTGCTGGTGATTGTTCGTCACCGCGACCGAATAGAATTCGCCCACGCTGTCTTCGCCATTAAGCACGCAGCTCGGATACTTCCACGTCACCGCGCTGCCGGTCTCTACCTGGGTCCAGCTGATCTTCGAGCGGTCGCCTTGGCAAAGCCCGCGCTTGGTGACGAAATTGTAGATGCCGCCGACGCCTTGCGCATTGCCGGGATACCAGTTCTGGACGGTCGAATACTTGATCTCCGCATCTTCCATCGCGACCAGTTCGACCACGGCGGCGTGGAGCTGATTCTCGTCGCGCATCGGCGCGGTGCAGCCTTCGAGATAGCTGACGTAGGAACCTTTCTCGGCGATGATCAGCGTGCGTTCGAACTGGCCGGTATTCTCGGCGTTGATGCGGAAATAGGTGGAAAGCTCCATCGGACAGCGCACGCCTTCGGGGATGTAGACGAAGGTGCCGTCGGAAAAGACCGCCGAATTCAGGCAGGCGAAGTAATTGTCACGCTGCGGCACGACCTTGCCCAGCCACTTTCGCACCAGCTCGGGATATTCCTTGATCGCCTCGGAGATCGACAGGAAGATGACGCCCGCACGCTTAAGCTCCTCGCGAAACGTGGTCGCGACGGAAACGCTATCGAACACGGCATCGACGGCGACCTTGCGCGCGCCCTTCACTCCGGCGAGCACTTCCTGCTCCGCCACAGGAATGCCGAGCTTGTCGTAAACACGCTTGATCTCGGGATCGAGCTCGTCGAGCGAGCCGAGCTCGACCTTCTTCTTGGGCGCGGCATAATAATAGGCGTCCTGATAATCGATCGGCGGGAAGCCGACCTTGGCCCAGTTGGGATCGGGCATGTCCTGCCACATCCGGAAAGCCTTCAGCCGCCAGTCGAGCATCCATTGCGGCTCGCCCTTTTTCGCAGAGATAAACCGAACCGTATCCTCGTTCAGGCCTTTCTCGCCATATTCGGTCTCGATGTCCGAGGACCAGCCATGCTCGTAATCGGCGGCTTTCGCGGCTGCGTCCTTGGCCTGGCTATCCTGCTCGGGGGCCTGAAGGTCGAGTTGATCGGTCATGCGACGGGTTCTTTCATTAGGATCGGTGCGGCGCTGCGCAGCTGGGCAAGGGTGATTTCGGCAAGCGCGCCGCGAAGCTTTGCGTTGATGATCGGCCAGTGCGCCCGGACGGTGCAGGCCGCTTCGAAATCACAGGAATTATGGTCGATGCAAGCGGTGAGCGCGATGGGGCCTTCGACCGCTTCGACGATGTCGGCAACGGTGATCGCGGCAGCCGGACGAGCGAGCTGGAGCCCGCCACCAGCGCCGCGCACCGAATGAAGAAGGCCAGCGGCGGTCAGCTTGCTCACCAGCTTTTGCACGGTCGGGCGCGGCAAGCCGGTTTCCTCGGCGAGAGCGCCCGACGATGTGCGCGCGCCCCCGCAATGCGAGGCCGCGGCATTCATGGTCAGAACCGCGTAATCGGCAAGGTTGGAAAGCCGCATAAACGCTAATTCGGAGCAAATTGCTCCAATTTCAAGCTTGGATCGCTTCCTGCGAGTCGTTAGCGTTTTTGTAGGCGAAACCGCATCCGCGATTTCGTCCTCGCTAGGCGCGCAGCCAAGCTGCGCCCGCTGCGGGCGGCCCTTGGCCTTGCGCTGCGCGGTGTTTGCTTCAGCGGCGGCGCGTCCCTTGCCTCAGCCGCCGCGCCGGGTTTCCTCGACCCAGGCTTCGACATTCTCCTCCAGGATCGAAAGCGGCACGGGGCCGCTTGTCAGGATCGCATCGTGAAAGCCGCGGATGTCGAAATCATCGCCAAGCTGCGCGCGCGCATCTTCGCGCAATTCCATGATCTTGAGCTTGCCGATCATGTAGGCGGTCGCCTGGCCCGGATAGACGATATAACGCTCGATCGCCTTGACGATGTCGCCTTCGGGGTTCGGCGTGTTCTCCTTGAGATAATCGATCGCTCGCTCACGGCTCCAGCGCTTGTGATGAAGGCCGGTGTCGACCACCAGCCGCGCGGCGCGCCACAGCTCCATGCCAAGCCGCCCGAAGTCGGAATAGGGATCGGTGTAGAACCCCATCTCCTTAGGCAGTTCCTCTGAATAGAGACCCCAGCCCTCCGAGTAGGCCGTCACACCGCCGAACCGGCGAAAGGCGGGCAGATCGCCAAGCTGCGTCTGGATGGAGAGCTGCAAGTGGTGCCCGGGCAGCGCCTCATGATAGGCGAGCGCTTCGAGCTCGTTCTTGCTCATATCCTTCAGGTTGTAGAGGTTGACGTAGTAAGTGCCCGGGCGCGAACCGTCGGGGGCGGGACGCTGATAGAACGCCTTGCCTGCGCTCTGCTCGCGAAATGCCTCAACCGGCTTAATGATCATCGGATCGGTCGGCAGCACTCCGAAATATTCGGGCAGGCGCGCTTCCATCGCGTCGATCTTCGCCTGGGCATCAGCGAGATAGGCCTCCCGCGTATCATAGTAGAAGCGATCGTCGGTGCGGGTAAACTCGAAGAAATCCTGCAAGTCTCCTTCGAACCCGACCTGTTCCATGATGGCGCGCATCTCACCCTGAATACGCTCAACCTGTTCAAGTCCGATCTGGTGGATCTCGTCGGCGGTCAGATCGGTGGTCGTGTAATTGGCGAGCAGCGCTTCGTAATAGCCTGCGCCGTCAGGCAGGCGCCAGATGCCGTCATCGGTGGGCGCAATTGTCTGCTGGCGCCGCATTTCGGCAAGCAGGCGTTCGTAAGCAGGCCGCGCGCTGTCATTCCAGGCGGCAAGCGCATCGCGCTTCAGTCCCTCGGCCTGCGGCACCGGGATATCGAGGGCATCGACCTTCCCTTCGAAATCCTCGATTACTGCGTTGTTATTACCTGCATTCAGAAGGTTCTCGATATCCGAGATCACACGCGGATAGACCCAGTCGGGCGGCATGATCCCGCGATTGGCCCGGTCGCGCGATTGCATGGTCAGCGTGTCGAGCTGCGGCGCGATCCCCTCGATCCGCGCAACATAATCGGCCGCCTCGCTGGGATCGGATACGCGATGGATGTTGATGAGAAAGGCGGGGAGCTGGCTTTGTGCACCGCGCATCTGGTCGAAGATATAATCGTATTCGCGGTAAGGCCACAAAGCTTCGCGCCGCTCGGCCATCGCGTCGAACAGGCGGTAGGACAGCGCGTCCTGATCCGGGAGCGCTGCCGGATCGAAACGCGCCTCCATCGCCGCCCGGGTATCCAGGAGAAGTTGGCGCCGCGCTGCCTCGGCCTCGGCGCTCTGGTCGTCCCATTCGCTGTAATCCTCGTCGCGAATACCGCGATAGGCCTTGGACAGCGGGGACATTTCGAGGGCCGCCTGATCATAAGCTTCGAACAGGGCAGCTAGCTCGGAAGCGGTTTCGGGTGCTTCCGCTCCGGCTTGCGAAGCGCTGACGGGCGGCGCGTCGGCATAGGCGGTGCATCCGGCAAGAGCGATGGCGCTGGTCGCGGGAAGGATAAGCAGGCGAGAGATGAGGCGCGGCATGGTGATCCTTTTCAGCTCGGGCATGTTCGATATGAAGGCTTTCATGCCGGTCCCGCCGCGCAAACGCAAATCATCCGCCGAGTTCGCGCAGGTTCCTGGGATCGATCATCTCGGCAAGAAAGGGATTGCTGGCGTCGCGCAGGCGCGCAGGCGTGCGACCGACAAAGCGCGTGATTTCCCGGATCATGTGCGACTGATCGAAGAAGGCCGCGCCCAGCTCCGCTTCTGATTCGGGCGTCAACTCGGGCAGCGAAAGGATCATGGCGGCACGCAGCGCGCGATACTTGCGCGCGAGCGCCTGGGGCGAGTGCCCGAAATATCTCTCGGCGAGCCGCTGAACCTGCCGATCGGAATAGTCGGCTGCGGTGAAAAGATCGCTGACGTCGGGATTGAGCGAGGTTGCGAGCCAGCCATGGATCGTTCGGATCAGGCGTGCATGACGCGCATTGATCGGCCGCGCGTTCTCGGCCACGCGGCGGCATAGCTCGATTGCACAATCCCGCCCGCTTTTTGTGCCGGAGCGATATTGGGCAATCAGGTCGGTGCCCACCTCGTCGATGCCGGGCCATAGCAATTCGCTTGCGGGGCGCAGGCGATCGGCATGTTCGCGCGCATGCAACCCCGTCAGCGCCGCCCAACCGAGCGGGGACAGCGCGCCGCCGACAATGTGCAGTGGTCCCTTGACCCGGATCGAAACCGCACGCGTCAGCGGCGTGATGATACCCACTTCGGGATTGCTGTCGACCTGCCCATTGTGAAAATGCATCGCGCCCTTGCCATGCGGGAACAGGCACAGGAACCCGACCGAAGCAGGCTGGATATCGTGAATTTCCGGCTCGTCGCAGCGGAAATGATAAAGCGTGGTGAAAAGCTCGCCGAGATCGGGCGGCACCGGAATATAATCAACGGCGATGCTCGCCGTAGCGGTCAGAGCCGCTTCAACCGCCGGGGCGGCGCGTGCAGACGCGTTTTCCGTTCCGATCGGCGTCGTCAATGTGTTCCAGCGCCCCGCTTTGTTGACAGCAGGATAGCGCAGACGCATTCATTTCGCACGCAAAAAAAGGGGCAGCCCCGTAATCGAGGCTGCCCCATAAAGTAGAGGAACTCTTCGCATAGCTGCTCCGAGCCCTTCGGGTCGCAGGGAGGCTGATACCCAGATCGCTTCGTGTTGCATTGTATCCATGCGACAAACACGCAGGCGCCTGGTGGCGAGAAGCGCGGTTTTCTCTAGTTTTCTTTTTAAAAAACCACTTAGGACATTTTTTGTCTGCCCGCGCGACGCGGATTGTCGAACCGGGCGAATCGGTCCTAAAGCGCTCGGATCGATGGTCCAGACCCTCTCGCTCTTCCGCCTCTTGCGCCCCGCATTGTTCGCTCTGGAGCCCGAGCGGGCGCATCTGCTCGCGATCAGGGCTCTGGAACGTTGGCCGCGACGCGCGGGTTGTGGCAGCGATGCTGCGCTTGCGATGCAGGTGGCCGGGCTGACCTTCCCCAACCCGGTCGGCGTTGCAGCAGGCTTCGACAAGAATGCGCAGGTTCCAGATCCACTGCTCGCGCTCGGCTTCGGCTTTACCGAGGTGGGTACGATCACACCGCGCCCGCAAAGCGGCAATCCGCGCCCGCGCCTGTTTCGGCTCGCTGAGGATGAGGGGGTGATCAACCGCATGGGGTTCAACAATGCCGGCGCCGCTGCCGCGCTCGGCCGACTGCAGGCCCGGCGGGAGCGCGGCGGGATCGTCGGGGTCAATATCGGCGCCAACAAGGAAGCTGAGGACCGGATCGCCGATTACGCGATGCTCGCCGAAACTTTCGCACCGGTAGCAAGCTACCTCGCGATCAACGTGTCGAGCCCCAACACGCCCGGTTTGCGCGCCTTGCAGGACGAAACGGCGCTGACGGAACTTGTCGCACGGGTCTTGGCGGCGCGCGATACGGGTTCGGGCAATCGGCACGTGCCTGTCTTTCTGAAAGTCGCGCCCGATCTTGAACCTTCCGATATCGATGCGATCGCGCGGATCGCGATGGAGGGCGGCCTCGATGCGCTGATCGTCTCGAACACTACGATCGCCCGGCCACGTCTTCGATCGCGCCATGCTGGCGAATCCGGCGGGTTGTCCGGCGCGCCCTTGCGCATACCCGCATTGGCCATGTTGCGTGCCTTTCGCGCGGCGACGGGCGGCGAGTTGCCGCTCATCGGGGTTGGCGGGATCGCTACGGCTGAAGATGCGTGGGAGCGGATCCGCGCAGGCGCCAGCCTTATC
This sequence comes from Erythrobacter sp., assembly GCA_036353345.1. Classification (GTDB taxonomy): domain Bacteria; phylum Pseudomonadota; class Alphaproteobacteria; order Sphingomonadales; family Sphingomonadaceae; genus Erythrobacter. The sequence continues at coordinate 37,868 of JAZBPE010000171.1, read as the reverse complement.
CAACTATACTCCGCCATGGTCTATCGCGGACCGGGCCTTGGCGGTGTGATCGCACGCCAGCTGCCAGCCCTCATGCGGCGCGATGGCTTTGCGACCATTGCAGAGGCGGTGGGAAGCGAATAGCGCCCCGGTCCATGCGAACCGTTCTGACACTTATTTCGCCGTTCCTTCTCGGGCTTGCCGGATGCGCCGGGATTACCGAACCGCCCGCCGCATCGGCTGTAGCCAAGACCTCTGGCGCGGTCAGCAGCGCCGATCCGCGCGCAACCGCGGCCGGCGAGGCAATCCTTGCGCAAGGCGGCTCGGCGACAGATGCGGCAATCGCGGTGATGCTCGCCCTCACCGTAGTGGAGCCGCAGAGTTCCGGGATCGGCGGCGGCGGGTTCCTCCTGCATGGCGGAGCGGACGGCGTCACCAGCTATGACGGCCGCGAAACTGCACCGGCCGCCGCGAGAGCCACCCGCTTCCTCGACGAAGGCGGAGAACGCCTGCCGTTTGCGACCCGTGTGACCTCCGGCCTCAGCGTCGGGGTGCCGGGCAATATCGCGCTCGCCGCCATGGCTCACCGGGATCACGGCGTGCTGCCCTGGCGCGATTTGTTCGCCCCGGCGATCGCTCTTGCGCGCGAGGGTTTCGTCGTCAATCGCCGCCTACACAAATCGCTGAGCGAACGCGCCGAGCGCGCCGGGCTGACCGAAGAAGCGCGCGCAACATTCTTTACCGAAGCGGGCGAAGCAAAGCCTGTGGGGGCGCGGATCACGATCCCGGCGCTTGCCGACACGTTCGAACGGATTGCCGCGGACGGACCGGAGGCGTTCTACACTGCTGAGGCGGAAGCGCTCGCCAACTATGTTGCCGCTGCGACTCCGGTCGATGGCCGCATGACCGCAAGCGATGTGCGCAGCTACAAAGCGAAGGTGCGCGCACCGGTGTGCACGCGGTACCGGGTTTACCGGGTGTGCGGGATGGGGCCGCCATCATCGGGCGGCGTTGCTGTCGCGCAGATGCTCGGCCAGCTCGAACGCTTCGACCTCGCAGCGCTTGGGCCCAAGAGCGCGGCATTCTGGCACCTGTTCCTCGATTCGCAGCGCATTGCCTATGCCGATCGCGAGATTTACCTCGCCGATCCCGCCTTTATTGACGTGCCGGTCGCCGGGCTGCTCGATCCGACCTATATCGCGCAACGGTCCGCGCTGATCGATCCGGCGCGCGCGCTCGACAAGGCAGAGGCGGGCACACCGCCCGGCGCCCCTGCCGTGCGTGCCGACGGCGATGAACCGCCCGAAAGCGGCACCACCCATTTCTCCACCGCCGATGCCAGCGGCAATGTCGCAAGCTACACCTCCACGGTCGAAGGCGCGTTTGGCTCTGGCCTGTGGTTCCGCGGGTTCTACCTCAACAACGAACTGACTGATTTCAGCACTTCACCGACACGCGATGGAGTGGCGGTCGCCAACCGGGTCGAAGGCGGCAAGCGCCCGCGCTCTTCCATGGCGCCGACCATCGTCTTCGATGAAACAGGCGAGCCGCTGATCGTTATCGGCGCGGCGGGCGGGCCGACGATCCCGGTTCAGGTCGCCCGCTCGATCATCGGCATCCTCGACTTTGACATGGACGCCAAGGACGCGCTGGCCATGCCGCTGCTCATGGCATTTGGTGAGACGGTAATCAGCGAGGAAGGCAGCATCATTGCCGATCTCGCACCCGAACTCGAAGCGCTGGGCCATGGCCAAATTCGCCTTACCGAGCCACCCGGCAAGACCAATGTGCTGCATCGCCAGCCCGATGGCAGCTGGGTGAGCGCAGGCGATCCGCGCATCGCATCGATGCTCGCTTACGAATAGAGCTCAGGGCGGGTACGGCGGCTTTGCGGAACCGTTGCATTTGCCCCGCCGTTCGACAAAGGGAACCGCCCCGCCAGATATTTGAGGAGCTGCGCCCAACGTGAACGCTTCCCGCACCCCGCCCGCCGTTGATCCCACCGATCACCCGATCCTCCAGGACCTCGATGGCGCGCGCAACCTTGTCGAGCTGTTCCTGAAGCGCGCTGATGCCAAGGGCGACTTGCCCTTCCTCGGCTACAAGCAGGACGGCAGCTGGCACACGATCAGCTGGCGCGAGGCGGCGACGCGGGTCTGCCTGCTTGCCGAAAGCCTGCGCCATCTCGGCCTTGGCGATGGCGAACGCGTGGCGCTGGTGTCCGAGAACCGGCCCGAGTGGTGCATCGCCGATCTTGCGATCATGGCGGCAGGCTGCATTTCGGTCCCCACCTACACCACCAATACCGAGCGCGATCATTCCCACATCCTCGATAATTCCGGGGCACGCGCGGTGATTGTCTCGACCCAGAAACTGCTCGCACCGCTGGTCGGTGCAATCGGGCGAACCGGCAATGTCGATCATGTGATTGGCATCGAGGATCTGGCGCGCAGGCAGGCCGGCAGCTTCGAGTATCACAATTGGAGCGATCTTGTGGCGGGCGATCCGGCGGCGGCACGCGCTGCGGTCGATGCCCGGATCGCCGAAATCGACCGCGGCGATGTCGCCTGCCTCATCTATACGAGCGGCACGGGCGGCGCCCCGCGCGGGGTCAAGCAGCACCATGGCGCGATCCTGTGCAATGTCGCGGGCGCGGGCGAAATCATCATCACCGATTACGGCGTGGACGAGGAACGCTTTCTCTCCTTCCTCCCACTCAGCCATGCTTACGAACATACGGCCGGCCAGTACCTCCCGATCGCGATGGGCGGCGAGATCTACTACGCCGAAGGACTGGAGAAGCTCGCTTCCAACATCGAGGAAGTGCGCCCGACCATCATGGTGGTGGTCCCGCGCCTGTTCGAAGTGTTGCGCGCGCGCATCATGAAACAGGTTGAGAAACAGGGGCGCTCGGCGCGATTCCTGATGGATACCGCCATCGGCATCGCGGAGCGCTCCAGGGATGGCAAGAAGCGGCTGCGCGACCGGCCGATGGACCTTGTGGTGGAGCGCACGCTCAGGCCAAAGATCCGCGCGAAATTCGGCGGGCGGATCAAGGCAATGGTGTCAGGCGGCGCACCGCTCAATCCCGAGGTTGGAAATTTCTTCCAGGCGATGGGTCTGACGATGCTGCAGGGCTACGGCCAGACGGAAGCGGGACCGATCATGAGCTGCAACCGGCCCGCCGTCGGGCTCAAGATGGACACCGTCGGCCCGCCAATGCGCGGCGTCGACATCCGCATCGCCGAGGATGGCGAGATCCTGTGCGCGGGCGAACTGGTAATGCAAGGCTATTGGCAAAACGAGCCTGAAACGCGCCGCACGGTGCAAGATGGCTGGCTGCATACCGGCGATATCGGCCATCTCGATCCAAAGGGCCGGATCGTCATTACCGACCGCAAGAAGGACATGATCGTCAACGACAAGGGCGACAATGTCGCCCCGCAGAAGATTGAGGGGATGCTGACGCTTCAGCCTGAAATCGCGCAGGCGATGGTCTCGGGCGATCAGCGGCCTTATGTCGTTGGGCTGATCGTGCCGGACGCGGAATGGATGGCCGAATGGGCGGGTGAGCACGGGATGGAGAGCGACCTTGCAATCCTTTCGCAGGACAAGGCATTTCAGAAGGCCGTACGCGCCGCGATCGATCGGACGAACCAGGATTTATCCGTTGTCGAAAAAGTCCGCGCCTTCACCCTCGCCGACGAAGCGTTCAGCATCGAGAACGAGGAAATGACCCCCTCGATGAAGATCCGTCGCCACAAGATCCGGGATCGCTATCACGACCGGATTGACGGGCTGTATCGGCGCTAGAGCTTGCTGAGCTGCTCGATGGTCTTCGGGTCTTTCAGCAGGTTTCGCACGTGATCATGGATAGACCGCCCATCGCTGGCCGCTATCCGCCTCAACTCCTGGCGCTCCTCGTCAGACCACACCCGATCGCAGGTGACGACGTCCAGGTCGCGGGGAAAATGACGGGTCACGACCAGCGGATTCTCCTTCTCATCATAGACGATTTTCAGCGTTGCGTGCGCCAGCAGGTGCCGCACCGCACGCAGTGATCGCCAGCGCTCGATACGCCTGGCCAGACTTCGGCATCGACGATCCCCGACAAGCGCGAGCCGCCGGATCAGCTCTCGGTTGTTTTCGAGCGGGCCGTTCCGGGTCGAAAGATCGAGCCTGATGCAAAGCGCACCGATGGCCTGTTCGGCTTCCGCGAAGCTGGTGAGGACGAGCGCGAACCATTGGTGGACTTCGGCGAGGTTGGCTTGCGGCTCAACCGAGCCGATCAGGTCATCCTGCTTCAAGCAGCCTCCGCGTCCTCGACGAATTCCGGAAAGAAACGCGGGGCTCTCGTCGACCAGCCGGGTGCTGTCGCGGCGGCTTCGCTCAAGCTTTGCAGGAGCAGCTTGCGGCGTTCGGGGCGAATCAGCGGTAGGGCGGCGGCGGCGCAAAAGGCGCTGGGAAGCCAGGGGCGCACTTCCGGGCCGAGCAGGCGCTCGTAGAGGAAACGCAGTGCCGAAAAGCTCTCGATCCGCTCCTGCGAAAGGTCGAACGCGACGCATCGCACCAGCTTGGCAAGAAAGTCCTCAGGTTCGGCCGCGTCAGCCTCGGGGATGATGGCGCGCAGGGCTTTCAGGTCCTGATAAGCGACATATTGGCGCCGGATCGCCGCGTTCTCGGCTTCGCTGCGGCCCCAGACACGAAACGCATCGCACCGCCCGAGGCCGATGTCGAGGCTACGCTTGATATAGCGCTGCTCGGCGGCGGTCAGGCCCGCAAATTCGCGCATTTCATCGATTGCCACGGTGGCAGTGCTGGCAAGGGTCACGCCGCTCTCCTTGATTGGAGCCTGCACTTTGGCAGCGTGTGGTTAACGTCGCGTAAGCGCGGGTGCGGGGCACTCCCTGTCACGAGCCCATGTCGCTCGGATCAGCCCGGCAAGCGCCCTGCGTCTTCGCTTAGATCAGCCCGGCAAGCGGGCTGCGTCTTCGCTTAGATCAGCCCGGCAAGCGGGCTGCTGGGATCAGCATAATGCCGCCGCCCCATGCGCCCGGCGAGATAGGCCCCGCGCCCCGCTTCGACCGCCAGCTTCATTGCGCGGGCCATGCGAATCGGGTCCTTCGCCTCGGCGATTGCGGTGTTCATGAGGATACCGTCGCAACCCAGTTCCATGCCGACAGCCGCATCGCTCGCCGTGCCGACGCCCGCATCTACCAGCACCGGCACGTTTGCGCCCTCGACGATAAGGCGGATGGTGACGCGGTTCTGGATGCCCAGACCCGAACCGATCGGCGCGCCCAGCGGCATGATCGCGACCGCGCCCGCATCCTCCAGCTGTTTGGCCGCGATCGGATCGTCGGCGCAATAGACCATGGGAAGAAAGCCCTCGTTCGCCAGCGTCTCGGTTGCGCGCAGCGTCTCGCGCATGTCGGGGTAAAGCGTCTTTGCCTCTCCCAGCACTTCAAGCTTGACCAGATCCCAGCCGCCTGCCTCGCGTGCCAGGCGCAGCGTGCGAACCGCTTCTTCACCAGTGAAACAACCTGCGGTGTTGGGCAGGTAGGTCACCTTTTTGGGGTCGATGAAGTCGGTCAGCATCGGTGACTTGGGATCGCTGACATTGACCCGGCGAACCGCGACGGTGACGATCTCGGCTCCGCTTGCCTCAAGCGCGGCGGCGTTCTGAGCGAAATCCTTGTATTTGCCCGTGCCCACGATCAGCCGCGAGGTGAAGCTGCGCCCGGCGACCGACCATTTGTCGTCAGCGCTCGACGCGTCATCGCCCCCGCCAACGAAATGCACGATTTCGAGCGTGTCGCCGTCATTGAGCGACGCTTGGTCCAGCCTTGAACGCGGGACGATTTCGCCGTTGCGCTCGACCGCGACCTTTTCCGGCGCAAGGTCGAGTTCGCGCACGAGCGCGGCGATCGTCGCGGCCGACGTCTTTCGCGGCTCTCCGTTGAGGGTGATGGATTTTGCAGCACTCATGCGCCAGCGCACATAGCTGCACAATATACCCATGCAAGGCCTGCGACCGACGCGCGGGTTGCGCTGCCTGCACCGATCGGTGCGGCAAGGGACCTTGCAAGCCGCCGATATCCGTCACATCTAGCACACAGCATGGCCACTATCGCCCCCGATCCAAGCATTCCTCTGGTGCCGGCGCGCAGCACGGCACGCCCGCTGGCGATTGCCCGCTGGCTGGAGATCGTCGCCGGTATCGTCGTCATCATCGTGCTGGTGGGCGGGATCACCCGGCTCACCGAAAGCGGGCTCTCCATTACGGAATGGGAGGTCGCGACCGGTATCCTCCCGCCGCTGACTGAAGCAGCCTGGCAGGCGGAATTCGCCAAGTATCGCGCGACGCCCGAATATCGCCTCGAAGCGCGCCTCGGCGGCATGACGCTCGCCGATTTCCAGTTCATCTATTTCTGGGAATGGATCCACCGGCTGCTCGCGCGTATGGTCGGGCTGGTCTATGCGCTGCCGCTTGCATGGTTCTGGGTGCGCGGGGCGATTCCGTCCGGGTTCAGGCCGCGTCTGGTCGGACTGCTGGCGCTGGGCGGTCTGCAAGGGCTGTTCGGTTGGCTGATGGTGCAATCAGGGCTTGTCGGCAACATGACCGATGTGAGCCATTTTCGCCTCTCGCTCCATCTTTTGACGGCGCTGGCGCTGCTCGCAGGCCTCGTATGGACCGCGCGCGACATGCGCCGGATCGCGCGAGCGCCGGGCGCAGGTGCCGCGCCGCTCACACCCGCTGCGCTTGGCGTCGGAGCGATATTGTTCGTGCAATTGCTGCTGGGCGCATGGGTCGCGGGGCTGAATGCGGGGCACGCCGCCTATGACTGGCCGCTGATGAACGGTGCGCTTGTTCCGCAGGTTGACTGGTCGCGCGGCGCGCTATGGACGCTGACCCACGATCCGTTCCTGTTGCAATGGCTCCATCGCTGGTGGGCCTTCATCGCGGCGGGCGCGCTGATATGGTTTGCAAGGCGCGTGCGCGGAACGGATCGCCGCGCGGCGATTGCGGTGAATGCCGCGCTCGGCACCATGATCCTGCTTGGCATCGCGACCGTTGTGAGCGAGGTATCGCTATGGATCGCGAGCGCGCACCAGCTGGTCGGTGCCCTGCTCGTTACAGCAACCGTCTGGGCGATGCATGCTGACGGGACCATGCGCTCGCAGCCGGGCGGAGCTGGTCGCGCCGCATGAGCGGTGATGATCCGGGCGCGCTGGTCTGGTCGCCCTTCCCGGATAGCGAAAGCGCACGCAAGGCCTCCAGGATCCTGCTGGTCGAAGGATTGGTCGCGTGTGCCAATATCCTGCCCGGCGTCCAGTCGGTGTTCCTGTATGAGGGCAACGCCCGGACCGCGAACGAGGTCGTAGCCGTTCTGAAGACGCGCGCCGCCATGCTCGACACCGTTATCGCGCGGCTGGGCGCTCTTCACCCTTACGAAACGCCTGCCATCCTCGGCTGGCGAGCCGATGTCGCGCATCCGGCGACGAGCGGGTGGCTCAAAGAGGCAATATCGGGTTCGCCAAGCACCTGATTGCATCGCGCGACCATACAGGGGTATTATTTTACCTCTCCGCAGGAGCCCCGTAATCCTTGACTTGCGCGACTTGGTCCGCCAAACGCGCCGCACTTCGCTATGGTTCGCAACACGACCACAGCGATTGTCTCATCCATCGGACTTTAAGGATTACGCCAGCCATGAAGGCTATCAGCAAACAGACCCGGTCGATCAAACCGGCCGAGGTCGAGAAGAACTGGCACCTGATCGATGCCGAAGGGCTCGTCGTGGGCCGGCTCGCCGCGATCATCGCCAACATCCTGCGCGGCAAGACCAAGCCGACCTATACGCCCCATGTCGATTGCGGCGACCACGTCGTCGTCATCAATGCCGACAAGGTGCGCTTCACCGGCAACAAGGCCGAGAAGAAGGTGTATTACAAGCACACCGGCCATCCGGGCGGGATCAAGGAAACGACCCCGGCCAAGGTGCTCGAAGGCCGCTTTCCCGAACGCGTTCTGGAAAAAGCGGTGGAGCGGATGGTTCCGCGCGGACCGCTTGGTCGCCAGCAGATGAAGGCGCTGCATCTCTATAACGGGACCGAGCATCCGCATGACGGGCAGGATCCCAAGGTGCTCGACGTCGCTTCCATGAACCGCAAGAACAAGGTCACCGCCTGATGGCTGACAACACCGATACCGTAAACGATCTTTCCGATCTGAAGGACATCGCCGGCGACGCGCCCGCAGCAAATGCCGCTGAAATCGCCCAGACGAACGCTGCGAACCCCGCCGCCCCGCTGCGCGAACAGGAGCTCGACGCGCAGGGCCGCGCCTATGCGACCGGCCGCCGCAAGGATGCGGTTGCGCGCGTGTGGGTGAAGCCGGGCTCGGGCAAGATCACCGTCAATGGCAAGGACCAGGAAATCTATTTCGCGCGTCCGACATTGCGGCTGATCATCAACCAGCCCTTCGACATTACCGAGCGCAGCGGCCAGTATGATGTGGTCGCCACCGTACGCGGCGGCGGGCTTTCGGGTCAGGCGGGCGCGGTAAAGCACGGGATCAGCCAGGCGCTGACCAAGTACGAGCCGGAACTGCGCTCCACGGTCAAGGCCGCAGGCTTTCTCACGCGCGACAGCCGCGTGGTGGAGCGCAAGAAATACGGGCGGGCCAAGGCACGACGCAGCTTCCAGTTCTCGAAACGCTAATTCGCTTTCGATCAACTGGAGCAGGGAAAAGGGCGGCCCCGTTCATCGGGAGCCGCCTTTTTTCATGGCGCGGGGTTTTTAGCGCTGAATTATCATGAGCGCCCAGGACAGGCCGGTACCGACGAGGAAGAGGGGCCAGGACCAGAACACTTTGAAATCGCCCGCTGCCATCAGGTGAATGTACAGGAAACCGCCGCTCGAGCCCTGCGAGCCGATGACCAGAGCGACCACGCCTGCCAGCACCGCACCCAGCACACCCGCCTTGATAAAATCCACGGCTCACCCCCGATATGCAGATGGACGGAGACCTCCTCCGGACTCACGCCGATATCTGCGCACGAATTCTTAAGGATAATTACGCAGTAAAAGGTTAATCCTGCGCGCGAGCCTCTTATTGCGCCACGGCGGAAAGTTCGCGCAGCTCACTGGTGAGGGGCTTGCCCGTCGTGCATTCGATCAGGCGATAGGAAGGCGGTGCCCCTCGGCGCAGACGTGTCGACAAGGTGCCGGTGCCAATCATGCGCAGCTTCGCCCCTTGCGCCTGCCGCACTTCATCGAAGGGCACGTGAATATGGCCGGTGAGCACCGCATCGGCTCCGGCGCGTGCGATCGTGGAAAAAGCGTTGGCGCCCCCGATCGTCGGATTGTCAATGCCGCCCTCAGGGCCAAGCAACGGGTGATGCGCAGTCACAAGGATGTGGCGCGGATCGGCGCGCAGCGCTGCGAGCTTGCGCACGGTCTCCTCCAGCGCCTGATCCGTCACGACGCCATCGGACCAGGGAAAGCGAGCCTGCGCGCGCACCGTGGTCTTGAGCGATACGAGTGTGACGTCGTCCGATTGCAGGATACCGCCGATTTTGCGCGCGAGTGTGCGATAGCGGCGGTAGGGATCGGTGAAGCGCTCGAGCAGATTGTAATACGGCATGTCATGATTGCCCGGTTCCAGCACCACAGGAATGTCGAACTGGCCGAACCACTCGGCCGCCGCGCGATATTGCTCGTGGGTCGCACGCTGGGTCAGATCGCCGGTACAGACCAGGGCGTCAGGGCGCTCTTCCCGAACCGCTTGCTCGACCGCCTTGAGCGCAGAGCGGTCCTCAACACCGAAGTGCACGTCGCTGATGTGGAACAGGCGCGTCGTCACCGGCGCATCCTGAACAGTGCCCAGCAGCCCGTTGCATTGAGAGCCGTGTAGATCGCGTAAGCGTGCGCAACCCCTGCCCATCCGCGCGCCGCAAGCAGCATGACGACTGTCAGGAGCGCGAACTCGAATACCAGGGCGAAGCGTTCGCCCAGCCTCCGCGCATGGACGGGAAGCGAAGCAAGCACCGGGTAACCATGCGCGCGCACAGCGCCGAACAGCGCGAAATTCGCGATGCCGAGGCCGAAAATGATGATGAGCGAGGGAATCATTGGCCCACCTTTATGCCGCATGCACCGGTCGAACGAAACGCCCTGTTCGTCCGGCACGATAAGACGCTCGTCGCAGCGGCATGGTCCCGGTCGAGCGCGACACGTGCCTCGGTCGAAAGTCGCGCGACGCGGCGTCAGACCATAGCCTAGGACAGCCTTGGCAGCACAGAGCGGGTTTCTCCGGTTCGCCGGTCGAACCCGCGCCATTCGCCTCGCTAACCAGGAGAGAACCCATGAAGTTTTTGACCCTAGCATCCATTGCCCTTGCCCCTCTGGCGCTTGCCGTCGCACCCGGTTCAGCTGCCGACGCGCAGCACAAGAGCGTTCAGATAAGCACCGACGACCTCGACCTCTCGACCGCCAAGGGCCAGCGCACACTTGATCGCCGTATCGAAAAAGCCGCGCGTTCGGTCTGTGATGCAGGCCATTCCCGCACTGGCACCCGGATACGCCCGACGTCCGTCTCCAAATGCCTCGACGTGGCCCGCAACTCTGTTCGCGAACAGGTGGCTGCGCGGATTGAAAGCCAGAGCCGAGGCAGTTGACCGCGCTCAACCCTCCCCAGCAAATCTTCGAGCGGCCCGCACCGGTTCACCCCGCTGGTAGCGGGCCGCTTGCGTCTAGCGCCCTGCCATCGCCTTGACCTTCGGCAGGTAGGTGCGCCCGATTCGCAGCGCTTCGCCGTTGCGCAGCTCCGCCGCCCAGACGCCCAGGCCATCGTGGCGCAGACCGCGAATATTGTCGCGGCGCAAGATGGTGGACCGGTGGATGCGAATGAACTTATCAGGATCGAGCCGCGCTTCCAGCCCGGCAATGGTCTGCAACAGTAGATAGGAGCGCGCCGGTTCGCCTTCTTCCCCGCTTTCGCCGACATGCAGGCGGACATAATCGCGCTCCGCATCAATCCGGTGCACTGTGTCGACGTCGATCCGCAGCAATTCGGAACGGTGCGGAACCCATAGCTCTTCCAGCCACTCGCTTGCCTTCGCCTTCCCCGGACCGCGCCGCGCAATGGCCCGTTCGATCGCGCGTTCCAGCCGATCGGCGGCGACCGGTTTGAGGACGTAGTCCACCGCTTCGAGATCGAACGCCTCGACCGCGAAATTATCATGCGCGGTGACGAAGATGATCGCAGGCGGCGTATCGTACTGCGCCAGCTTGCGCGCAACGCCCAGCCCGTCGATCTCGGGCATGGTCATATCGAGCAGCACAAGGTCGGGCTCGAGCTTTTCGGCCAACCGCAGCGCAGCGGCACCGTCGCTGGCAGTTCCCACGACATTGATCTGGTTCAGCTCGGCGCAGATGACTTGGATGCGCTCGACCGCGAGCGGCTCGTCATCGACGATCAGGGTGCGAAGAGCCTCGATTGCGGTTGTAGCGTCGCTCATGGCGGTCCTTATCCTAGAAAGAATCGGCCGGGCGGGTCAGCGGGATGCGGATCTCGGTGCGATACCCGCCAGGGACGGGCCCGGAGGTGCATGCGATATCATTGCCGAAGCGCGCGCCGAGCCGGTCGCGCACATTGGCGAGCCCGATGCCGAAGCCATGTCCATTATTTTCGGGCACACCGGGACCGTCATCGCTGATCGTAATGACGAGACGCTCGAACTCCTCACGCGCGGCGAGCGTGATCGTGACCGGTCGCGAAACCGCGGAGACCGCATATTTCACCGAGTTTTCGACCAGTGGCTGGAGGATCATTCCCGGCACCCGCGCGGATCTGAGGTCGTCAGGCAGGTCGAACGCGCAGCGCAGCCGCTCGGGAAAGCGCACTGCTTCGATGTCAAGATAGAGCTTCTGCAAATCGAACTCGTCGGCAAGCGCAACGTCGCTGGTAGGCTCGTCGGTCAGGCTATGGCGATAGAAGCGGCTCATCGTCTGAATCATCCGCTCGGCGCGCTCGGGCTTGCCTGTCATCACCAGCGCGGAGAGCGAATTGAGCGTATTGAACAGAAAATGCGGATTGACCTGATAGCGCAGGGATCGAAGCTCCGCAGCCTTGGCCGCAGAGCGGAACTGCTGCTCGCGCCGCTCGGCCGCGCTCGCTTGATAGCCTGCCAGCAAGGCAAAGTAGGTCGCCGCCCAGGCCAGCAGCAGGAAATAGCGACCCAGCGCGATTTCCAGAACGGCGCGCCAGCCATCGTTGATACTCGGCGCCGGCGCGATCACCAGCGTTTCGGAGACCTGCGGGGCGCCTTCCCGCGCGCCTGCGGGCAGATCGTAGAGCAGGTTACCTTCGTCATCGAAGCGCAGGCCACGCTCCTCGGCGAACTGATCGCGCAGCGCGTTGGAGAGGTCCTCGAAAGCGAGCTGGTTGACCTTTCCGATGGCGAGGGCGACCGGCATGGCAAGGATGGTCGCCGCGCCGATCTTGATCCACAGGGGCCGACTATCGAAAAGCCGCAGCAACGCCCATAGCACCATGGTGAGACCAACACCTGCCAGCGTCACCAGCGCGCGGCGCACCAGCATCTCGCCCTGCATGTCGACGTCCATCATCGCCACGCGCAGCGAGGTCAGGACAAAATAGGCCCCCCATAGCAGTAACATCGTCCCGACTACGGCGGAAAACGGCACGCGCGGAGGCTTCTCGGTCCGCGCGGCCATGTCATGGGCTCGAAATGGCTTCATCGCCGTTCGCGATAGCTCATGGCCCGCCCAAGCGCCAACCGGTGGTCGGCTGTGTTCGTCGGTTCATCGAAAGGTCAGACCACCCATAAGCGCGCCGGGCCGCACCGATCCGGCCGCTAGTTGCGTGGACGGATCATGTCGGCGGGGACCACCCATTGCTCGAACTCGTCCTCGGTCAGCATCTCGAGCGCCAGCGCCGCCTCTTTCAGCGTCGTTCCTTCCGCATGGGCTTTCTTCGCGATCTTGGCCGCGTTGTCATAGCCGATATGCGGATTGAGCGCGGTGACCAGCATCAGGCTTTCGTTGAGGAGTTTCGCGATCCGCTCCTCATTCGCTTCGATCCCCGACACGCAATGATCGGTGAAGCTGCGCGTAGCATCGGCGAGCAAGCGGATCGACTGCAGCACGTTGTAGATGATGACAGGCTTGAAGACATTGAGTTCAAGATGCCCGTTCGACCCGGCGATGGTGACGGTGGTGTGATTGCCCATCACCTGCGCTGCCACCATGGTGATCGCCTCGCACTGGGTCGGATTGACCTTGCCCGGCATGATCGAGGAGCCCGGCTCATTGGCGGGGAGCGCGATCTCGCCGAGGCCGCAACGCGGTCCCGATCCCAGCAGGCGGATGTCATTGGCAATCTTCATGATGCTGACCGCGCTGGTGTTGAGCGCGCCGGACAATTCGACCAGCGCATCGTGCGCGGCTAGCGCTTCGAACTTGTTCGCCGCGGTGACGAAATCGTGGCCGGTATATGTCGCCACCTCGCTCGCGAAAGCCTCGGCAAAACCGGCCTTGGAATTGATGCCCGTGCCGACCGCTGTGCCACCCTGTGCCAGTTCGAGCACGCGCGGCAATGCGGTCTTGACCCGCGCGATCGCGTATTCAATTTGTTTCGCGTAGCCAGAAAACTCCTGTCCCAGCGTCAGAGGCGTCGCGTCCTGCAAGTGCGTGCGCCCGATCTTCACGATATCGGCGAATGCCACAGCTTTCGTGTCGAGCGCGCCGTGCAGATGTTCGAATGCGGGGATGAGCCGCTCGATCACTTCACCCGCAGCGGCGATGTGCATGGCGGTGGGGAAGGTATCGTTTGAGCTCTGGCCCATATTGCAGTGATCGTTGGGGTGGACCGGCTCCTTGCCCCCGTGCGTCCCGGTGAGAATTTCGTTCGCGCGGCTGGCGATCACCTCGTTCGCATTCATGTTGGACTGGGTGCCCGAACCGGTCTGCCATACGCTGAGTGGGAACTGCGCGGCGAGCGTCTTATCGATCACCTCGCCCGCCGCCTGGACAATTGCATCGCCGAGCTTTTCGTCGAGCACGCCGAGCGCCATGTTGGCACGCGCGGCGCACAATTTCTGGATGCCAAGTGCCTTGACCAGCGGCTCGGGCATGGTCTCATTGCCGATCGCGAAGTTGACGAGGCTGCGCTGCGTTTGCGCACCCCAGTGTGCAGCGGCCGGAACCGCGACTTCGCCAAGGCTGTCCTGCTCGATCCGGACATCACCCGTGGCCCCGAAAATCTGCCCGTCATTATGGACCACGCGCGGCGCGTCGCTCATAGAAATTCTCCCGTGTTTCATCGATCCGGCTTCGCAAGCGCGCCGCCAGCTGGTCAGACGTGCCATATCCACGCGGCGAGCTAGGTCAAACGGGTTACTTGGGTCAAACCGCTTGGCGTCCTGCATGACGGTAGCTAGGAAGGGTTGACGCAGCTGTGTTGCTCGAACAATACAGCTGCGCGGAGTGATGATGAGCGATAGTGTAATGACCCGGGATCCGGCGGCGAGCCAGGCCGCACGCAAAGCGATGATCGACAGCCAGCTGCGGACCAGCGGCGTGAACGAGCCGTTCGCGCTGCAGCGCATGCGCGACGTTGCGCGGGAAGATTTCCTTACCGAAGACAAGGCCGCGCTCGCCTACATCGATCGGGCAGTTCCGCTGGGTCACGGCCGCCACCTGGCTGCGCCGCTATTCTATGGGCGATTGCTCATGGAGGCAGCGCCTGTCCGCGATGACCGGGTGCTCGTGGTGTCGGGAGGAACCGGTTATCTTGCCGAATTGCTGCGGCCTCTTGCCGGTGAAGTGACCGAGATCGATGCGGCCGATGGCGCGCAAGGACAAGCGCCGGGTAGCGACTATACCCTCCTCGCGATCGACGGCGCGATCGAGCATCTTCCCGATGCGCTTGCCAGCCATCTCATAGATGGAGCGCGCATTGCGACCGGCCTCGTTACGCGGGGCGTTACCCGGCTCGCCGCGGGGCGAAAGGTTGCCGGACACGTCGCGCTCGACCCGGTCGGTGACATGGGCATCCCGGTCCTCTCCGATTTTGCCAAGCCGCAGGGCTGGAGCTTTTCATGACCCGCGCGGCGCGTGCGACCCTGCGCTGGTTTGGCGGCGCTGCGCTTGGCGCCATCGCGCTCGGCTCTGCGCCCGCTTCGGCCGATACGCTGCGTGAGGCACTCGCCGCCGCTTACAATAGCAATCCCACGCTTGAAGCCGCGCGGGCCGATCAGCGCGCAATCGACGAAGAAGTGCCGATCCAGCGCGCACCGGGACTGCCGAGTCTGAACACGACCGCGACCCATATCGAATTCATACGCCAATCGGCGAACGCCTTCGCCCCGCCAACTCGTAATCTGAACGTGGGCAATCAACTCAACATTCCGATCTATTCGGGCGGCGCGGTGAGAAACGGCATCAATGCAGCGGAGGAGCGGGTCCAGGCAAGCCGGGCGGACCTGCGTGCGACCGAGAGCGGGATCTTCAGCCAGACCGTAGCAGCCTATATGGACGTGCTGCGAACCGAAGCGCTGGTGAGCCTCGCGGCCAATCAGGTCGAAGTGCTCGACGTTACCTTCCAATCGACGAGCGACCGGTTCGAGATCGGCGATGTGACCCGTACCGACGTCGCTCAGGCGCAGTCGCGGCTGGCTGTTGCAACCGGCGATCTTCAGACCGCGCTTGCAAATCTCGTTGCGGCACGCGAGACCTATACACAATTGGTCGGCAAGCAGCCGACTGATCTGCAGGCACCTCCGCCGCTGCCGAACCTGCCCGATACGGTCGGTATCGCGGTAGTCACAGCGCTTGAAAACAATCCCGATCTTATCGCTGTCAAAGAGCGCGCCCAGGCTGCCGGGTTCGACACAGAAGTCGCAGGTGCCGGTCGCCTCCCGCGCCTTGCGGCTTTTGCCAACGCCGATTATTCCAATTTCTTCGGCACTTTGGGGAGCCAGGTGCTTCAGGGACTGGTGCAGGAAGAGGTCACGGGCAATCTTGGTGTGACGCTGACCATCCCGATCTTCCAGGGTGGTCTGCCCGCCGCACGCCAGCGTCAGGCCGGCGCGCGCGAGAGCGCTGCGCTCGAACGGGTGATCGAGGTCGAGCGCGCCGTCATCCAGCAAACACGCGCCGCTTACATCAACTGGCAGGCTAGCCTTGCGGTGATCGAAAGCTCGCAGACGGCGGTCGATGCGGCCGAGTTCAGTCTGGAAGGGGTGCGCGCGGAAAACTCGATCGGCAACCGCACCATCCTCGATGTCCTGAACGCCGAGCAGGAACTGCTATCGGCCCGCGCGCAGCTCGTGACCGCGCGCCGCAATGCCTATGTCGCAGGCTTCTCGCTGCTGGCGGCGATGGGCCGGGCGGAAGCGCGCGACCTCAACCTCGATACGGGCGGGCCGCTTTACGATCCGACGGTCAATTACGAGCGGGTGCGCGGGCGCTTCTGGGACTGGGACCGCGATCCCGAACCTGAAGCCAATGCGACGCGAACCGTTGACACCGAGCTTGTTGACGACATGATCGGACCCCTGCTGGAGCCGCGCGACACACCGCGCGAGCCGTAAGGGGGCCGCAATGAGCGAGGACGAGAAACCGCCTGTCGAGGATATCCTCGCTTCGATCCGTCAGGTGATGGAACGTGACAACCGTCACATCGTCGCCCATTCCCGCCAGCGCCGTATTGCCGCCGAAGAGGCCGCGCACGCTGACGCGGGCATGGGCATCGAAGCCGGTGAGCGTCCGGAACCGGTCGATCCGGACGAGGCTGAAGAGGTGCTGGACCTCTCGCAGCTCGAATTACCGCCGGAGGATGGCCCAGGCGATGACCGCACCGCCCGTGCATCCGATGCAGCCGATCGCGGGGATGCGGCAGCCCCGGTTGACGCTGGCCAGGAAGATGCGTTCGACGAACCTCCTTTAACGGCACCGACGACGCGGGGCGCCCTCAAGGAAAACCTCGCTGCGCTTGCCATGCTATCCGAACCGGGGGCCAGGCCGCAGGTCGTGCGCTCTGGGGAGACCTCGCTCGAAGGGCTGACGCGCGAGCTTTTGCGCCCGATGCTGGCCGAATGGCTCGATCAGAACCTGCCCGGGATGGTCGAGAAGATGGTCCAGGCAGAAATAGCGCGGATCGTGGGTAAGAGCGGCTGACGCTTTCGCTGGATTTGCCTGCCGGTGCGCGATAGGCGTGGCGACCATGCACACCATGTTCTTGAAATCGCTGGCTGGCGCTTCCGTGTTCGCATTCGCCTCCGCCACTCTTGGCTTTGCCCCCGCTTCAGCCCAAAATCAGGCCGAACGCGCCGCGATCCCAGAGCGCACGGTTCCGGGTCTCGACAAGCCGGCAATGCGGGCCGAGGACCTTATTCTGATGCCGCGCCTTGTCGCTCCGCAGGTGACAGGAGACGGATCTTTCGCGATCTACGCCGTTACCTATACCGATCCGGAAACCTATGTGCGCAGCCTCCAGCATTTCCGGCTTGCTCTCGATCAGCCAAGTGCGCTGCCCGCGCAGCTTGATCTGGGGCTTGATGCCCGCAGCGTCGTCCCGGGCGGCGATGGTGCGCTCTATTTCCTGAGCGATGAACACATCGATCCCGAAGCCGACAGCCGCGCGCGTTTGTGGCGTGCGGCCATGGGCCCGGATGGGCAGGTGGGTGCGCCCAGCCTCGTCGCCGACATGGACGGGGCCGAGATTACCGGGTTCAAGTTATCCCCTGACGCCGGCCGCGTTGCACTGTTCGGCGAGATCGCGCGCGATTGCCCGCGCTTTGGCTGCGCAGTCGCAGAGGATACATTGGGCACCGGACGGCTTTATGATGGCGATGCGGGGTTCTATCGCCATTGGGACACGTGGATGCGCGCCGGTGTCTTCAACCGCGTGTTCGTTTTTGACATCGTCGACGGTAAGGTGAGCGGTGACGGCGTCCCGCTTGACGGCGGCGATGCAGCGGGGGCGGTGACCGGCCATGTGCCGACCAGGCCCTTTGGCGGCACCGACGATATCGCATGGATGCCCGATTCGAGCGGGGTCTTCTTTACCATGCGCGAAAGCAACCGGGACGAGCCGGCTTCGACCGACCTTGATATCTATTATTCCGATTTATCGCTTAGCGCACCGGTGGTCGTGACGGGTGCGAACGAAGCGTACGATTCGACCCCGGCGGTCTCGCCCGACGGCACCCTCCTTGCTTACCTTGCGATGGAGCGGCCGGGCTATGAAAGCGACCGGCGCACGGTCATGCTGCGCGATATCGCCAACGGCACGACCAGAGCGATCACTGCCGAGACCGACCTCAGCTTCGACAGCCTCGCGTGGGATCCGACCGGGCGCATCCTCTACGCGACCGCCGCCGACCGGCTCGACACCCCTGTTTTTCGCATCAATCCCCAATCTGGCGAAGTGGAGCAGCTCAATCTCATTGCCGGCACCGAAGCGCATATCGCCAATGTCATCCCGCTGGCCGAAGGGCGCATGCTCTTCACCCGCGATTCAATCGGTGCGCCAGCCGAACTTTATCATCTGACGCGCGCCGGAGCGAAGGGCGAACCGATCACTGACATCGCCACCAGCCGCGTAGGCGCGATGGCATCCACCAGGACCAGCCGCTTCACCTTTGCGGGCGCTGAAGGCGCCACCGTCTACGGCCAGATCACGCGGCTGGAGAAACAGACCGGGCCGATCCCCGCAATCCTCTATATCCATGGCGGCCCGCAAGGCTCGTTCAACGATGCATGGTCCTCGCGCTGGAATCCTCGCACGCTGGCAAGCCAGGGCTATGCGGTGATCTCGGTCGATTTTCACGGGTCGTCAGGATACGGACAGGATTTCATGGATGCGATCAACCGCGACTGGGGCGGCAAACCGCTCGAAGACCTGCAAAAAGGGCTCGCTGCAGCGCTTGCCGAGGATCAGCAGATCGACGGCAGCCGCGCCTGCGCCATGGGGGCAAG
Organism: Erythrobacter sp.; assembly: GCA_036353345.1. GTDB lineage: Bacteria > Pseudomonadota > Alphaproteobacteria > Sphingomonadales > Sphingomonadaceae > Erythrobacter. The sequence goes on along the minus strand of JAZBPE010000171.1, from coordinate 18,878 downwards.
CTATGGCGGCTACATGGTCAACTGGATCGCGGGCAACTGGAATGACCGCTTCGACTGTCTCGTCCAGCACGACGGCCTGTTCGATCTGCGCAGCTTCTATTATTCGACCGAAGAATTGTGGTTTCCGCGCTGGGATTTCGGCGGCTCATATACGCAAGCGCGCGAGACCTACGAACGCTGGAACCCAATCAACTTCGTCGACAACTGGCAGACCCCGATGCTGGTGATCGCGGGCGAACAGGATTTCCGTGTGCCCTATACGCAAGGGCTGCAGAGTTTCACCGCTCTGCAGGAGCGCGAAGTTCCAGCGCAGCTGCTCGTCTTCCCGGAGGAGAATCACTGGGTGCTTGGCGCCGAGAATTCGTTGCAATGGCACCGCACGGTCTTCGCGTGGCTCGACCGCTGGCTCTATCCGGATACCGAAGGCGAGCAGTGACGCCCGAAGATCAGGCAAGACTGTCGGCGCAGACCGCTCTGGCCAGGAAATACGGGGCGGGCGAGGCCCGGATCGAGCGGCATATCATGCTGTGCGCGCTGTCCGAAAAGCAGAAATGCTGTTCGCGCGAAGAGGGCGAGGCGGCGTGGCGCTATCTGAAGGACGCATTGAAGGCACGCGGTCTTGTCGGGCCGAAACGTGGCGACAGCCACCCGCGCGGACAGGGCGGCGGGGTGCAGCGAACCAAGGCCGATTGCCTGCAGATCTGCGCCTTCGGGCCCGTAGCGGTGGTCTGGCCGGACGGCGTCTTCTACCATTCGTGCCATCCGCCCGTCCTCGAACGCATTATCGACGAACATCTCGTTGGCGGCCGACCGGTCGAGGAGTTCCGGCTAAGAGCACCCGGCACCTAGCCCCTGTCGCCTAATCGTCGCTTAATCGTCGCCGCGGCGTCCGAACAATTCCTCGCGACTGGGCAAGCGGTTGTCGACGCTGTCATCATGGCCGGTACCGCTTGAAAGAAAAGCGAGACCCATGAGCGCACCGCCCAGCAGCATCGTGAAGCTTATGCCAAGCGCCACCGCGATATAGAAATGCACCGAGACCATGCCATTGAAGGCGTAAAGCAAGCCGACCGCGATCAGCACGACCGCCACCGTGACGGCCAGCAGCATCTTCATGATCTTCCGGTAGCGCGCCCAGGCATGTGCAGCATTCTCCGGATCATCCAACGGCGATCTTTCGGTCATCGAGCCTCCCTGCGCCGCCAACCGGCGCTTGGCAATACGAGATACGCCTGCCGCCACGGTTCAGAGGCGTGTGCGCAACATGATTCGCTTTTTGCTCCCCGTGGTGGCATTTCAGAGGTTCGGAGAGGAACGAGCCTATGACAATTGCAAAGATCATCGCGGGGCGCAGCGCGGACGATATCATCTCGTGCGATATCACCACCCCCCTCAAGCAAGCCGTCGCACTGCTGGCCGAGCGCCGGATCGGCGCGGTTCCGGTGATGCAGGATGGTACGGTCGCCGGCATCGTTTCGGAGCGCGACGTCATCTATTGTCTGGCGAACAAGGAGGCGGACTGCCTCAACTGGCCGGTCGAACGCATCATGACCTCGCCGGCCATGACGGTAACGCCCGAAACCGCGATCGACGAAGCGCTTGCACTGATGACGCGTCGGCGCTTTCGCCATTTTCCGGTGGTCAGCGGCGGGCAGCTTCTGGCCTTCATTTCGATTGGCGACCTCGTCAAACACAAGATCGACATGGTCGAGCACGAGGCCAAACAGATGCGCGACTACATCCAGACGGCCTGAACAGGCTTGAGGATCGGCCCCGCGCACCCTAAATCGGAGTATATGAGCGAAGCCCTCACCCTAACCGATGCCGCTGCCAAGCGTGTTGCGTGGATTGCGGACAGGCAGGCAAAGCCTGCGATCTTGCGCCTTTCGGTCGAAGGCGGCGGCTGTTCGGGCTTTCAGTACAAATTCGACCTCGCCGAAAGCGCGGCGGGTGACGATCTGGTGAGCGAGACTGACGGTGTGAAGCTTGTCGTGGATCCGGTGAGCCTCGATCTGGTGAGTGGCAGCGTGGTCGATTTCGTCGAATCACTCGGCGGAGCAGCCTTCCGCGTCGAGAACCCGCAGGCCGCTGCGGGTTGCGGATGCGGATCGAGCTTCGGGATCTGATTCGGGCACCCGGACTGCCCGGGGCCAGAAACACGCGCGTGCGCTAGGCGAAAGCCGGATGGACGGGGACGCGTAATCGCGGCAGGGGGACCCCATGAAGATCGCGACTTTCAACATCAACGGCATCAAGGCCCGGCTCCCCCGCCTTACCGAATGGCTGGAGGAAACCCGGCCTGCGGTCGCCTGTCTTCAGGAAATCAAGTCGCAGGACAAGGACGTGCCCGCCGATGCGATCAACGCGCTGGGTTACGATGCATTATGGCATGGCCAGAAAAGCTTCAACGGCGTCGCGATCCTCGCCGATCGAAAGGCCGGTTATAGTTTGGCCGAAGTGCAGCGCGGCCTTGGAATAGCCGGACCGAAGGAGGGCGAAGGCGAACAGGCGCGCTATCTCGAGGCGGATGTCACCCGCGCCGATGCGGCGCAAGATGACGTAACGCCGATGCGCATCGTCAATATCTATCTTCCCAACGGCAACCCACAGCCCGGACCGAAATTCGACTACAAGCTTGCATGGATGAAGCGGCTGCGCGCGCGTATGGGCGCGATCTGGGCAGAGGAAGTCCCCGCGGCGGTTCTGGGCGATTACAACGTGATCCCGCATGATGACGATGTCTGGTCGCCGCGTGCGATGGCGACCGATGCACTTATGCAACCCGCATCGCGCAGTACCTATACCCAGCTACTTGCTGACGGCTGGACGGACGCAGTGCGCACGCTCAACCCGCGCGGCGGCGTGTGGACTTACTGGGACTATCAGGCCGGGGCCTGGCAACGCGACCACGGTTTTCGCATCGATCACGCGCTGCTGTCACCCGAGCTTGCGGACCGGCTGCGCTCCGTCGGCGTCGACAAGGATCATCGGGGTCGCGAGAAAGCGAGCGATCATGCACCGGTCTGGATAAAGCTGGCCGATCCGAGCTGAGCGGTAACCGCGAGTGGTCATCGATCAGGGCGGTCGCCCTTACAGCTGGTTAGCCTGCTAGCGAACTCGTCTGCCAGGGGGCGGCCCGGCGCCTCAGCTCACCTGTAGAAGATGTGCGTGTCGATCTCGGCCGTGCGGGTCTTTACCCGGCTCCAGCGCGGACGGACATATTTCGCATGGAAATAAACCGCATCGCCCGCCTCGGATTCCCACATGCGATCATGCGCGATGCGCGCAACGGCCTTCGCGCGCTCCCACGCAGCCGAGGATGTCTTGATCTGAGGCATGCGGCCATCACGCACGAAGGAGAATTGCGCACGCTGGTAGACAACGCCGCAATAGCTGCCCGGCCAGCGCCGATCGCCCGAACGGTTGATGACCACCTGCGCAACGGCCAACTGGCCCGCGAGCGGCTCCCCACGCGATTCGAAATAGACCGCGCCCGCAAGACAGCGCAACTCGTCGTCGAGCTGCTTCTCACCATCCACCAGCGCGACAAGTTCGCCCAGCGATGATGCGGCCGCTCGGGTGGCCGGAGTAGTCTGGGCAGGGGTTACGTCCTGAACGACGGCATTTTGGGTAAACACGATCGGCTCGGGTTCGGCTTGCGCGATCTGCGCAGCGGTATCGCCATTGGTCTCCGGCGCTTTCACATCGGCAAGGTCGAGAGCGGACTGCGCCTCGTCTAGCACCTGGCTCGCAATGCGCGCCGCGCCGCTGTCTAGCGTCTGAGCAAGTGCGGCGCCGCTATCGACACCTGACACCGCGAGCGCGAGACTCGCCATGGTGGCGGCAGCGCTGAAGGAAACCGTTTTGCGACCCATCGAAATCTAACATTCGTGCGGTGAGCGCGCCTGTCACAAGCGAGAAGGACCATGGCGATTTTTCATACGCCTGAAACCCCGGTCCGTCCCGGCCTGTCGGCCGCCCCCCGTCTGCGTGCCAGTCCCGCGACCGAATTGCCGCTTTGCTGGCCTCCGCATTCAGAAGCTCGCGGGGAGTTAGTCTCAGATGAAACGAAGTCAATCGCAGGTCCTACCTAGCGAGGCAGGCTTGCGACGAAGCGTGCGGGATCGTCGATATCCACTTCGAGTATCCAGGTGTCGGGATCCTGATTGCGGCGGCGGGCGAGATATTCCTCGAATTCCTGAGGCTTTTTAACGTCCTGCTCGCGCGATACCGTAAAGGACCGCGTCCCGTCCAGCTGGGGCATCCGCTCGTAAAGAACGGCATTTCCTCCGCGGCTGAGCAGCACCAGCAGCACAACGCCTGCATCGCGCTCCCCGCTGGAAAGAACCGTCGCGATACCGCCCTGCGCGCGCGCGAGATGGCGCAGGGCCGCCACTTCGAGATGAGCGGGTAGGCGCGCGCTCATGCCCGTGCCAGCACGTCAATTGCCGGCAACATAGCCCGGCAGGCTCGAGAGCGCGATGCGTGAGCGCATGAAAGTGCCGGTGCCGCGCCCCACCTCGTCCCCTTCCGCGTCGATCAACCGCGATTCGGCGACGAGAACGCGCCGCCGCCCGCTCACCCAGCGCCCCTCCGCAACGACCTGGCCTAGGCGCAGGGGCTTGGTGAAGTGCAGGTTGAAGCCGGTGGTCAGGAGAAAGCGGTCAGTCGCGAGCGTATTTGCCGCATAAAAGGCCGCATCGTCGAGCATCTTGAAATAGATCGTCCCGTGCGCCGCCCCCGCCGCGTGGTAAACATCCCTGGTCACATCGAAAGTGAGGCGCGCAGCCCCTTCTCCGACGATCTCCATGCGTGAGGCGAACACCGCGTTGATCGGTGCGGAGGCATAGAGGCGTTCAAGCGCGCGGTGATGTGCGTCAGCTGCGCTCGCGCCTCTTTGTTCGATCCCCGTCTCAGGCGGCATCGCGCAGAAATTGGTTGTCGAGCACGGCGTAAAGCGCTTCGGTGTCGGGGGCATCGCGCAACGCACTCAGCCGCTTTTCATCGCGAGCCAGGCGCGAGATGGCAGCCAGCGCGTGGAGATGGGTCGCACCGGCATTTTCCGGTGAAACGAGCCCGAAAGCCAGGTTGATCGGCACACCGTCCGCCGCCCGGAAATCGACCGGCTTGTCCAGCACAAGCACGACGAGCGAAGGTCGGCGCACCTGCGTGCTGCGACAATGCGGAATGGCGACCGCCCTCCCGAACCCGGTCGAGCCAAGCTTCTCGCGTTCTTCGAGCCCTTCGAGGATGGCCATCTGGTCAAGCGCGTACACGCTGGCAGCGACTTCGCTTATGTGTTCAAGTATCTCGGCTGCGCTCAGGCATGTTGCGCATGCGACCGCTTCGGGCTTCAGATTGATGTTCACGTCCATGTCGAATGCGAAATCCCGTATCCCGGCTGCATCGCGCGTCCTCTCCTCGAGGCGGGCGGCGGCCTGTTTTGATGTTTCTACGGTCATGTGGCGGCTTGGCCGCATGCACGCCGGAGCGCTGCGAAGCCTGACCTAGTGCGGTTCGACCCAACCGATCGACCCGTCGGAGCGGCGATAGACCATATTGTGCCGCCCGGTTCCAGCGTTTTTGAAAAACAGCGCATTGGTATCGCGCAGGTCGAGCAACATTACGGCATCTGCAACGTTGCTTTCCGGGATATCGATCCGTGTTTCGGCAATGATGGGTGGGGCCTGGCCGTTCGACCCGTCACTGTCATCGTCGTCATTCGCGTCCGCATCCGTATCCGTATTTGCGGCGAATACCGTGTAGGCTGCGTCTTCCTCGGCGCGGTTGAAGGCGGTCTGTTCGTGTCGATCGCGCAGGCGACGCTTGTAGCGCCGCAACTGCTTTTCGAGCTTTGTCGCAGCCTCCTCGAAGGCGAGATGCGCATCATGCGCCTCGCCCCGCGCCTTGAGGATAAGGCCCTGCATGACATGCATCACGATGTCGCAGGCGATGACGCCCGCACCGGACTTGCCGAAGGTTACGTCTGCACTCAATGTCTGATCGAAGTGCTTGTCGGTGATGGCGGCAAGGCGGTCGCTCGCATGTTCCTGCAAGGCGGCCCCCGTTTTGATCTGGTGCCCCGAAATGCGTATGTCCATGGCGTTTGGGTTCCTTCCTTGGTCAGCCCGCTCGCAGGTGCGAGGGCGATCTTCAGCGCAGCCAGAGTGCGTTGTCGAGACCTTTGATAAACGCGGCATGACGGGCAAGTTCCGCCGGTGACGCTGCATGCCTTCGGGGGATGCGGACGGGCGCTGAGCCCGCCACAGGTATGCTGTCCCGCACATTGGCCGATGCGCTTGCCGATACCCGCTCTTCGGCAAAGCCCAGACCGATCTGTCGCCCGCCGGTCAGTTCGATGTAAACCTGCGCCAGCAGTTCGGCATCGAGCAGCGCGCCATGCTTTATCCGGTGGCTGCGATCGACGCCGTAGCGTGTGCACAAGGCATCGAGCGAGAGCTTTGCGCCCGGATGTTTCTTGCGAGCGATCGCAACGGTGTCGATCATCCGGTCCATCGCTACCACCGGGCGACCGCAGCGTTCTAACTCGGAATTGAGGAAGCCGAAGTCGAAGCCCGCATTGTGCGCGACAAGCCTGGAATCCTCAAGAAATTCGAGCAACTCGTCGGCGGTGTCGGCGAACAGCCCCTTGGTCGAGAGAAACGCCGATGACAGTCCATGCACGGCTTGGGCACCGGCGGGCATGTCGCGTTCGGGATTGTAGTAAGCATGAAACGTGCGCCCGGTTTCGACCCGGTCGATCATTTCGATACACCCGATTTCCACCATCCGATCACCCGTCTTGGGATCGAGGCCGGTCGTTTCCGTGTCGAATATTATGACGCGCATCGCGCAATCTATCGACCGATCATGACAGCCTTGCAAGGGCCATCGGCACGCGGGCGGGATCAGCGCTGTGGAGCGCCGTGTTCTGCGCGCAGCGCCGCGATCAAGGTCGCCACTTGCGCACGGGTTTGATCGAGCGGCACGCCGGTGTCGATCACATGGTCGGCGCGCGCGCGTTTCTCGGCATCTGGGACCTGCAACGCAAGGATGTGGTCGAACTTGTCGGCGGTCATGCCGGGTCGGGCGAGCACGCGTTCGCGCTGAATTGCGGCCGGTGCGGAGACGACGATCACGGCATCGACTGCGCTATCACCACCCCGCTCGAACAAGAGCGGGATGTCGAACAGGACCATGGGCGCATCACGATGGGCGGCGAGGAAGGCTGCGCGCCTGTCCGCGACGGCGGGGTGGACGATCGCTTCGAGCGCGGCGAGCTTTGGCGGATCGCCGAAGACCTGCGCGCCCAGCGCCTCGCGTTTGATGCCGTCAGGTCCCGTCGATCCGGGAAAGGCCGCCTCGATCGCTTCAACCAGCACACCGCCCGGTCCCTGCAAGGCGCGCACCTCGGCATCCGCATCGAAGACCGGCACGCCAGCCTCGGCGAACATCGCAGCAACGGTGGACTTGCCCATGCCGATGGAGCCGGTGAGGCCAAGGATTACGGGGCGGTTCACTGCCGCAGTTCGCGAATCAAGGCGTCGTCAGAGCCACGCGGGGGGCGCTCGCCGAAGAACGCTTCGAACGCACGGGCAGCTTGGCCGACGAGCATAGCGAGGCCTCCGATGGTTTTGAAACCCGCAGCGCGGGCATCCTGGAGGAAGGAGGTGTCGGGCGGATGAGTGACGATATCATAGGCGATGCTGCCGGGCGGGGCGTGGCTCCAGTCGAAGGCGAGTGACGGTTGGCCAACCATGCCCAGCGGGGTCGCATTGATGACAAGGTCGCAGCAACCTTTGCGGTCATCGAAGGCGAAATCTGTAGCTCTCGCAAAATGAGAGAGCGCGATCGCGTGGTGTTCGCCAGTGGGTGCAAGGGCATCCAGAATGGCGCGTGCCTTACCCGGATCGCGTCCGGCAAGGACGATGGTGAAACCCTCGTCAGCCAGAGCCGCGACGATCGCACGCGCTGCGCCGCCGGTCCCGCAGATGCGCGCCATGCGGAACAGGTGCTGCTCTTCGAGCACAGGTCGCAGCGGTTCGAGGAAGCCTGCCGCGTCGGTGTTCGAACCCAGCAGCGAGCCATCCTCACGCCGCACAACGGTGTTGACCGCACCAAGCCGCGCGGCGAGCGGATCGAGCGCATCGCAATGCGCGATCACCGCTTCCTTGTGCGGCATGGTGACATTGCAGCCGAGCCAGCCCTCCTCCATTCGCGCTTGTGCGAAATAGTCGCCCAGCCCAGCCGGTTCGACGCGGGTGGCGATGTAATCTTCCTTGCGGCCGAGCTGCTTCAGCCAGAACCGGTGAATGATCGGCGATTTCGATTGCGCGATGGGATCGCCAATGACTTCGGCGCGGGCGGTGCTCACCTTGCAATCACCTCGAAACGGCGCAGGGCTGCAAGGACGGGCAGGAGTGGCATGCCAAGGATGGTGAAATGGCTCCCCTCGATCCGCTCGAACAGTTGCACGCCCAACGCCTCGATCCGAAACACGCCGACACATGCTGCGACTTCGGGCCACTCGGCGTCGAGATAGCGTGCGATGAATGTTTCGCTGAGCTCGCGCACGACAAGGCTGGCGTGTTCGGCATGTTGCCACACGACCATGCCATCGAGCGCGAGCGCCGCGCCGGCATACAGCTCCAGCCGGCGGCCCGAAAAAAAGCGCAGATGGTCCGCGGCTTCTTCGCGTGAGCCCGGCTTGTCGAACCGGCGCCCTTCGACAACTACCAGGGAATCGGAGCCCAGCACGGCGCGTTTCCTGGCTTTGGCGGCCACCGCCTCGGCTTTCGCGGATGAGAGTGCCATCGCGATTGCGGGCACGTGCGCGTCGGTCATCGCCGCTTCCACCGCGCGCTCGTCAATATCGGCGGGGATCGCCTCATGCGCGACACCGGCCGCCTCAAGCATGGCCCGGCGCGAGGTCGAGCGCGATGCGAGGATCAGACCCCCCTCGCTCATTCGAATGCCTTGCTCATATGGGTTTCGCCACCCCGTCGACCACGCGCGCCTTGCGATCGCGCTCCTGCACCAGCCGGATGATCGCGGCGGCGGTTTCCTCGATCGAGCGGCGGGTCACGTCGATGACCGGCCAGCCATTGTCAGCGAATATGCGCCGGGCATAATGCAGCTCGGACTTTACCGCATCACTATCGACATAGGCGGTTGCCTTGTCCTCGTTGAGCGAAAGCAGGCGGTTGCGGCGGATCTGCACCAGCCGCTCGGGCGCGGTGGTCAGTCCGATGACAAGTGGCCCGCGCAGACCATACAGAGCAGGTGGCGGCGGGCTTTCGACGACGATCGGGATATTCGCAACCTTGTAGCCGCGATTGGCGAGATAGATTGCGGTTGGGGTCTTGGAGCTGCGCGATACGCCCGCAAGCACGATGTCTGCCTCTTCCCATTCCTCATGCGCAATTCCGTCATCGTGGGCGATCGTGTACTGGATCGCATCGACGCGCTTGAAATAATGCGCGTCCATCTCGTGCTGGCGACCGGGCCGGCCATGCGCTTCCTGACCCAACTGCGCTTCGAGCGCGGCCGTTACCTGATCGAGCACCGGGACGGCGGGCAGGCCGAGATGGCGACAATGCTCCTCCAGCCGACTGCGCGTTTCGGGATTGACCAGCGTGAAGAGCACGAGCCCAGGGTTTTCGCCCAGTTCCGGCACGATCCGGTCAAGATGCTGGCGGGAGCGAACCATCGGCCAGAAATGGCGGCTCACCGAAGGATCGTCGAACTGCGCGAGCGCGGCCTTGGCGATCATTTCGAGCGTTTCTCCGGTCGAATCGGAAACAAGGTGAAGATTGAGGCGATTCATGGGGCTAGGCGCGGGAGTAACCGCCTCCGCTTAGGGCTTGTGGATAGCGCTCCGCATAAACCACGGCAGAAAGATGCGGACAAGCGGAGGACGGATTATCCTCCCCGCTAACGGTCTGGTTGCCCATTATACTTGTGAACAGGACTGCATAGCTGTCCACCGGTTGGGGGTTGCGGGGATAGAGCGCGCTTGACATCGCACCTGTGCAGAGTCGTGAATGCACGAAGAGAAGGGCCTTGTGCGGGACAAGTCGGACCAACCACTGGAATCGCGCTTTCCACAGGGCCAACAGACTCCATCAAACCTTTCATAAATCTTATTTAATTGTTTTAAGGATCGCCCATGCCCGGAATCTTGCTCGAAACTCTTAAGGGTCGCCGGACCCAGCGCGCGCCGGTCTGGCTGATGCGCCAGGCCGGACGTTATCTGCCCGAATATCGCGAATTGCGCGCCGAAAAAGGTGGCTTTCTCGAACTGGTTTACGACAGCGAAGCGGCGGCCGAGATCACGGTGCAGCCGATCCGGCGCTTCAGCTTCGATGGAGCGATCCTGTTTTCCGATATCCTCATCGTGCCGCATGCGATGGGCCAGGGGCTCCAGTTCCTGGCGGGGGAGGGGCCCAGGCTCAGCCCGACGCTGATCGAGGCGACGCTTGATGACTTCCAGCCCGCACCCGAACGCTTCGATCCGGTTTACGAAACAGTGCGCCGCACCCGCGCCCTGATCGGCGAGGAGGTGACGATGCTGGGCTTTGCGGGGTCTCCATGGACGGTTGCGACCTACATGGTGGCAGGCGAAGGATCGAAGGATCAGGGCCCGGCGCGCCTCCTTGCCTATCGCGACCCGGGCCGGATGCAGGCGATCATCGACCGGATTGCGGAATTGACCATCACCTATCTGCGCGGCCAGATCGAAGCGGGCGCAGAAGCTGTCCAGTTGTTCGACAGCTGGGCGGGCAGCCTCGCCCCGGACGAGTTCGAACGCTGGGTGATTGCGCCCAACGCCGCGATCACAGCAGCGATCCGCGAGAGCCATCCCGATGTCCCTGTGATCGGTTTTCCCAAGGGTGCCGGCGCAAAACTTCCCGCTTATGCACGCGAGACCGGGGTGGACGCCGTCGGGTTGGACGAGACGCTCGATCCCGCTTGGGCCCACAGCGTCCTGCCCGATGATATGCCAGTTCAGGGCAATCTGGATCCGTTGCTGCTCGAGGCGGGCGGTGAAGCGCTGCGCCCCCGTATCCGCGCGATCCTGGCAACCTTCGAGGGGCGCCCGCATGTCTTCAACCTGGGCCACGGTATCGGACAGCACACGCCGATTGCCCATGTCGAAGAGCTACTCGAGGCGGTTCGTAGCTGATCTGTTGGGGGCTGATCTGTTGGGCGCTGGTCTGATTGGGGCTGACGGGGCGCAATTGCTCGCGTAAGGGATCAACACCAGCATGCAGGACACTCTTCTTCAGATCTATCCCTGGCTGAAAGCCGGGCACGTCATCTTCATGGTGTTCTGGCTTGCAGGGCTGTTCATGCTGCCGCGCCAGCTGATCTACACGCTGGACCATGCACCCGGTTCCCAGGGCGAGGCGAAATGGGCAATGCGCATGGGCAAGCTACGCGCCATCATCCTGACACCTGCGCTTGTCGTGGTGTGGGTGCTGGGCCTGTTGCTGGCCTATGCCACAGGCTATTTCTCCAGCGGCTGGCTGCATGCAAAACTCGTCTTTGTCCTTGCACTCAGCGGCTATCACGGCTGGCTGGTCGCGCAGAGCAAGAAGTTTGCAAGCGGCCAGCGCCCGCTTAGCGAGAAGACGTTGCGCATGATCGGGGAGGTGCCCGGCCTGCTCCTCGTCATCATCGTAGTGCTGGTCTATATCAAGCCGTTCTAGGCCGCTCCCACACGCGCGGTGATCCGGCTCATGGACGATTGACGGCAGCGCGCCGGGCGATTATCTGACAAGCGCTTTTCCGGCATGGCCGTGCATTTTCGTGTTCGGCCAGTTCTGCTTTCTCCAAGCCCAGCCTTTGCGGCCCACCTGTTCGCTCGATCGCGATGGTTCGGCCCGCTTCAGAAAAGGCGCCTCGTCCACAGAGGCAAGGACCTGCCGGCCCCCACCCAAGTATTTCGGAAAATTACCGACCATGCATCTCAAAGACCTAAAAGAACGCACCCCCGCTGATCTCGTCGCCATGGCCGAGGAGCTTGGGGTGGAAGGCGCATCGACCATGCGGCGCCAGGACCTGTTCTTCTCGATCCTGCGCGAACTTGCCGAAGACGAGGAATATGACGAGAAGATCATGGGAATCGGCACGATCGAGGTGCTGCAGGACGGCTTCGGCTTTTTGCGAAGCCCCGAGGCAAACTATCTGGCCGGGCCGGACGATATCTACATCTCGCCCAACCAGATCCGCAAATGGGGCCTTCGCACCGGGGACACCGTCGAAGGCGAGATCCGGGCACCCCGGGATGGCGAGCGCTATTTTGCGCTGACGACGCTGAGCAAGGTCAATTTTCAGGATCCCGATGCGGTCCGGATGCGCACCAACTTCGACAATCTCACCCCGCTCTATCCGGACGAGAAGCTGAACCTCGATACGCTCGATCCAACGGTCAAGGACAAGTCGGCGCGCGTCATTGATATCGTATCCCCGCAAGGCAAGGGCCAGCGTGCTTTGATCGTGGCGCCGCCGCGCACCGGCAAGACAGTGCTGCTGCAGAACATCGCCAAGGCGATCACCGACAATCACCCCGAGGTGTTCCTCCTCGTGCTCCTGGTGGACGAGCGGCCGGAGGAAGTCACCGACATGCAGCGCAGCGTGAAGGGCGAGGTTATTTCCTCGACCTTTGACGAACCCGCCAACCGCCACGTGCAGGTCGCCGAAATGGTGATCGAAAAGGCGAAGCGTCTGGTCGAGCACAAATATGATGTCGTGATACTGCTCGATTCAATCACGCGACTGGGCCGCGCCTACAACACCGTTGTTCCCAGTTCCGGCAAGGTGCTGACGGGCGGCGTCGATGCCAACGCGCTCCAGCGGCCCAAGCGTTTTTTCGGCGCGGCGCGCAATATCGAGGAGGGTGGCTCGCTTTCGATCATCGCCACCGCCCTGATCGACACCGGCAGCCGGATGGACGAGGTGATCTTCGAAGAGTTCAAGGGCACCGGCAATTCCGAAATCGTGCTCGATCGCAAGGTCTCCGACAAGCGTATCTTCCCCGCGCTCGATGTCGGCAAGTCCGGGACCCGCAAGGAAGAGCTGCTGGTCGAGAAGGACAAGTTGTCCAAGATGTGGGTTCTGCGCCGGATACTCATGCAGATGGGCACCATCGATGCAATGGAGTTTCTCCTTGACAAGATGAAGGATTCCAAGACGAACGAGGACTTTTTCGACACGATGAACCAATAGGGTTCACCTCGTAAAACAGGCTTCGAGGCGTCTCTTGCTCAAGCAATATCTTTACATCAGCACCGCGCCCGATCTGACGACCACTCAGGTCGACGCGATCCTCGACAAGAGCGCTCGCAAGAATGCGCGATCAGGCATTTCCGGCATGCTGATTTACAATGGCCGCAATTTTCTTCAGCTTCTCGAAGGCCAAGGTAGCGCGCTCGATGCGTTGATGCACACGATCGCGCAAGACCCGCGACATTCGGGCATTACCATGCTGCATTCTGGCGTGATCGATGCACCTCAATGTGCGGGCTGGGCCATGAAACGAGTGGCGCTGGCGAGCGGGATGAATGAGCGGCGCAATCAATTGCGGAGTGAGTTTCCCGCCGGGCTCCACCCTGACATTCACCGGATCGTCCGCAATTTCGCCATGCTCAATTAACCTGTGTAAGCCAACTCAGAGCTAAAACCGTACCTTGTGCAACCAAATGTTTACAGGTTGGACACGAAGAGCGGGATCATGAAGAGGTTAATCTATCACAGCTACGGTGTGGATGATCTGTCGCAGGATGCGGTGTTCGATATCGTAAGCGGTTCGGCGCATCGTAATGGCGCGCTCGGTCTATCGGGCTTTCTGCTATACCAGAATGGGTGTTTTCTGCAGCTTCTGGAAGGGGACGCGGCGGCAGTCGACGCGCTCTATGCAAAAGTGCGTCAGGACCCGCGGCACCGTGATATCGAAACCCTTTCGGAAACTGCGATCAGCGCCAAGTCTTTCGATATGTGGCGGATGAAGCGCATCGCATCGGGAAATGCCGCGCAGGTCATCAATACGCTGTGTGCGCATAGCCTTGGCCCTCTCCCGAAGAGCGAACTGGCGGTCATCACGCGCTTCGTGCAGAAGAACCAGCCTGCGGCTGTTGCTGGCTAAGCGCGCGCGCGCGCTCAGCCAGGCGCTTCAATCCCCAGATGCTTCGTAAAGAATGCGGCAGTGCGACCGTCAGCTATCTCTGCGCCGTTGGCGTCGCGGCGTTTGCCGATCTCGGTTGCAAAGCCGTGGTCGAGCCCCTCGTAGTCGTAGAGTGTCACCTTCGGGTGGGGATCTAGGCCGTCATGCATCGCGGCCTGGGTATCCTTGTCGACGAAGCCATCGTCGGTCGGGATGTGGAGAAGGAGCGGATTGGCGATTGCGTCCTTCTCGCGCAGTAATTCATCGATCCCAACTCCGTAATAGCCAACGCTCGCATCGATGTCGGTGCGCGCGGCGGTCATGTAGGCGAGCCGCCCACCCAGACAATAACCAACACAGCCGACTTTAGCGATGCCTTCGTGCTGGCGCACATGGTTGATCGTCGCCTGAATATCGCGCACGCCGGTATCCTGATCGAACTGCTCCATCAGTTTCAGCGCGCGTTGAAATTCAGGTTCGACATCCGGATCGAGCTCGATCCTCGGCTCAAGTCGCCAGAACAAATCGGGGGCAATAGCGAGGTAGCCTTCAGCGGCGAACTTGTCACATTTCTGGCGGATGCCTGCATTCACCCCGAAGATTTCCTGGATGACGACGATCGCGGCCTGGGGTTCACGTGCGGGCCGCGCAACATAAGCGTCGAACCGGCCGTCTTTGTCCATGGTCGCAACTTTCACCATTTCCGTCATCTTTGTTCTCCGATCATGCGCAGTCTCTCCCGCCATTGCGCTTGGCTGCATCATATACCACATGGCCAACATGCAAGAAGCGGTTTGGTGCCGCTATCGGTCGATCGTTTCGGGAGTGCGTCATGAAAATTCACGTCGAGATCGAATGCACGCCCGAAGAAGCGCGCAACTTCATGGGCCTGCCCGATGTCAGCCAAGCGAACAGCGTCTATGTCGATAATATCGCGCGCGCCATGAAGGGGGCAAGCAACCCCGATCAGTTGCGCGAATATGCAGAAACGCTCGCGCCGATGGGGCAGGTTGGGCTCAAGCTGTTCCAGAGTTTTGTCGAAGGATCCCGTCGCATGACCGAGCCGCCGGCCCGAACTCCCACCACGGACGATTCTTCGGACTGACGCTGCCGCTAGGCACTCTTATCATGGCTTCAGTGCGCGACACGATCTTCGCTGTATCGAGCGGCGCGCCCCCTGCAGCAATCGGGATTATCCGCATCAGCGGTCCACAGGCCCTGGCGGCACTGGAGACCATTGCAGGCGCAGTGCCAAAGCCTCGCCACGCGACCCTTGCGCGTTTGCGCCGTGCAGATGGTGTAGTGCTGGACGAGGCGCTCGTCCTTTCGTTTCCCGGGCCACACAGCGCAACAGGAGAGGATTGCGCCGAACTGCACTGCCACGGCGGGCGCGCCGTCCTTCACGCAGTGAACGAGGCTCTTTCGCAAATAGCGGGGTTGCGTGCAGCCGAGCCGGGTGAATTCACCCGCCGCGCTTTCGCCAATGGCCGCATCGATCTTGCCGAAGCGGAGGGACTGGCGGATTTGCTGGCAGCCGAGACCGAATTGCAACGCGCCGCGGCGCTCGCAAATGCAAGCGGGGCACTTTCAGCGCGGCTGGAAGAATGGCGCGTGCAGATACTCGCATTGTCGGCAATTGTCGAAGGAGCGCTGGATTTCTCCGATGAAGAGGATAGCGCCGCATTACCGCCGGCATTTGCCGATAAACTGGCCGCTGTGGTTCGCGAGCTTGAAGATTTTCTCGCCGAGCCGCGTGCCGAAGCGCTCCGCGAGGGGTTTCGAGTGGTGCTCGCGGGACCGCCAAATGCAGGAAAATCATCTCTTTTCAATGCGTTGATAGGGAAAGAAGCTGCGATAACAGCACCGACGGCGGGGACGACGCGCGATCTGCTCGAACAATCGGTTGCGATTATGGGGATCCCGTTCACCTTTGTCGATACAGCGGGTCTGCGTGAACTTGCTGGCGAGGCGATCGAGGCGGAGGGGATTGCTCGCGCTGAGCGTGCGCTCGGCAAGGCTGACCTCGTGTTGTGGCTGGGTCCGGAAGGGGAGGGCCCGGACGGCGCTTGGGAGATTACCGCACGCTGCGATGCGCCTGATGCTTACGCCAAATCGGATTGCGCGTTGCCGGTCTCGGTGGTGACCGCACACGGTGTGCGCGAATTACGCGACCGGCTGGTTCATCATGCACGCGCTGCCATGCCGCGACCAGGCGCCGTAGCAGTGAATGCACGGCAGGCGGCGCTGCTGGAACAGGTTCTCATGTGCTGTCATGCGGCGAAGGATAAGAGCGACCTTCTCATCAGTGCGGAAGAGCTACGCGGCGCTCGCAGCGCACTCGATCGTTTGACCGGCCGCGCCACTACCGAAGACATGCTCGATGCGTTGTTTGGTCGGTTCTGCATCGGTAAATGACCACTTTCTAAAGTGTTCCACGTGAAACAGTTTTGACGAAAGTCTGTGTGCAACCTATCTCGGTTCGCATGAGAGAGTTTGACGTATTGGTGGTTGGTGGTGGGCATGCTGGCGTAGAAGCCGCGCTTGCTTCGGCGCGAATGGGCGCGCAGACGGCATTGATCAGCTTCGATCGTGCGACGATTGGTGCGATGAGCTGCAATCCGGCAATCGGAGGACTAGGCAAAGGCCATCTGGTGCGCGAAGTGGATGCGCTCGACGGTATTATCGCCCGAGCTGCTGATGCGGCCGCGATCCATTATCGGATGCTCAACCGCTCCAAAGGGAGTGCGGTTTGGGGACCGCGGATTCAGGCTGATCGCGCGCTGTTCAAGTCGGCGGTTCAACATGCCGTCGCCACCCAGGAGCAGTTGACGGTCATCGAAGGGGAGGCGGCAGCGTTGAGGCTCAATGGCGGGCGTGTCTGCGGCCTCGAACTGGGTGATGGATCCTCGCTTGAAGCACCGGCAGTCATCTTGTGTACCGGGACTTTCCTTGGCGGAATCCTCTATCGCGGTGAAGAGCGAGTGGTAGGTGGACGTGTCGGAGAGAGCGCCGCCTCGCGCCTGGCGGAGCAATTGCGCGGTGCCGGACTTCCGATCGCCCGGCTCAAGACCGGCACGCCTCCGAGGCTGGACGGCCGCACGATTGACTGGGCGCAACTGGACGAGCAACCGTCCGACGCCGAGCCCTGGACGATGTCATCCCTGACCCATGCACGAGCAAACCCTCAGGTCTTCTGTGCGATTACCCGAACGAATGCGGGCACGCATGATATTATCCGCGCGAACCTCGACCGATCGCCGTTATTTTCCGGCTCGATAGCTGCCGCCGGCCCGCGCTACTGTCCGTCGATCGAGGACAAGATCCATCGCTTTGGCGACCGCGACGGTCATCAGGTCTTCCTCGAACCCGAGGGGCTCGGAGACCCTCTTGTCTATCCCAATGGTATCAGCACCTCGCTTCCGGTCGATGTCCAATTGACCATGCTTCGAACGATGAAGGGCCTGGAAACCGTGGAGATGGCGGTTCCAGGCTATGCGGTCGAGTATGATTACGTCGACCCGCGAGCGCTTGGCGCCGACCTCCAATTACGCGCGATCCCGGGCCTGTATCTCGCCGGTCAGATCAACGGGACGACCGGCTATGAAGAGGCGGCGGCGCAGGGGCTGGTCGCAGGGATTGAGGCAGCGGCATCCGTGTGCGGGCGAACTGCACCCAAGCTCGACCGGGCAAATTCCTATATCGCTGTAATGATCGACGACTTGACATTGCAAGGCGTGACAGAGCCCTACCGCATGTTGACCGCGCGCGCGGAATATCGCTTGCGGCTGCGCGCTAACAATGCAGCAACTCGTCTGACTCCGCTGGGACTGGCCGCCGGATGTATTGGAGCGGAACGGCGCGTCTGGTTCGAACGCCGCGAGGGTGATCGCGCCGATCTTGCCCGTACGTTCGCCCGGGAGATCACTGCTGTGGATTTGCACGCCAGCGGAGGTCCCGTTCGGCGCGATCGTGGCTCCAAGCGTATCGAGGAGTGGCTACGGCACGACGTTATCGGCCTTGAACATGTGCGCGACTATGCGCCGGAACTGGAGACACTGGACGCCGATCTTGCCGCTGAGATGGCCGAGGATGCCGCTTACGCACCGTATCTTGCTCGCCAGGATGCTGAACTGCGGGAATTGCGCGCGAGCGAAGCGCAGCCCCTGGCACCGAACTTTCCCTACGGGACCGTGCCCGGCCTCTCTCATGAAATGATCGAACGCTTGAGTGCCGCAGCCCCTACGACGCTCGCGGCGGCAGGTCGAGTGCCTGGGGTCACACCAGCTGCACTGTCGGCGCTGCTGGTCCACGCCCGTCGACATCGTGAAGCAGCGTGACTGACGCCGTCGCTTCTGACCAGTACGTCCCGCCGTTCTCCATCGTCGAAACTGAGGAGGCAGCACGTGAGTACGTTGCAACCCTCGCTGATAAGCCAGCGATTGAACGTCTGAACGTCCTTGAACATCTGGTACTTGAGGAGAACACACGGCAGAACCTGATAAGCAAAGGTTCTCAAGGACATATATGGCAGCGGCATATCGCCGATAGCGCTCAACTGCTCGAGCATGTTCCACGTGAAACATCCTCGCCCTTCTGGCTAGATTTGGGCACCGGCGCGGGTTTCCCGGGTCTTGTTATCGCGGCCCTTCGACCAGAGTGGCCGGTACGTCTGGTCGAGGCCCGCGCACGGCGAGTGGAGTTCCTGAGGCGCTGT
>JAZBPE010000013.1:0-2380 GCA_036353345.1 Erythrobacter sp. | reverse complement strand
CGGTCTTGCGGCGCATCTCGCGGTAGAAATGCTCCATGGTGAGGTGCTTGCGCCCCTCGGCCCAGTCGCGGAATTCGCCGTGCGAGCAGATGAAGCGATCGTCGGGCAGGATCTCGACCTCGCAGGCGAACTTGTCCGCCCATTCCTCGATCTGCTGCTGCACCCGCCATTCGCCCGCCTCGGTCACGTGGATCGCCCGAGGATCATGGCGCTCGACAGCGCGCGCGACCTCGCCGGTGAAGCTGCCCGCATTGCCTTCGTCGTCGAGGCGGATGTAGTCGACGCTCCAGCCCGCATCGCGCAGTTCCGCGGCGAAATGGCGCATTGCGGAGAAGATCAGCGCGATCTTCTGCTTGTGGTGCTTGACGTAGGTGGCCTCGTCCCAGACCTCCATCATCAGGATGACGGTATCGTCCTTCGTGCGGCCCCGGATCGAGGAAAGCGTGCGGGTCAGCTGGTCGCCCAGAATGGGAACGAGGATGGGGTTGGATGAAGGCATGGAGCATCAATGCGCAGATGGCGGGTTTTCTCCCGCCTATCTGCGCTGCGCCGCTCAGCTTGCCTCGAGCGCGCGCCGTGCAGCCTCAGCGTATTCAGGATTGTTCAGCATCGACAAGAGCAGAACCCGTGCTCCTTCGCGGTCTCCTTCGCGTGACAGAGCCACTGCATAGGCATAGCGGAATTCCTGGACACCGGGATTGGCGCGAAAGGCGCGCGCAAGGAGATCGAGGGCGTCGGGCGGGGGCACTTCGCCTTGTT
This sequence comes from Erythrobacter sp., assembly GCA_036353345.1. Classification (GTDB taxonomy): domain Bacteria; phylum Pseudomonadota; class Alphaproteobacteria; order Sphingomonadales; family Sphingomonadaceae; genus Erythrobacter. Next base: position 1,621 of record JAZBPE010000013.1, on the reverse strand, counting down.
CGATATAGGACTGGAACAGCAGCGCGGCGGCAAGTGGCTGGCCTTCGGGATCAGCCGCTATCGGGCGCAGCTGCTGACGCAAATCCTCGTAAGTCTCGCTCTCGTCCTTATCGATCGAAAGCACCAGACGGCCAAGCAGGATTTCCGCGCGCAGGACCTTTGCTGCGACATTTGCAGGATCAAGAGCGAGCGCCCGGTTCACCGCTTCCCATGCCGCACGGTCCGAATAGGGAGAGGCGACGACCAGGATCACGCCATTGGAAAAGCCGAAACCGCGAAACACCTCGCCGCCTGAGCGGCCCTTGCGCACCCGCGCGAATTCGGTCGCCGCATATTCGAGCCACACATCCGCGCTTTGGGGATAGCGCCGGGTGAGCCTTTCGAGCTTGCGCGCATTGCGCTCGAGCTTCTCGCCATTGAGCCGGGAAAAACGATAGAAGATCAGCTCGACCTCTTCCTCGCGCATCGGCTCGACGGTGATTTCGCCTCGCCAGCCTGCCTCAAGCGCATGCCTTTCGAGCCTGACCTTGCCGGTTTCGGCGCGCGTGGTGATCGCGGCGGCCAGCGCATCGAGATCGCCCAGTTCGGCTATCGCCTCGTCCATCGGCACGCCCGCGTTGAACGCCTTGAGATAACGCTCGATCCCTTGCGAGAATGCCGCGTCGGTCATCAGGACGGAGGCCGCGGCCGAAGCCATCAGATAGCTGACCCTGAATTCCTCCTGCCTTTCGAATTCCCAGTTGGTGCGCGTCAAGACCTGCTTGAGGTCACGCGGCGTTGCGCGAATCTGCCACGGCCCGCGCAGATCGGGCGCTCCAATCGTGAAGGAGCCCGGATCATCGGGGCCTGCCTTTTCAAACGAGGCGGTGCTGAAGAAGGAGGCGAGCCCGGAATCGATCCACGGCGCAGCGGTGCGAAAATAGCTGTTGCGAACCATGAAGCGCGCCTGTGGGTGAAACACGCTGGTAAACCGGGTTCGCGGATCCCTGAGCGGATTGAAATAGGCATAGGCGGATACCTCTTCGGGTTCCGGGTCGCCTAACGAGGCTACCTTGAGCGGCGATGTCGACGAAATTTTTCGCGGATCTGCCTCAAGGAAGAACACTGCCTTGCGGCCAAGTTTCGTTTCGGTCGGCAGAATCTGCTGCAGCAGGGCGTGAAAATCCTCCATGCGCTGCACGACCGCGCGCAGTTCCGCTTCATCAAGTTCGGCGTGGACGATGTAATGTTCACTCTCCGCGCGTAGCCAGTCGGAAGCCGCGGCTGGACAAGTAACGGCGAGGGTGAATGCCCAGAAAAGGGCGGCTAAGCGCGACACCATGTCTTATACTGTATCATTCCCCAAGGGGTTGTAAATGCGGGTTTTTAGACAAAGCTGTAAGGGTCGATGTCGATGCCCACTCTCACGCCCGGCGGGAAATCGTGCGCGTCCAGCCAGCCGCGCAAAGTGGCCTGCAGACTGGCGCTGCGCCGCGCATTGACGAGGAAGCGGTAGCGATAGCGCCCGCGCAGCAGCGCCATGGGGGCAGGCGCGGGGCCGAGGATGTAGAGATCGTCCATGCGCGGGCGGGTGTCGCCCAGCCGGTTGGCCGCCGCGCGCGCCTCGGCATCGTCCTCGCTG
>JAZBPE010000170.1:0-52295 GCA_036353345.1 Erythrobacter sp. | reverse complement strand
CACCCGAGGCCGCCGGTTCCCGGGCAGGATACGGGCAAGCGCGACGAGAACATACTCAAGGCCGGTATCGAGACGCCTGACCGATTGTCCAACGCGCTGGTGATGGGAGACTTCAACGATGTGCCGTGGTCGCGCACGACTGATGCATTTCGTCGGGGCGGCGGCTGGGATGATCCGCGCATCGGACGCGGGAGCTTTGCGACTTTTCCGGCGGACTACGTCCCGCTTGGCTGGCCGCTTGATCAGGTGATGGTGAAGGGCGATCTCGGCGTTCGTTCTTTCGAAGTTCTCGAGCATGCGGGCTCGGACCACCTGGGTTTGATCGCGCAGATCTGCATGTCAGACGTGCCCCCTTCGCCGATATCGCCGCGCTGATCGCGGAAAAGCGCGGTTGCGATGGGCCTTTCGAACCATCGCCCTGTACTTCCCAAGTCTGCGCATTTCATCGCCTCTCCCGCGACGTAGCGACCCGGTCGCGATACTGTTGTCGATTATGCCGTTGCGTCCCGGACCGGATCGGTTTGCTCGCCCTTCCGATCCAGACATCGGGCGCGGACCATGACCTGTTGCTTGCCGATTTGCACCACGGTCCTGCGCGCCCGCTTCGCGCTTGATGCAACCAGCCTGAAGCAATCAGGCCCAAGCATCCGAGCGCATGCACGGACCCGTCTGAGGCCTTGAGGGTTGGTCTGGTGTGCCCGCGAACTTATCCGCCCCATCACTTCAACCTGCCGCCAGACCCGCGCTCAATTGGCACCCAAAGCGCGTGCTCATCACCCGCTCTGCGCGCAAACATGCCCACGGCCTTGCCATTGGTGAGCGCGCGGCGAAGCGCGGGATCGAGGTGATCGAACTGACCGGCGATCAGGTGCGCCTGCCGCGAAATGACAATCAGCAAGCCGCATACGCCTATGCCAAGCAGACGCTGGCAGTCGTGGTCGCGCCACCTTCGAGATTCAAACTGCAACCCATCGCGCCAAGTGCAGACTGGCGGATCGATCTTGCGCAAGGATGTCCTGCGCATTGCAGCTACTGCTATCTCGCCGGATCGCTCAAAGGACCGCCGATCACCCGCGTTTATGCCAATCTTGACGAGCTGCTCGAGAACGCGCGCACTTATCTGGGGAAAGGGACGATCACCTCGCGCAGTGCCGAACGCGCGCTCGAGGGAACGACGTTCGAAGCTTCGTGCTACACCGATCCGCTCGGGATCGAGGACATTACCGGCTCGCTCACCGCTGCGATATCCTGGTTCGGCCAGTGGGAAGCGGATGCGCAATTGCGCTTCACCTCCAAGTTCGCGCATGTCGATCCGCTGCTGACGCTCGATCATGGTGGCCGGACCTTGATGCGCGCGTCAGTCAATCCCGCGGCCTATCGCCAGTTCGAGGGCGGAACCGATCCGGTCGCAACGCGGCTCGACGCGCTCGTCCGCATGGCGCGCGCAGGATACCGCATCGGGCTGACGATCGCGCCTATCATCGCTGCATCCGGATGGCGCGAGGCCTATGGCGAACTGATCGAAGCGGCAGCGCAGCGATTTGACCCGCTCGACCTCGATGAACTGACGATCGAGCTCATTACCCATCGGTTCACGCCTGGATCGAAGGCGGTTCTCGACACTTGGTATCCAGGCTCGAAACTCGATATGAGCGAATACCGGCGGCGGCTCAAATACAGCAAGTTCGGCAGTCACAAATCGGTCTACGATGCCGATATAATGCGCGAACTGAAATCGTTCTTTTACGATTCGATCGCGGAACGGATGCCTTACGCGCGCGTGCTCTACTGGACCTGAAGCGGCGTTGCCCGCGCCGGGTCGATATTCAAAGGCAGCATGGCGGCAGCATGGCGGCAGCATGGCCCGGCCCGCATTCCTGTGGCAAACCTCACGCCGTATCCTTGGAGGCCGCAATACCGGTTGGCACCACCGTTGCCTGCGCCACGGCTACCAGCGTCGCTTCGCCCTCGTCGCCTTCCGACCAAACGTCAGCACGAACCACGACCTGCCGCTTGCCCGCTTTCACCACAGTGCCGCGCGATCGCAACCGATCACCTTTCGCGGGCGCGAGGAAGTTGATCGTGTAGCTACCGGTAACCACGTCACCGACCGCCGAACTCGCCGCCCAGGCACAGGCATTGTCAGCCATCAGGCCGACGATCGCGCCATGGGCAAAGCCGTGGTGCTGGGTCATTTCGGGCCGGACCTCCATCACGATCTCCGCCTCGCCTTCCCAGCAGCGCACCGGTTCGAGCTGGAGGAAGCTGCTGAAGCCCGAGCGACCGACGGCAACTTTCTTCATGTAAGCGAGCACTTGCTCCTCATTATCGAAACCGGGGCGGGACATGGGCGATCTCCATCAAGCCTGAGTTAGAAAGTCTGAAAATCAGACTACAGGTTCTCGGACTTGCGCACCGCGCGGTCAAGTCTAAATTCCAGACCCATGGCCATCCCAACCGACCGCTTGCGCATTTCGCGCTCTCCCTGTCCGATCGGGCGCGCCTCGCGCATTCTGGGCGATCGCTGGGTGATCCTGATCCTGCGCGAAGCTTTTCTGGGCGCGACGCGGTTCGGGGAGTTCCTCCCAAATACCGGTATCAATCGCGCGGCGCTGACCTCGCGCCTCGCCGCCATGGTCGAACATGGCATTCTCGAACGCGATCCCCCCGGCGGTCGGCGCGCAAAATACCGGCTGACAGCGGCGGGCCGGGCACTTGCGCCGCTGATGACTGCGATGCGCGAGTGGAGCGATGAATGGCTTCTCGACGCAGGCGCTAAGCGCGGCTAGCCTTGCCGACCATGCCCTTCCTCGACATATCGTGCGACGGTCCTGTCGCAACCCTCACCATCGACCGCGCCGAGAGAATGAACCCGCTTGGTGCGCCGGGCGATGGCGATATTTTCGCAGCAGCATTACGCGATATCGAAGGCAATTGCGCGATCCGCTGCATCATCCTAACCGGGGCCGGAAAAGCGTTCAGCGCGGGCGGCGATATCAAGGCGATGCGTGACAGGACCGGGACGTTCGGCGGCTCGGTCCCGGCCGTGGCGGACGGCTATCGCGACAATATTCATCGCATGCTGCGCGCACTTCACGATTGCCGCGTGCCCGTGATCGCAGCGGTAAACGGTCCTGCGATCGGACTCGGCTGCGACATCGCGTGCCTCGCCGATATCCGGATTGCGAGCGAGCGGGCGAAGTTCGGCGTCACCTTCCTCAAGCTGGGTATTATACCGGGAGATGGTGGGACGTGGATCTTGCCGCGTATCATCGGCGAAGCGCGTGCAGCTGAGCTGTTCTATACCGGCGAGGTGATTGACGCTGCGACCGCGCTCGACTGGGGGCTGGTCAGTCATGTGGTTTCAGCCGAAGCACTGATGGGCGAAGCACGCGCGCTTGCCGACCGAATTGCCGCGCAGCCGGTGCACGCACTGCGGCAAGCGAAGATGCTGCTGCGCCAGGGCCGGCAGGTGAGCTACGACACCGCGCTCGAACTTGCGGCGAACACCCAGGCGATGATGCACACGACCAAGGACCACGCCGAGGGTGTCGCCGCGCTGATTGAAAAGCGTGAAGCGCGCTTTGGCGGCGAATAAGGCGGTGGTATGACGCTGGCGCTCAAGGCGCTTGCCGGGTTGGTGGCGCTCTATGCGCTTTTGATCGCACTGCTGTTCGTCGCGCAGTCGCGCCTCATCTATCCCGCGTCGCAGATCCGGCACGACCCCGCTCCGGGGTTTGAAGCTGTACAGCTTGAAACCTCAGACGGTCTTTCGCTCACGGGCCACTGGCGCGCGCCCGATCCGGACCGCGCAACGGTTCTGTGGTTCCACGGCAATGCCGGCTCGCTTGCGGGAGCAGCAAGGGAAACCCGCGTTCTTGCCGAGGCGGGCTATGGCATCATGCTCGCACCCTATCGCGGCTACGCGGCGGAGGAAGGCCACCCATCCGAAGCCGGGTTCGCGCGCGACGGACGCGCTGCGCTCGCCTTCATACGCAAGGCCCGGGTCGCGCCGCAGCAACTCATTGTCGCGGGCAATTCGATCGGCACGGGCACGGCGGTCGCGATGGCAGCCGAAGCGCAGCCTGCCGCCCTCATCCTGGTGTCACCTCTGACCAGTCTTGCCGATGTGGCGGGAGGGGCGCTTCCCTTCGTGCCTGCGCGCGCTTTGCTGCGCGATCGTTACGACAATGCAGCGCGTATCGCGGCTCTCGACTTGCCCATCCTCGTGCTCCACGGAACCGCCGACCGGGTGGTTCCTGTGAGCCACGGGCGCACGCTTTCAGGTCTTAACGATCGGGCCGACTTCACCGCATTCGAGGGCGCGGGTCACGACCTGTCCTTCCGCAAGGAGACACAGCGCGTTCAGCGGGACTGGTTGGCGAAACAGGGCCTTTGAGCGGCCAGGCGAACCCGCAAGCCGCTCCGCCCTTAAAGCCAGCGCCAAATGCCCGCCTCGATCCCCCCGAGCGGAAGGTGCAGCCAGCTGAACCCTGCGAAAAAGCCAAGACCCAGCGCCCATGGCAGCCACCCGGCACCCGGCACCCGGCCCCAGCGCGGCCAGTAGCTCGTTCGGCTTTCCCATTGCTCCCACGCCGCGCCCATCAGCCGCTCCTTCTTCTTGTCCTGCAGCTTCGCGCCAACCAAAGCGAGCACGGCCATTGCGGCGGCGGTAAGGGTCGTGCGCCAGCTCCACCACAGCACGATATGAGACAGCGCCCATAATGCGAAGGACCACATCATCGGATGGCGCGTCACGCGAAAGACGCCGGTAGGCTGAGCGCGGGCCTGCGCGTCAGCTTGCGGAGTAGGCAAAGCAGGATTGCCGAAAACCGAGCCTGCGAGCAGCACCATGGCTGGCACGCTCAGCAGCGTCGCGACCACCCAGCCCGCAGTTCCCGAGCCCGGCAGGTCGGCGGGCGGCGCGGCCGTGAAAGCGAAGTAGACCCAGGCGAGCGTCGCGATGCTCACCAGCGAGTAGACCATCTGGAAGCCGATATTGCCCAGCGCGCGCAGCATGGCTCCGCGCAAGGGATGCGACATCGCGAAGTGCGAGCCGACGAAGGCAACGTTAGCGGCAATCAGGTTGGCGAGCGCTGCGTCCATTCCGGTTCCCCTCCAGCGCATCTGTAGCCGAATGCTGCCCTACCAGTCGAACCCCTTGGGCTGATCGCTTTCATCAAGGTCGCGGTAGCGGGTTCGCAAGCGGGTCTGATGGTTCTCGAGCGATTGTTCGATCCCGCCGATGAAGACGCGCGTCGGTACCGATCCCACTTCGAGCGGGTCGCCCGACCACATCACCACATCCGCCAGCGCGCCCGGCGCGAGTATGCCTGCCCGGCCCTCATAGCCGCTGATCGCTGCCGGAACCGAACTGATCGCAGCGAAGGCCTGACCCCAGCTCAGGCCCGTGGCACCTGGCAGGCGTGAGAGCGCGACAAGATTGCCCGCAGCCTGCGGCATATTGCGTGGGTTCTCACCCGAACTGGCGCTGATCGCGACCTGCACACCAGCCTGCACGAGGCGGCCGATATTGCTTTGTGTCGCAGCGAGGACCTCGAAGGTTTCGGGCAGATCATCAAGCGCGTCGGCGATGACCGGGACGCGCGCGGCAGCAATTTCCTGCGCGGCGAGCCAACCTTCGCCCGCGCCAACCAGCACGAGGTCGAGCGCCGGGAACTCTTCGTTCAATGCAAGCACGGCGCGGATGTCCGAGGCCCGCTCGACCGCGACATAGAGCGGCTGCTCACCGCGCACCACAGGGACGAGGGCCGCTGCATCGAAACGGGTCAGGAGCACATCGCCGCCGCGCTCGCTCTCCCGGCCTGAGAGGCGTGGATCGATTGGCAAGTCGTCGCCGCTGCGGGTGGGACGCGCTTCGCTGCTGCGGCCCGGAATGCGGGCAGCCTCGCCGTAGCTGCCCGCTTCGCGCAGGGCGTTGCGAAGGAGGGCATGGGCCGAAGCCCGGCTACCGCCCGCGATCCGCCCACCGGTCTCGCCCAGATCGACCATTTGAAACGCGCGGGCACGCATGACGGGCTGACCATCGCTGTCGAGATCGATAATCGCGCCTTGCCCGGCAAAGATCGAGCCGGAAGGCATTGTGGTCGTCGCGGCGCGCGTGATTCCGGCGGCGCGGTGGATGAGGATATGCTGGTTCGCCGGATTGACGATCGGGCTGACATCGAGCGCGGCGCTGAACGGGCTGTCGTTTGCGCGAATATCGTTCGACTGGCTCACCGCCCCCACGTCCCAGATGCCGAGCGTGGTAACAGTCGCGAACAGCCCCGGTGTAACCCAGGCTCCGCCAGCATCGATCGCCTCTACGCCCAAGGGCACCGCAACACCCTCTCCCGCCGCTACGACATTGCCGCCACGCACCACCAGCGTGCCATTCTCGACCGGCTCGCTGCCATCGCCGGTCGCGATAGTCGCGTTGATAATCGCGAAATCCTGCGCCCTGGCCATCGAGCCCCCGATGAAAGCTCCAGCCAGCCCGCAGAAGATCCCCAGTGCACCCAGCAGGGTCAGGCGCTTGCGTTCCGGCCGCTTCATTTCACGTCCCCTTCACCCGGCTGGCCGAGCTCGAAGTCGCTCACCGGTCGACGTTTGCGATCGAGCGCATCGTACATCAACGCGCCGTCCACCCAGACCTTTTCGGGCCGCGAGTAGACGCTCAGCGGATCGCCGTTCCACAGCACCACATCGGCCATCTTGCCGGGCTCCAGACTGCCGGTCATCGCATCGATCCCCATCGCGCGCGCCGGATTGAGGGTAATCCAGCCGAGCACCAGCTCATCGGGCAACGCAATGCCGAGCCGCTCGCCCGCCGCCTGCGCCTTTGCGACTTCTTGATTGAGGCGCTGAATGTCATTCTCACTGTCGGAATGGATGACTACGCAGGCTCCGGCATCCTGCAGGAAGGCGGCGTTTTCGGTAATCGCATCATAGGCTTCCATCTTGAAGCCGTACCAGTCCGCCCAGATCGCGCTGCATACGCCGTTTTCGCGCAGGATGTCGCCGATCTTGTAGGCTTCGACCGCATGGTGAAAGGCGGAAACGCGGTATCCCATCTCCTTGGCCATATCCATGACGAGCGCCATCTCGTCGGCGCGGTAGCAATGGTTGTGAACGAGGATGTCGCCCTGCAGCACACCGACCAGCGTTTCCTTGGCGAGATCGCGGCGCGCATCGTCCTTGTTGGCGTACTCAATCGCATCAAGCCAAGTCTGGCGAGCGACCGCGAAATTGCCCATCCGGGTCGAAGGAATACGCCCGCGATTGCCATAGACGCGCTTGGGGTTCTCGCCGCACGCCATTTTGAGGCCGTAGGGTGCGCCCGGAAACTTCATTCCCTGCACGGTGCGCGCTGGCACGTTCTTGAGCGTGACCGAGCGTCCGCCGAACAAATTGGCCGAGCCGGGCAGGATTTGCAGCGTTGTCACACCGCCATTGGCGAGCGCGCGGGAGAAGCCGGGGTCCTGCGGCCACACCGAATGTTCGGCCCAGACCTCCGGAGTGGCCGGGCTGGTCGCCTCATTCCCGTCGGAATGGGCATCGACCGACGGGGTCGGGTAATTGCCGAGATGCGAGTGGATGTCGATAATGCCAGGGGTAACGAACTTTCCGGCGGCGTCGATCACCTCATAGCCTTGCGTGGAAAGGTCCGCAGTGCCGACCGCAACGATCTCGCCATCGCGCAGCAGGACGGTGCCATTCTCGATTCGGTTGCCCGCCCCGTCGAACACGGTTGCGCCGACAAGTGCGGTGGCGACGCCAGGATAGCGATTGTAGGTCGAGGCAAATGGCGCCTCCTCGGGCGCCATCGCGACATATCGCGGTGCTTCGCCATCGTCGGCACCCGCTTGACCGCCCATCGTCGCGCATCCCGCCACAGCGAATGACGCCGCCACCAGTCCACAGAACTTCACGCGCATTTCAGGCTCCCCTGCCTTCCCCTGCATCACTCGGCGGGACGGGTCGCGGGGTGAACGCCCGCTCCCTGCGGTTCCAGCCCGGCTTCGGCCTGGCCGAGCAGGTCATTGTCAACCGTGTCATCCGTCAGCGTGTCAAGGTGCATGAGCTTCTTCACCAGCGGGCTGACGACCATGACTGCAACGCCGATGCCGATCGCATACCAGCCGACGGTAGAATAGACCTCGAGCACGACCTGCTTTCCCGCTTCCTCGGTCATGCCATCCCCGCCCGTAGCCGCCGCGATAAGGCCTGCGGCGAAATTACCGAGCGCCGAGGCGAAGAACCACGTTCCCATGATGAGCGAAGCCATGTGAGCGGGCGAGAGACGGTTCATGGCCGACAGGCCGACGGGCGACAGGCACAGCTCGCCCGTTGTGTGCAGCAGGTAGATGAGGAAGATGAAGACAACCGGCGTGGGAACGCTGATGCCGACGCTGTTCGCCCCCCAGACAAGGATCAGGAAGCCCAGACCGACCTGCACAACGCCAAGCCCGAACTTCATCGGGGTGGACGGCTCGGCTCCGCGAGCGGCCAGCCCCTGCCAGGCCATGGCGAAGAGCGGAGCGAGCAGCACGATGTAGATCGCGTTGATGGACTGGAACATCGAGGCGTTGACGCCTTGGGTGTCCACATGCCGATCAGTGAACAGATTGAGACTCGATCCAGCCTGCTCGAACAGGGCCCAGAACACGATCGAGACAAAGATCAGGAACATCGCGGCAAAAATGCGGTCGCGCTCCTGCGGCGCAAGCTTGGCAACCGCTGTGTACAGCACGTAAACGACAAGGCCGCCGCCAAAGATGCCGAGCACATAACCCACCAATTGCTGGTACTGGATGGCAGCCCAGCACAGCAGCACCATCGCAAGGCCGGTGCCATAGATGGCCCATTCCTTGCCCCCGGCGATGCGCGCGGGATCCTTCGGCTCACCCCGCCCGCGCAGCAATGGCTTTCCAAGTATGAAGAACACCAGACCGATCAACATCCCTACACCGGCAAGGCCAAAGCCATACTCCCAGCCGTAAGTCTGACCAAGATAGCCGCAGATGATGGAGGCCGTGGCCGCGCCGACATTAATGCCCATGTAGAAGATGGTGTAGGCCGGATCGCGGCGGATATCGGTCCGGTCGTAGAGCTGGCCGACGATCACCGAAATGTTGGCTTTCAGGAAACCGGAGCCGACGATGATGAGCGCCAGGGCAAGCCAGAACACGTATATGAACGGATCGTCCTGACCGCCGCTCCCTTCGAAGGCCATGAAGAAATGCCCGATGGTCAGCAGCACAGCTCCGAACAGCACTGCCTTGCGCTGGCCGATGAACTGATCCGCAAGATAACCGCCGACGACCGGGGTGATGTAGACGAGCGCGGTGTACGCCCCGTAGATCACCGAGGCTTCGGCATCGGAAAAGAGCCAATGCTGGACCAGATAGAAGATCAGCAGCGCGCGCATGCCGTAATAGGAAAAGCGTTCCCACATCTCGGCCAGGAACAGCACGAACAAGCCCTTGGGATGGCCAACCACTTCGGGTTCGGGGCGCGTGACGAGGAACAGCCCCCCGAGCAGGAAAGCTGCCAATGCGACCGCTGCCCCGCGAAATGCCCACATCTCGAACGCACTATCGAATGTGAAGAACAGTCCCTCAATCATGATTTCGCGTGACCCCTCAATACGCCCGCCTGCCCACCGGGCGACAAAGCGCCGGACTTTAGCAACCAGCGCGCGGGTGTGAAGCTTTTGTTTCGAATGGCGGGGCGCACATGGTCAAACTTGACGCGACTAGCTGTATTATGGCAGTCATGCACCTTGTGAGAGCCCTCCCCCGAGGCCCCCTTCTTAGAGTACCTTGAGAACGATGTGAGCCAGTCCCGTCCCGTCTACCTGCAATTGCGCGACCAGATCGCCGCCGCGATCATCGAGGGGGAGTATGCCGAAGGGGAGATGCTCCCTTCGGTCCGCGCGCTCGCTGCCGAGCGGGGGGCCAATCCGCTGACGGTCGCGAAGGCCTATCAGCAGTTCCAGAATGATGGGCTGGTCGCGGTGCAGCGCGGCGTGGGCATGTATGTGGTCGATGGCGCCGCCGAAGCGCTGCGGCGGCGTGAGCGCGACCAGTTTCTGAAAGAGGAATGGCCCGAAATTCAGGCGCGCATGGCCCGGCTTGGCCTCAGGCCTTCCGATCTTGTCGACGCGTGCTGAAATCGGCGGCGCAAACCATCGGACACGCCGGGGATCGAGATACAGCGCAGTTCTTGTCGTATGCGGTTGCGAGCAGTCGCGCGCTCTGCCATTAGCAAATGATAACGTCCGCCGGGTCCGGACGAGAGGTGGGGGGAGCGCAATGGTGCTCCGGTATGCGACTATGGCAGCAAGCAGGGCTGCACGATCGTTTGGTGGAGATCTTCATGATCAGGTCCGAATTGCTGCAACAATTACAACGCGACAATCCCGAATTGCGCGCCGACGAAATCGAGCAGGTTGTAGAGATATTCTTCGAGGAAATTTCGCAGCGCCTCGCTGAAGGCGGACGGATCGAATTGCGCGGCTTCGGCGCATTCTCCACGAGGGAGCGGGACGCGCGCGTTGGCCGCAATCCCCGCACGGGCGAACCGGTCGAAGTTCCAGCGAAGCGCGTTCCTTATTTCAAGGCGGGCAAGGATATTCGAAAGCGGTTGAACAACGACGAGGGTTGAGCGATCGGGCGCGTGTTGGTGCCGTCATGCCGCCTGCCTGACCTCGTTTTCCTCTGTGGCTGTGCGGGCTCTTCCGGGCAGCGGTATCCTGCGCTTCGCACCCAGCTTTTCGAACACCTGCGCGATAAGCCGCTCGCTCCCCGTCTCGCTATTCGCAACGATGGGTTCCACTCCGATGTCAGACAAGCTTTCGCTTTCTGCCATGCTGCCGACTGCGACAAAGGTTTTCAAATCGGGCAGTCGGTCCAGCATCAGCGGGCGAAGCGCGCGCACCGCTTCGATGTTACCGGTCGCGACAACCAGCACCTGACGCTCGCTCAAGTGCATGGACGTCCAGCTGCGCGGATCGCCCGCTTGCACGTGATGAACCACATATCCATCGGCGAGCGCGCGTTCGAAGCTTTGATGATCGGGCTCGACCGCGAGGTATTCGATTTCGCTATGCGAGAGCGCATCGGCGACAGCTCGGCCGGCCGCGCTCAAACCGACGATGACGACCGGCGCATCGTCACCGGCCAGTTTTTCGTCCGGCGGTCCCTGGCGCAGCTTGCCAGCAAGCTTGCGCCCCGCATCGGAGAGGAACGGGGTCAGCGCCAGGCTGATGGCGATCGCGCTGACAAGGATCGCGATCAGCCGCCCCTCGACTAGTCCCGCAACGCCCGGTAGCGCGAAGAGCACCAGCGCAAATTCGCTTCCCTGTCCAAGCAGGAAGCCGAGCTGAACCGAGCCTGGAACAGACCAGCGATTGATAAGGGCGGCGATGACGTTGAGAGCGCATTTGAGCGCGATCAGCCCGGCGGCGGCGGCAAGGATCAGCGGCCAGTCCGAAGCAACTATGGCGGGATCGATCGAAAGGCCGACCGAAATGAAGAAGAAGCTTAGGAACAGACCGCGAAACGCGTCGATCTCGGTCTGGACCATCATGCGATAGCGCGAATCGGCGACGGCCATGCCGCCCAGAAACGCGCCGAGGGTGAGCGATAGGCCCGCGCTCGCAGTCATCCACCCAGCCGCCAGCGCGAGGAACAGGGCGGTTGCGGTATAGACTTCGCTCGAACCGGCGCGCCCGATCAGGCGAAACAGCGGCCCGGTCGCGAACCGCGCAAATGCAAGCGCGGCGAAAAAGGCGGCCAGGGCCTTCGCCCCCGCCAACCCCAGAGCGGGAAGAATGGCCCCTTGGGCGGCCAGCGCTCCAGCGGAGACGAGCAGCAGGATCGCTGCGATATCCTGAAAAACGAGAATCGATTGCGCAGCCCGGCCCACCGGGCAATTCTCCTGATCGCGTTCGCGCACCAGCCCGATGACGACCGCGGTGGAGGAAAGGCCAAGCGCAAACCCGCCGAGAACCGCGAAAGCGGGCGGCAAGCCGAAAGCAACAAACAGACCTGCGAAGGCGCCGCCTGTCACCAGCATCTGAAGCGCGCCGAAACCGAAGATGTTGGCAGCTTCTGCTCGGATCCGCCCGATCGAGAAATGAAGGCCAAGATTGAAGAGCAGGAACATCACTCCTGCTTCGGCCATCGCGGCGACCAGCGGACCGCTTACCGCTTCGCCAAAGCCGAGAGCGGTGATCGCCAGGCCCAGTCCGATATATCCTACGATCGGATTGAGCCGCAGCGCGCGCGAGGCCAGGGCCGCCCCGATGCCAAGGCCAAGCAGGGCGATCGCCGGCTGCAGCGTTGCAGCGACCGAATGGGCATCGTGAACCGCTTCCCCTGCCATGGCGCATCCTCCCTTCACCAACGACCCCCGGTCGCGATCGAACCGACCATGACAGATCGAAAGGCGCGGGCAAGCGCGGGAAAAAACGATCGGGCCGTAAACCGACGCGCCAGGCGCGCCGGCCTGCGGCCGTGCATGCTTGCTGCGCCGAGCCCTGCGCGTTAACGCCGTGCTCGCTGCGAAAGGTTCGCGGGTGTGGCGGAATGGTAGACGCCGGGGACTTAAAATCCCCTGAGCTATGCTCGTGCGGGTTCGAGTCCCGCCACCCGCACCAATCCTGTTGGGTCAGGGCGCATGGTAAACCCGCCTCTAGGGCTCGCCCGAGATAATGATTTTATCAAGCGCTTAACCCTTTGGCCTGTAGGTCTTTTGTGCTGGGTGGGGTGACACGGCATCCCGAGTGAGCCTTGAGCGCGACTGGGCGAAAGGGAAGCAGTAAATATGGAAAAAGCCGGGTTCACAACATCCGATCTGTGCGAACCGTTGGTCGGTGATCCAGCGTGCTCAACCCCTGAGCGGTTGGAAGATACTGACATTGTGGCGGATGCCGGGGAAGCGGCATCACAATCGCAAGCGGTGTCACCGTCTGGAGCCAAGGAAGCGATCGATAACGAAGTGGGGGGGGAGGCCAGGGCGGAGCCACGCGTTACGCTTCTGATTCGCGCTGCCAAACTGGTCGCCCCCGATGGGGAGTTCGTCTGCATCATTCGCGACGTCTCGCAGACCGGCATCAGCGTGCGCCTGTTCCACAGCGTACCCGCGGGCGAGGAGATGGAATTGCGCATGCCAAGCGGCGGCGTCTACTGCGTGCGCAATGTCTGGAGCCGCGATCACGAAGCAGGCTTTACATTCGTCTCGCCGATCGACGTTGCTCGCCTGGTCAATGAAGCGGGGGAATATCCCAAGCGCGGCCTGCGGGTAGGATTGCATTTCCCCATCCGCATCACCACCGATCAGGGCGTATTTGATGCCACGGTCGAGAACCTGTCGCAGCAAGGCGCGCGGTTCGAATGCGATACCCTGTTTGCGATCGACCAGTCGCTGCGCATCGAAGGCCGCGGGGCGGGGCACGAGTTGGCCGATATTCGCGCGAAGGTTCGCTGGCGGCGCGAGCGCCATTACGGGGTCGTGTTCGAGCACACTTTCGCGCTCAGCAAATTCGCAACGCTCGCTGCCCGGTTGCAGGCACCGAACCTGCTTGCATAACCTGGCTGTGGTGGGCGGCGCTACGCATCTCCGGCGCATTTACGACCTCCTAACCAATTTCCTTCATGCCCGAAGACAGCCGCCGCAGGAGCGATGAACGCCTGCGTGCGGGGCCAAACGGGGATCCCAATGAACGAGCATGCCGCCGACCCAGCCGCTTCCGGCACCACCGCGATCATCGATTGCGACGTGGCCATCATCGGCGCGGGGCCTGCGGGTCTCACCGCCGGATACGCTCTCACCAAACAGGGCAAGACGGTCGCCATCATCGAGCGCGACGAAACCTATGTCGGCGGCATCAGCCGGACGGTCGAGCATGACGGCTACCGCTTCGATATCGGCGGTCACCGCTTCTTCTCGAAATCGCAGGCAGTCGTCGATCTGTGGAACGAGATCCTGCCCGACGATTTCATCCAGCGCCCGCGGATGAGCCGCATCTATTACGAGGGCAAATTCTACAGCTACCCGCTGCGCGCATTCGAAGCGCTCGGCAATCTGGGGCTCCTGCGCTCGGCCGCCTGCATGGCAAGTTATGCCTGGGCGAAAGCCTTCCCGATCAGTGAGGTGAAGAGCTTCGAGGACTGGACCACCAACCAGTTCGGCAAGAAGCTCTATTCGATCTTCTTCAAGACCTACACCGAGAAGGTGTGGGGCATGCCTTGCGACGAGATGAGCGCGGACTGGGCGGCGCAGCGGATCAAGGGCCTGTCGCTCTGGGGCGCGGTGACCGACGGGCTGAAGCGCAGCCTTGGCCTTAACAAGAAACCCAATGACGGGCAGGCAGTCAAGACGCTGCTCGAAACCTTCCGCTATCCGCGTCTTGGCCCCGGGATGATGTGGGACGCCGCGCGCGACAAGATCATCGCGAGCGGCAAGGGGCAGGTCCTCATGGGCCACGCACTCGATCGTCTGAGCACGAACGGCGAAGGCGCGGACAAGCGCTGGACGCTTGCTGCAAGCGGTCCCGGCGGCAACGTTCAGATCCGCTCCAGCGACGTCATCAGTTCCGCTCCGATGCGGGAACTTGCCACGCGGCTGCACCCGTTGCCCGAAAGCACGATCGCGGCGAGCAATCTGCGCTACCGCGACTTCCTCACCGTCGCGCTCATGATCGAGAGCGAGGACCTGTTCCCCGACAACTGGATCTACATTCACGACAGCAAGGTCCAGGTCGGCCGTGTGCAGAATTTCCGCAGCTGGTCGCCCGAAATGGTGCCGCACGAGCATGTCGCATGCGTCGGGCTCGAATATTTCTGCTTCGAAGGCGACGGCCTGTGGACCTCCAGCGACGAGGATCTCGTCGAACTGGCCAAGCGCGAGATGGACATCCTTGGCCTTGTCGATCCGGCAAAGGTCATCGGCGGCGCGGTGGTGCGCCAGGAAAAGGCCTATCCCGTTTATGACGAGGACTACGCCGCGAATGTCGAGACGATGCGCACCGAGCTCGAAGCGAAGCACCCTTCGCTGCACCTCGTCGGGCGCAACGGCATGCACCGCTACAACAATCAGGATCACGCGATGATGACCGCGATGCTGACGGCGGAAAACATCCTCGCCGGTCGCCGGGTCTACGACACGTGGTGCGTGAACGAGGACGCGGAATATCACGAAGCAGGCGACGAAGGCGCGGAGACCGCAATCGCCACGCGCGAAGCGAAGATGCGGCCGCTCAGCGAGGATCAAGTCGCGGCGCTTACATCCCTGCGCGGTGTGCCTGAGCGGATCGCGCCGACTGGCAATGAGGCCGAGACTGGCGAACGCAAGCGCGCTTGAGGCGGAACGGGTGAGCGGGACCGACATGACCCATATGCTGGCGACCTTGCTGGATCGGCTGCAGGACGTACGGTTCGTGCGCTATGTCCTTGCCAGCGTCGGCGCGCTGGCGGTCGATGTTGCGAGTTTTCTTGTGTTGATGGCGCTCGGCATGACCGCCGCGCCAGCCTCGGCGGTCGGCTATTCGCTCGGCATCCTTGCGCATTGGCTGTTGTCCAGTCGCGCAGTCTTTCACGATAGCGTTGCCTCTCCGGGCCGCGCGCGCACCCGGCAAAAGGCCTTGTTCGTGGGGTCGGCGCTGGGCGGACTGGCGCTTACCACCGTCATTGTCGGCTTCGGCGCGCAAGCGGGAGGTGACCCGCGCATCGCGAAGATCGCCGCGATCGCGGTCGCTTTCACCGCTACCTGGCTCTTGCGCAGCCGGATCGTCTTTCGCAGCGGATCGCAGTGATGCTGGTCGAGCGCCGCCGCGCTGCTTTCCCCCGCGATCTCCTGATGCGCACCGGGATTGCGTGGCTGCTCGTGAGTGCGCTGCTGCTCGTCATCAACTGGTCCGCGATCGCAAGCTACAGTTTCCCCGATCCCGACGATACGCTGCGCCTGCTGCAAGTGCGCGACCTACTCGCCGGCCAAAGCTGGTTCGACGTGACCCAGACGCGGATCGACGCGGCGGGCGGGGGCGTAAGGATGCACTGGTCGCGCCTGGTCGATATCCCGCTCGCGCTCGTCATCCTTGCCCTGACCCCGCTGCTGGGGACCGCCGGAGCCGAGCATGCAGCATTGGTCATCGTGCCACTCGTGACGCTACTGCTTGCCATGCTGCTCGCCGCGCGGATTGCGTGGCGTTTGATGGGTGAGGACGAGGCCACTCTGACCATCCTGGTGATCGCCCTTGCGGCACCGTTGCTCCACCAGCTTGGTCCGATGCGGATCGATCACCACGGCTGGCAGCTCGTCTGCGCGATGGCAGCAATCAATGGTTTGACAGCGCGTTCGCCCGAACGTGGCGGGCGGGTCGTGGGCGCGAGCCTGGCGACGTGGCTCGCAATATCGATCGAGGGACTGCCACTCGCCGCTGCGATCCTTGCTATTCTGGCATGGCGTTGGCTTGCTCATCACCGGGAGCGCATCTGGCTTGTGAGCGCGATGCAGACATTTGCGCTGACCGGGATTGCGCTGTTTCTTGTGACGCGCGGGATCGGCGATCTGGCGACCTATTGCGACGCGATCAGTCCGCTGCACCTTGCAATGTTCGTCTGGGGCGCGCTCGTCCTGACTGTACTGGCGCGGTTCGAGCCTATGCCCCCGGTCCTCAGGCTTGCGGGCTTCGGCGTCGCAGGCGGGGGTGCGGCGGCGCTGATCCTGAGCGCGGCGCCCCAATGCGCGACCGGTGGCGGCTTTTCAGCGCTCGATCCGCTGGTGACCGAATTCTGGTTGCGCAATGTCAAGGAGGGTCAGCCGATGTGGGTGCAGGACTTCTCGACCGCGCTTCACTATCTTGCTCCGCCGGCGATCGGACTGGCAAGTGCCATCAATCTGTCAAACCGCTCGCGCGACTGGCTCCGGCAGTTCTGGCGGGAATACGCGCTGGTCCTCGGCGCCGCCATTTTCATTTCCCTTCTGGTTGCGCGCGCTGGCGCGGTCGCCTGCCTGCTTGCCGCGCCGCCCTTCGCTTGGCAATTGCAGCGCTGGCTGAAGACCGCGCGCAAGATCGAAGTGCCAGCCAGGCGCGCCGGGGCAATGCTGTTGATTGCGCTCGCCCTGATGCCCACGCTACCCCTTGCACTGGGCGGAGCGATCATTCCTGCGCGCGCCGCAAGCGGGACCGGTTCGCAAGCCACTACGCCGCGCCTGTCGCAATGCCGGATCGAAGACAGCGCCGCGAGCCTCGCCACGCTGGAAAACGGTGAAGTGTTCGCACCGCTCGACATTGCGCCAAAGCTGCTCTTCCACACCGATCACACCGTTCCCGCGACCGCGCATCATCGCGGCAATGATACGATGCGACTGGTCATTGCTACCTTCATCGGATCGAGCGAGGATGCACGCACAGCGCTGACCGAGCGGGGGAGCGAGTATCTCGCTTTGTGTCTCGATCGCATGGAGCTCAGCGTTTACCAGCGGGCCAACCCGCGCGGCTTTGCCGCCGACCTGTTGAGCGGGACAAGGCTCGACTGGCTCGAGCCGGTTCCCACGAGTGCCGGGACGACGCTGAAGCTCTACCGGATCATGCCGGGATGAAATCGAGCGCGGCGCCGTTGATGCAATGTCGCTTGCCCGTCGGGCGCGGACCGTCGCCAAAGATATGACCCAGGTGCCCGCCGCAATCCGCGCAGTGCACTTCGGTGCGGGGATAGCCGATCTTGTAATCGGTTGCCGTGCCCACCGCGCCATCCTCGATCGCCTTGTAAAAGGACGGCCAGCCGGTGCCGCTGTCATATTTATGGGCGGCGCTGTAGACCGGGTTGGCGCAGCCGGCGCAGACATAGGTGCCCGCGCGTTTCTCCGCGTTGAGGGGCGAAGTGTAAGCGCGCTCGGTGCCCGCTTTTCGCAGGACCCGAAACTCCTCGCGCGTCAGTTTGCGCTGCCACTCATCCTCGGTCTTGCTGACGCGGAAGGTTTTTTCCCGGCGCACGTTCGATCCACCGCAGGCGGTAATCGCGGTGGCGGCGAGCAAGCTGAGCCCAGTGAAAAAGCGTCGACGGGAAAAGGCGCCGAACGCGCGTGAAAGTACCTGTTGCATTGTCCTAGATACGTTCCGTAACGTCAAATGGGTGCACCCGAGAACCATTCGCGCCGCGCTGTAATTGATTGGTCGATCAGAAGTCCGTCACCTTGACTTCGAGCTTGCGAAAGCCGTGTACGAAGTTTGCCCGGACCCGTTCGACATCTCCGACGACATGCACCCGCATGCGCCGTTTGTGCATCTCTTCCAGCAGAACCCGCAGCTGCAACTCGGCCAGACGTGCGCCCACGCAGCGATGGATGCCGTAGCCAAAGGCGATATGGCGTTTGGCATTCTCGCGCCGGATATCGAGCGTATGTGGATCGGCAAAGACGCTCTCTTCATGATTAGCGGCGAGATACCACAGCACCACCTTGTCACCCTTCTTGATGGTCTGGCCGAACACCTCGGTATCTTCGGTGCAGGTGCGGCGCATATGCGCTAGCGGGGTTTGCATGCGCAGGCATTCCTGTACCGCGTTGGGGATCAGATCGGGGTTCTGTTCGAGCAGTTCGCGCTGGTCGGGAAACTTGTCGAGCAAATGGACGATACCGCTCATCGTGTTGCGGGTCGTATCGTTGCCGCCGACAATCAGAAGCACCAGATTGCCCATGAATTCTTCAGGGCTCATCTGGTTCATCGCCTCGGAATGGACCATCATGGAGATCAGGTCGTCGCCCGGCTCCTTGTCCTGCGTGCGCTCGATCCAGAGTGATTGGAAATACGCGCCCATTTCGCGCAGGAAGCCCCAGCGCATCTCGTCGAGCTCGCGCACGGTTGCCAGTTCGGTATCGCCCGACCAGTCGGACCAGAAGGTCAGCAGCCGCCGGTCTTCCCAAGGGAAACCGAACAGGATCGCGAGCATCCCGGTCGTAAGCTCGATCGAGACAGTATCGACCCAGTCGAACACTTCGCCGCGCGGCAGCATGTCGAGCAGTTCGCCGGTGCGCTTGCGGATTTGGGGTTCCATCGCGGTCATTGCGGACGGCGTGAACTTGGGCGCGACGGTGCGGCGCTGGCCAGTATGCTGGGGTCGGTCCATCGCGATGAACATCGGCAATTCGCGGCGTCCCTCGTCGCCGCTCGCTGCGACCTCTTCGTCGCTCAGACGTTCGAGGATGGTGATGCCCCCATATTCCCAGCTTGACGAGAAGGTCTCAGGCAGCGCCTCGATGTGCTGGATCGCCTTGTGGCCGACCACCGCCCAGTAGGGGCCGAAGGGGCTTTCGGGAATGTAGTGCAACGGGCCCGCTTCCTGCATCTGCGCAAAGATCGGCTGCCAGCGATCCTCCATGTAGATGTCGGAGCGGCTGACATCCCAGTGATGGGGATGGTGGGGACGATGTTCGGGATGTGCTGCGAAATGGTCCGCCAGCGCTTCGTAAGCGCTCGGCGAACGGCGCACTTGCGGGCGATCGGGGGCTATCGTGGCCATGGCTCTCTCTCCTCGTGGGGAGCTATAGCGCGTCTGTTGTCGCGCGCCTTCGTCCCTCGATTCGTATCCTGCCCGAGTGCGCGTCGCTGTCAAGTCAGTTGCGAATGAAAACTATTCAGCCGGTTCGAGTTCGCCGGCCGGGCCAGCGCGGTTGTGCTCGCCTGACGCGCGGCGCTTTTTCGCGCGGCCCGCATTGCCCGATTTCATCACTCGCCTGCGGAAGAGGATCGACCCGCCCTTGACCAGCGCGAGCACGCACAGTGCCTGCCAAGCCAGCGCCAGCCCATGGATCCACAGCATCTCCTGCACCGCCGCGCGCGCCAGCATGGCGAAGGGCGAGGACAGCGGAAAGATGACCGCGATCCGCTCCATCGTGGAGCCGGTCTGCGTCACGTTTGCCGCAGCGAGGAAGAAGACCATGAGCTGCAACATGGTCACCGGCATGCTGAGCGTTTGTACCTCGCGCACCGTGTTCGCCAACGCACCGATTGTAAGGAACAAAGCGCCCAGCAGCAGATAGGCCATCGAGAAATAGACGATGCCCAGCGCGATGAAGGTTGGCCAGCCCAGTGCAGGTGCGGGCAGGTTGGCAAGGTCCACGCCGGTCGCCTGCGTGATGGCGCCGCCGCCAAGGCTCCACAAGCCCCAGCCAACCAGACCCCAGACCGCGATCCCGACGAAACTGACGCCGAGCATCGCGACGAGCTTGCCCATGAACACCGCATCCATCGGAATGGCAGCGGCGAGGATCTCGATGATCTTGTTCGCCTTCTCCTCCACAAGGTTGGAAAGCACCATCCCGGCGAGCAGCATGGTGAGCAGGAACAGCAAGAGCTGCGCGCTTTGTGCCGTCTGGATGCGGTTCGAACGCTGCGAGGCAGCGGAGGTCGCGACCACGCTTTGCGATGCTTGCGGGAGAGCCAGCTTCGTCTGCGCGCCAGCATTCCCAGCGATCAGCTCGACCGGTCCTTGCCAGCGCGCCAATTGTGCCGGCGTGCCGACGACTTCGGGGCTCGTCAGCGTGCCGGTGACGATCGCGGCGTAATTCCCGCGCTTTTCATCCATGAAACGGCGCGCATCGAAGGCAGGGTCGCTCGCGGCCTGGGGCACTTCGACCAGCGGGGGGATCGCGCCGCCCAACCGGCGTGCGAGCGCGGCACGAGAGGCCAGCATCGCGGCATTGTCTTGCGCACTCATGGCGAGCCCGACTTCGACGCTCACCGCCTCGCGCTGGACCTGGCCGCCGATACTTCCCGCCAGCCCGCCGACGATGACGGGGAAGAGCGGGCCAATGAGGAAGAACAAGAAGGCGCGGCTGAACAATACGGCGACGAAATCGCGCCGCGCAATGACCAGTGCGGCTTCGAACCGGGAGAGCCGGGGGCGCGAGGCTGGCGCGGTGTCCTGCATGCTCATGCCTGTGCTCCCGCTGCATCGGCTTCAAGCTGGCGCGCGGCCGCCTCGCCTGCGATCGCGACGAAGGCATCGTGCAGCCCCGCGCGCTCGATCGAGAGTGACAGGATCCCGGCATCGCCTTCGATGAGGTGTCGCAGCAGCGGCTCGATCCCGCTCTCAGGCAGGGGGAAGTAGAAAAAATCCCCCTCGCGGCGGGTATCTTCGGGCAAAGCCTGCATCCAGCGGCCATCGCGGGCGCGGGTTTCAAGCCGCACCTGTGCAGGGATCCGGTCGCGCGCCGTCTCGACGCTGCCGGCATAGGGCACGCGCCCGCCCGCAATAATGGCAACCCCTTCGCACAGACGCTCGGCATGGTGGATGACGTGGGTAGAGAAGATCACGGTCACGCCTTCGTCAGCCAGCGCGCGGATCATGCGTTCGAGCTTGCCCTGATTGATCGCATCGAGGCCGGAGAACGGCTCATCGAGCACCACCAGCCGTGGGTGGTGGACCAGCGTGCCAAGCAATTGGACGGTCTGCGCCATGCCTTTGGAAAGCTGGCGGATCGTGCGCTCGGCCGCATGACCCAGATCGTGGCGTTCGAGCAGTTCGAGCCCGCGCTTGCGCCCCTCGGCCAGTGACAGACCGCGCAGAGCGCCCATGAAGGCGATCGCCTCAACTGACTTCATCGCTGGATAAAGCCCACGCTCTTCGGGGAGGTAGCCGATCAGCCGGCCGATATCGTGCGGGCGATCATGCCCGAAGACCCGGCGTACACCTTCGTCCGGGTCTATGATACCCAAGAGCATACGCAACGTTGTTGTCTTGCCCGCGCCATTAGGCCCGAGAATTCCGTAGATCGCGCCTTCAGGCACAGCGATATCGATCCCGTCGACAGCGCGCGTGCCCTCGAAGCTCTTGACCAGCCCTTTCGCGTCGATCGCGAGCGGACGCGGGTCCGGCGCTAAGAGACCGATCGTTTCTGGTTCATCATGCGCGTCCCCGTTGTGGGGTCCGAGCCGATCTTTTATCGCCGTGTCCATGGGTTCGAAGAGTTAATGCGCGAGTTTGAACGGGAGGGACCCCAAAGATGGTTAACGTCGCGGTAATGCCCGGGCCCGAAGCGCGCATCACCGCGCAGGCGGCAGAGCTTGGCTTCGTCGCGTGCGGCTTTGCCAGCGCGGCCGAGGATCCGGTACGCGCCCGGCGGCTGGAGGAATGGCTGGGCGAAGGTCACCACGGCTCGATGGAGTGGATGGCGAGTCGCCTCAAACATCGCCGGTCCCCCCGGGGCCTGTGGCCCGAAGCGAACAGCGTCATTGCGCTGGGGATGAGCTACGCGCCCGCGCTTGACCCGTTGGCGCTGGAGAGCGCGTCGCAGCGCGCCCGTATTTCGGTCTATGCCCAGGGCAAGGATTATCACGAAGTCGTAAAGAAACGGCTGAAAGCGCTCGCTCGCTGGATCGTGGCGGAATATTCGCAGGAGCAGGTCAAGGTCTTCGTCGATACCGCCCCGGTCATGGAAAAGCCGCTGGGCGAAGCGGCGGGGATCGGCTGGCAGGGCAAGCACACCAACCTCGTCAGCCGTGACCACGGAAGCTGGCTGTTCCTCGGCGCGATTTACACCACGCTCGCCCTTGAACCGGCCGCGTCGCATCGCGACCAGTGCGGAAGCTGCCGGGCGTGCCTCGATGCCTGCCCGACCGACGCTTTTCCTGCGCCCTACACGCTCGACGCGCGGCGCTGCATCTCGTATCTGACAATCGAACACCAAGGCCCAGTACCCAGCGAGTTTCGCGCAGCGCTCGGCAACCGGATCTATGGCTGCGACGATTGCCTCGCCGTGTGCCCGTGGAACAAGTTCGCCGCCACCGCTCATGCCGCGCGCGAATTTCTGCCGCGCGCCGAACTGGCCGCGCCGCATCTGGCCGAGCTGCTCACGCTCGACGATGCGGGGTTTCGGCGGCTGTTTTCAGGTTCGCCGATCAAGCGGATCGGGCGGGACCGGTTCGTGCGCAATTGCCTTTACGCGGCGGGAAACAGCGCCGATATCGCGCTCATCGCACCGGTCGCGGCGCTTTCCGAAGATCCGGACGAAGCGGTCGCCGACGCCGCGCGCTGGGCGCTCATGCGACTTAGAGAAACGCCTTGAGCGGAGTGTTGGCATCGGCGAGCAGCTCCGGATCGATCCGGTCGCATCCGCGCTCCAGAAGTTTGCGCCCGGCGACATAATCCTTCATTGCGTTGACACAGTCGAAGGCGACCGGGCGGCCTTCCTTGACATACACGACCGAGAAACTGCGTGTGGCCGGGTCCCCGCGCAGCACCGTCGCATCATATCCCAGATTGAGCCCGGCGGTCTGCAGCTTAAGATCGTACTGGTTCGACCAGAACCACGGCAGCGCGTGGTAGGGCTCTTTTTCGCCGGTAATTGCCTGCGCGACCGTGGTTGCCATGTCATGCGCGTTCTGAACCGATTCCAAGCGGATCACGCGCTGGTTGGCGTAGGAATTGGCGTGCGCGGCGCAATCTCCGATCGCGTATATATTATCCAGAGTGGTGCGGCAGAATTCATCGACATCGACCCCGTTCGATCCGGCGGCGCCCGCCGCAATCAAAGGTGCAACCGCCGGGACGATCCCGATGCCGACCACCACGATGTCGCAGGCGATCTTTTCACCGTTTTCAAGCGCGACGCCGCTCACCCGGCCATCCTCGCCGGTTACCTCCGCTACACTTTCGCCAAGGCGCAGATCGACGCCGTGGCTTTCGTGTTCGGCGGCGTAGAAATCGGCGAGTTCGCGCCCGGCCACGCGGGCAAGCAGGCGTTCGCGGGTCTCGATCAGCGTTACCTTGCAGCCGAGCTGACGCAGGACTGCCGCCGCTTCGAGCCCGATATAACCGCCACCGATGACACAGGCCTTGCGCGCACCGACAGCAAGCGCATCGCGTATGAGGTCCGCATCGCGGCGGCTGCGGACGTAATGCACGCCTTTCAGGTTGGCACCGGGGACACCGAGCCTGCGGGGATCGCCGCCGCCAGCCCAGATGAGCTTGCGATAGGACACCGCGGTGCCATCGCTCAGTCTTGCAAGGCGCTGCCCCGGATTGACCTCGCTGACACCTGCGCCCAGACGCAGTTCTATATTCTTGTCGGGCCAGAAGCTTTCGGGGCGGATGCGCAGGCGCTCCAGTGGCTTTTCGCCGGCGAGGTATTCCTTGGAGAGCGGCGGGCGTTCATACGGCGCTTCGGCCTCGCGCCCGACCATGATGATCGGCGCGTCGTGCCCCTTCTGGCGAAGGGCAATGGCCGCTTGCGCGCCGCCGTGCCCGGTGCCGACGATCATGACGTCAGCCTCAGCCTCTCCTCCGCTAGTCATGACCCGCCTGCTTCCAGACAAAAGCCGTGCGCGTCAAGCGTGCCTGCATTCGCTTACCGCTCCAGCAGGTTACGCGCCTGGCTGGCGATTTGCGCCAGCACGGTCGGCGCGATCGGAGCTTGCGCCTGCGCACGCAAGATGACGGAGCGAAACTGGCGGATCGCGGCGTCATTGCGTCGAGACCAGTCAGCAACCGCGCCTTCGGGATCATCCTTCATCCCCTTGCGACGCAGCAGTCGGCGCAGGAAATCGAGGCGCATCTGCTGGAGATCGCGCGCAAGGCCGCTCACCAGCAGACGTTCCCAGATGTCGGACGGAGTCATGTGAGCAGCGGTTCCCTGCGCCCAGTCGAGCCCGATCCGCTCGCCAATATCAGTAAAGGCGCTGGTCAGTTCTTTCGCATCGATCTCGGCCCTGAGCGACAGCGCTGCAAGACCGATCGCTCCATCGAGGTCGAACAGCCGCGCAACCCGCTCGGCCAGATCATCAGGCGCGCCGATATCGGTGAGATGTTGATGCAGCGCTGCGGTTCGCTCGCGACTTTCGCCTGAGATCAGTTCGTCACGCGCAGCATCGAGTGCACCGACATTGTCGCGCAGCTCGCCGATCATCGCGCCCGCCTCCACCCGCCCGGAGGCCGTTCGCAGTGCATCGGACATGAGGTTGCCGATCGCAGCGGCAAGCCGATCGAACAGGCCGAGCCGCGCACGTTCGGGCATCGCGGTCGTATCGAGCTTCTCCCACAGGTCCGGCAAGGCGAACAGCCGTTCGACCACCACGAACGCCGCGGCAACGTCGGACAGGCCCACGCCTTCCTCTTCGGCGAGTTCGAAGGCGTGGACCAGGCCCAGACGGTTGACCATGCGGTTGGCCAGATCGGTCGCGACCAGTTCGCGGCGCAAGCGATGCCCGCGAATTGCCGGTACGAAGTTCTTCTGCATGGCCGGCGGGAACATCGCGATCAGGTCGCTTTCGAGCAGCGGATCATCCGGCAGACCGCTGCGTTCGATCGCGTCCTGAAGCGCCAGCTTGGCCGAGGAGAGCAGCACCGCGAGTTCGGGCCGAGTGAGCCCATGGCCCTCACCAGCGCGGCGCAACAGGTTTTCGCCTGTGGCCAGTCCCTCGGTCCGCCGGTCAAGATCGCCACCTTCTTCCAGGCGCTCGATCAGTCGCGCATGGCTGGCGGTCGCATCGCTCCCACCGGTCTCCGCAATCGAAAGCGCGAGCGCTTGCAACCGGTTGTCCTCCAGCACGATGGCAGCAACGGCATCAGTCATTCTGGCGAGCAGGGCGGTGCGCTTGCGTTCGCTGAGTTCGCCCGCTCTGACGGCGGAAGCGAGCGCGATCTTGATGTTTACCTCGTTATCCGAACAATTAACGCCAGCGGAATTGTCGATGAAATCGGTGTTGATACGCCCGCCTTCGCCGCCAGCGCCATGAAGTGAGAAGGCGATGCGCCCGGCCTGAGTAATGCCTAGATTGGCACCCTCGCCAATAACCCGCGCGCGCACATCGCCCGCATCGACGCGCAGGCGATCGTTGGCGGGATCGCCGACCTCCAGGTGGCGCTCGTGTTCGGCCTTGATGTAGGTGCCGATCCCGCCGAACCACAAGAGGTCGACCGGTGCCTTCAGGATGGCGCTGATCAAGGCATCCGGCTCGATCTCCGCATCATCGATGCCGAGCGCGGCCCGTGCTTTCTTGGGCAGCTTGATCCGTTTGACATCGCGCGCGAAGACGCCGCCCCCTTTCGAGATCAGTTCGGCATCGTAATCTGCCCAGCTCGAACGGGGCAGGTCAAACAACCGTTTGCGCTCGTCCCAGCTGGTTGCCGGGTCTGGATCGGGATCGATGAAGATGTGGCGATGATCGAAGGCCGCGACCAGCTTGACCGCTTTGGACAGGAGCATCCCATTGCCGAAGACATCGCCCGACATATCGCCGCACCCGGCGATCGTGATCGGCTCTTCCTGCACATCGATGCCCATCTCGCGGAAATGGCGTTGCACGCTGACCCAGGCGCCGCGTGCGGTGATGCCCATCGCTTTGTGATCGTAGCCGTTCGATCCCCCGCTCGCAAAAGCATCGCCCAACCAGAAACCACGCTCGATCGCGATCGCATTGGCAATATCGGAGAACCGCGCCGTGCCCTTGTCCGCCGCGACGACGAAATAGGGGTCCTCGCCATCGAGCACCCGGACACCTTCGGGATGGACGACCTTGCCATCAACGATGTTGTCGGTGATCGAAAGCAGCGTGCGGATGAAAACCTCGTAGCTCGCCTGTCCTTCGGCGGCCCAGGCGTCGCGGTCCGATGCTGGATCGGGCAGCTGTTTGGGATAGAACCCGCCCTTGGCCCCAGTTGGAACGATGACCGCGTTCTTGACCTTCTGCGCTTTCATCAGGCCGAGCACTTCGGTGCGGAAATCGTCGCGCCTGTCCGACCAGCGCAACCCTCCGCGCGCGACCGCGCCAGCGCGGAGGTGAATCCCTTCGACCCGGCGCGAATAGACGAAGATCTCGCGCCATGGCACGGGCTTTGGCAGGTTGGGGACGAGCGCACTGTCGATCTTGAATGCGAGCGCTTCACCAGCTGCGGGCGCGAACGCGTTGGTACGCAGGATCGCGTCAACCACCGCGCGATACAGGCGCAACAGGCGATCGTCGTTGATCGCAACCACCTTGGCAAGGCCGCGGCGGAACGCACTTGTCGCAGCAGTAACCGCCGCTTCGCGATCGCCTTCGAAACCGGGATCGTGGCGGGCGGTCAGCAGATCGACCAGCGCGCGCGTCACGTCCGGCGCGCATCGCAGCGCATCGACGACCGTATAGATGGTGAACCCCATCCCGGTCTG
Source organism: Erythrobacter sp. (assembly GCA_036353345.1). GTDB lineage: Bacteria > Pseudomonadota > Alphaproteobacteria > Sphingomonadales > Sphingomonadaceae > Erythrobacter. Next base: position 25,136 of record JAZBPE010000170.1, on the reverse strand, counting down.
GCGCAGGTAACGGTAGATCGCGCGCATCCAGATCGCCGCATGCGCGTCAATTCCGATACCCGAGACCAGGCGATTGAAGGGGTCATCCTCCGCAGCGCCGTTCAGCACCTGACTGATCGCCGTCTCGATCATTTCACCGCGTTCGACAAGCGCTTCGCCCGAGGTGCCAGCTGGCGCTTCGAGCGTGAATTCGTGGATCATGCCCAGGGAGACGTCGCTTAAACGGGTGGGGATCGATGCGAGCACGCGGAACCCGAAATTCTCGAGCGCGGGTACCGCATCAGATAACGGCAACTCGCCGTTGGCATGATATATCTTGAGGCGCAGGTCGCCGACCGGATCATGCGGCAGGCGGTAAAGACGGCAACTGCGTGCCTCATGCATTCCGCTCGCTTCAAGGCGGCGTAATTGCATGATGTCACGCGCGGCTTCTTCAGCGCCGTAACGAACGCGGTAACCTGCAGGAAACGCATGGGCATAGCGTCGCGCGATCGCTGCCACCCGGCTCGAGCCATCGATCTGGGCAAGATGCGCTTCGACCGCTTCGTTCCAGCCCTTTAGCAGATCGATAAGCTCGCCTTCGATCTTCTCGGCATCCGGCATTGCCTCGCTCGCCCGGCTGTCGAGCAGGAATTGCAGCATGGCAAGCGTGCTGCCTTCAACCTCGAGGCTCCAGCTGAGGAGGTCAACGCCGGTTGAGTTTGTCAGCAAGTCCTGGATCTGCACGCGCACGTCGGTCGACAGCGCATCGCGCGGCAGCCAGACGAAAGCGAAGATGTGCCGCTCGAGCGCTGGCTGGACAAGGACGAGGCGCGGGCGCGGCCGGTCGATGAGGCTCATCATCGCGGTGGTGACACGGGCGATATCGTCTTTCTCGAACCCGATCAGAATGTCGTGCGGCAGGCTCGTAAAGGCGTGAACCAGCGCTTTACCGGCATGACCCCCCGGATCGAAACCCAGCGATTTGGTCGTTTCCGCAAGCGACTGCCGCAGGATCGGCACTTCGCCCGGATGCGAAGCGATGGCAGCGCTGGTCCAGATTCCGGCATGGATCGAAAGCGCGACGGTGCGACCGTTCTCGCGGCGGGGCAGGATGAACAGGTCGAGCGGCGCGCGGCGATGCACGCTGGAAAGATGGTTCGCCTTGATGATGAGCAGTTCGCGGGGGCGACCATCGGTGTCGCTCTCCTCATCGAACCAGGCAAAGGCGCGCTCGTATGAAGCCTCGGCCAGGATCGCGCGGGTGCTTTTGCGGCACAGCCCGTAAGCGTCGCTCTCCGATCCGTCAGCCGCGCGGGTGAGGTGTCCGAGCTGGGTCAGCATACCGCGGTGAAGCCAGGTCAGCAGCTCGGCGCCTTCCTCATGACGGCCGCGCAGTGTCTCAGCATCGGCTTCGAGTGCGGCCCGCATCTTCGGCCAGTCTTCGACCGCCGCCCGCACGTCACCAAGCACGCCGCGCAGCTTGGCCATCAGCGCGCGGCGCTGGCGGGCATCGATCCGCGGGGTCTCGATATAGATCAGCGATTCCTTCGCCTCGGCCCCGGCCGGCTTGCCGATTGCCGTAAGCGCGCCGTTCCGATCGCGGCGGACCCCGATAACGGGATGGATCAGCTGTTCGATGCTCAGTCCGCCCGCGGTGATAGCGGCCGCCACCGAATCAACGAGGAACGGCATGTCGTCATTGGCGATCGCGATTCGCAGCCGTCGCCGCTCGCCCGCGCTCGATTCCATCGCCAGCGCTGCCTCGCCCGGCTGGCGGGTCGCAGCGGTATCAAGCAGGAATGCAGCGATCTCGCGCAGATCTTCAGCGCTCAGCGCAGGCTCACCGGGGAGCACCGCTTCGCGCAGCCGCTTCGACAGCGCTTTGAGGAGAGCTTCTGTAGTCTTAGCGGCGGGTTTCGCCTTGGTCGTCGCGTTCATCGCCCGTTGCTCTCCCGGCATCCTCGCCCGCGCCCATATCGTAGCGTCAGTCGGCGTCGTCTCGGCGTTATTTCGGCAGGCGCGCGCCTACAGGTTAAGCATCGCTGCGCGCAAGCAGGATGTGCCCTTAGTGCGCCGGGGCCGTGAGCGCAGCGCAGGCGTCCCTTGTCAGCGCGAGCGAGCGTTCGCGCGCTGCGGGATCGAAGGTTGCACCGCATGCGAGAATTTCGTCCGCGGCGGTGCGGCGGATGAAGGACGCAACCGCCTCGCTTACATCGCGCGGGGTGCCGATTGCGCTCGCTTGCCCGATATGAGCCAGCATTGCGCGCGCAGGTGCGGGCAGGCTCTGAGTGTAATCTCTAACCGGCGGCGGCAATCGGCCCGGTGCGCCGCTGCGCAAGGCGACGAAGCTTTGCTGCTGGCTCGATGCCAGAAGGTCTGCATCGGCGGCCGCTTCGGCGCAGAAGATGTTCATTGCGACCATGACATGCGGACGGTCGAGCGCGTCGGACGGCTCGAACGTCCGACGATAGACCGCCAGTGCTTCGTCCAGGTGATCGGGGGCAAAATGCGCAGCGAAGGCGTAAGGCAGGCCCAGCTTCGCCGCGAGCTGCGCCCCGAACAGGCTGGAGCCCAGTATCCACAGCTCGACCGTCGCCCCGCGCCCCGGTGTAGCGGTGATCGGCAAATCGAGATCGCCGGTGAGGAGCGCGCGCAATTCGACCACGTCCTGCGGGAAATAATTGGCCGCTTCGCCAAGGTTCTTGCGCAGCGCACGCTGGAGTTCGGGGCCAGCTCCGGGCGCACGGCCGAGCCCGAGGTCGATCCGACCGGGGAACAGCGCATCGAGCGTGCCGAACTGCTCGGCGATCTGGAACGGGGTGTGATTGGGCAGCATGATCCCGCCCGATCCGATCCGGATGCGGCTGGTTGCATTGCCGATATGGGCGAGCACTACCGCCGTCGCGCCGCCCGCAATCCCCTTCATCGCGTGATGCTCGGCGACCCAGAAGCGTTCGTAGCCATGCGCTTCGGCAACGCGCGCGAGGCTGGTCGTGGCGGCGAAAGCGTCGGCCACGCTCTCACCTTCGCGCACGGGCACGAGGTCGAGGACGGAAAGCTTGGTCATGAGCCGCCTCCTGACGTACCGATCTGGGCAAGATATTCCCGCGCGGTCGAGGCCGAGGGGGTTTCGGGCGCAAGCTCGAGAACCGAATCCCAGCTCGCGCGCGCCGCGTCCTCCCGGCCTGAAAGCACCGCGATGACGCCCGCCTCCAACCCGATTTCGGCGGCGAGGTTCGGCGCAAGCGGGGTGATAGCGCCCGCGCGCTCAATCGCGACCTGCGCTTCATCCAGCCGTTCGAGACGCCGCAGCAGAGTTGCTTCGAGCAGCGCGATCTCGGCCCGGTCTGGGGCAAGCATGGTTGCGTTTTCGAGCGCTACCAGCGCTTCGACCGGGCGGTCGAGCGCTACCAGCGCGCGGGCCCTGTCGGTCGCTGCGAGTGCTTGAAGCGGGGTGGAAGCGGCTTCGCGCGCGTCCGCCTGAGCTGTGTTCAGAGCGGCAAGCGCGGCGCCCGCATCGCCTTTGCCCAAAAGCGCGTTGCCTGCCATCAGGCCAAAGCGCGCCCGCGCCCGGTGCTCGCCTGCAGGCGTTTCGTCGCGCGCGGCGATGAACGCGCGGCTTGCATCGTCCCACAAGGCAAGCTCGGTTGCGGCCAAGCCAAGGCAGTGGTTGGCAATCACACGCGATGCGCCTTGCACCTCGGTTCGCCGCACCTGAGCCAGCGTATGTGCGCGGGCCGGATCATCGGCCAGCACGCCAAGGCATTCGGCGAGCCAGGCACTGGTCGCGGTATCGGGCGCGGCGAGCACAGTCTCGCGCGCCGGGCGCTCGACTATATCGTCGGGCATGTCGGCGAGCGAACCGCCGGTGGGGTTGGGTCCGACCTGCGCGAGGACGGCAAGCAGGAAAGCACTGAGCATGGGTCTGTCCCGTTAAGTAAAGGCGCGCACCACGCGCTTGAGCAGCGCGATATCGCTCTCGCGCGAAAGGCGGTGGTCCCCATCCTTGACGATCGTCACCTGTACATCGTCCGAACGCAAGGCTGCGGCGAGGCGCAGGCTGGTTTCCCACGGCACGTCAGTGTCGCGCTGGCCATGCAGCAGCCGCACCGGCGCGGTAATCGCGATCCGGGTGTCGAGCTGCAAGTGCCGCTCGGCATCGGCGAAGAAATCCGGGTGAGTGGGCGTCGGCTCTGGCCCGTAATCGCTGTCTTCGAAAATCACCTCACCCCGCGCGAGCGCGGCCCGTTGCGCATCGTCATAGCCCCAGCGGGTGAAATCGGGCGCAGCGGCAATGCCGATCAGCCCCGTCACCTGCGCGCCGAGCGCCCGGGCCACCAGCAGCATCAGCCAGCCGCCCATCGAAGAGCCGACCAGCAGCACTTCGCCTGTCACCTGCGCTGCAATCAGCGCGCACGCTTCCTCGCGCCAGCGCGACAGAGTTCCGTCCGCGAAATCGCCTTCACTCTTGCCACAGCCCGAATAGTCGAGCAGCAGGCAGGGCCGCCCCCGCTCGCGTGCATCGTCGAACAAGGCGGTCGCCTTTCCGCCTGTCATGTCGGACATGTAGCCGGGAAGGAAGACGAGTGTCGGCCCGTCGCCGATGACATGACGAAAGGCGATCCGGCGACCATCGGGCATGGCGTGATATTGGAGATCGTGCATCGTGCATCATGATGGCCTTCGCTTCTCATTGCGGCAAGTCTTGTTGCGGAGTTCCGATCGAAGCGCGCGCTGTCATCGCTGCGCAATGCAGCCCACATAAGCATCACTTTCATGTTCAAGACTGACCTCGCTCCGCCGCCCGCCCATTCCGTCACGCAGCTTACGCGTCGCGGCATTTTCGCACTCGCCGGTGCGTCCGCCGCGCTCGCCGCTTCGCCCGCAGCGGCGCAAGGTTTTGGCCGCGGCTTCACCCACTCGGTCGCGAGCGGTGAACCGCAGGCAACGAGCGTGCTGTTGTGGACGCGGTTCGTCGGCGATCAGGATACGCAGCTTACCTGGCAGATCAGCGAGAGCGCCGGGTTCGACACCGTCATCGCTGAAGGTTCCGCGACCGCTTCGCCGGCCCGCGACTTCTGCGCCAAGGCGACCGCGACAGGGCTCGCTCCCGACCGCTGGTATTTCTACCGCTTCATAGCGCCGGGCGGAGCGACCTCGCCCACCGGCCGCACGCGCACACTGCCCCAGGGACCGACCGAGCGGTTTTGCATGGCGGTGTTTTCGTGCTCGAATTACGGCTTTGGCTATTTCAACGCTTACGCTCATGCGGCTGAGGCGAACGATGTCGACTGCGCGGTGCATCTGGGCGACTATATCTACGAATACGGATCCGACACCTATCCGGGCCCCGATCAGCGCCACCCCGACCGCACCGCGCTGCCCGGCGAGGAAATCGTCCAGCTGGCCGATTATCGCCTGCGCTACCAGACCTACCGCGCCGATCCCGATCTCCAGCGGCTCCATCAGGTCATCCCGATGATCAGCGTGTGGGACGATCATGAGAGCGCGAATGACAGTTATGTGGACGGCGCGCAGAACCACCAGCCCGACACCGAAGGTAGCTGGGATGTGCGCAAGCGGATCGCCAAGCAGGTTTACCGCGAATGGATGCCGGTTTCCGACGAGCCTTACGCCGCCTACGACATCGGCGATCTGGCAACTTTATTCCGGCTCGACACGCGGCTGGAGGGGCGCGAGAAGCAGTTCAGCATCGAAGCGGTTCTGACCGGGCAGGCGACCGAACCGGGGATCATGGCCGCACTCAGCGCTTTTCGCGAAGGAGACTATGCCGATCCGGACCGTCAGATGCTGGGAGCAGCGCAGGAGGCATGGCTGACACAGGGCCTTGCCGCATCGACCCGGCGCGGGGCGCGCTGGCAGGTGCTCATCCAGCAGGTGCTCATGGGCAAGCTCGCAGCGCCCAACGCCCTGTTCGGCACGCTACCCGATACGCTGCCTGACTATGCCAGGCGCCGCTTGCAAGCCGCCGCTATGGCCCGGCGCGCCGAATTGCCGCTCAACTTCGATGCCTGGGACGGTTACCCGGCCGCGCGCGAACGCGTGCTGGGCGCCGCGCTGGAGGCAGAGGCTAACCTGCTGGTGCTCGCCGGCGACACGCACAATGCGTGGAATTTCGAACTGGCGCAGGACGGCGAGGCGGTCGGCGTCGAACTGGGCGTGTCCTCGGTAAGCTCGCCTGGTTTTGAAGGATATCTGTCCATGGTCCCGCCTGCGATGCTGGCAGGCGCCCTAGTGAGCGAGAATGCGGAGCTGCGATGGGCCGACACCTCGCAGCGTGGCTATATGCGCCTCGAGCTGACCCCGGAGCGCGCGACAAACGAATGGCGCTTCGTATCGGGGATAAAGCAGCGCTCCACCCAGATCGCTGCAACTCGCACCAGCACGATCGAGGCGGGCGCCAATCGGGTCAGTGTATAGACGATCAGTCGCGGCCGACGATGGCCTCGATCGGGTAATGACTTTGCAACCGCCAATCGCTATCCTCCACCCATGGCCGAGCTGCTGACAACAACCACAACCACTACGACCTCGGATATCCGGGGGCGGGTGCGCGCGGCTTAGTCGCTTCAGCCCAGCCACCCGGTTGCGGGTGGCGCGGCGTCCTCCTGAAACTGCCGGAAACCCAACGCCGCTCTTCAAGCGCACGCCATGCTGTGTCAAAGGCCCGCGAAATGAGATGGACGATTAGACCATGACCGAATTGCTCAAGATCAGCCTGCCCGATGGCTCGGTACGCGAGCTTGACCCCGGCAGCACTCCCGCCGACGTGGCCGCTTCGATCGGGCCTGGCCTGGCCAAGGCGGCGCTTGCCGCGCGCGTCAACGGAGAGATCCGCGATCTGGGTCGACCCTTCGATGGCGACAGTGACCTGGCGCTCATCACTGCCAAGGACGAAGCCGACGCGCTCGAACTCGCGCGCCACGATTACGCGCATGTCCTTGCCGAAGCGGTGCAGGCGCTGTTCCCCGGCACGCAGATTACCTTCGGCCCGGCGACCGATGACGGCTTTTACTATGACGTCATGGCCCCGCCGTCGCGCGAACCGTTCAGCATGGACGATCTGCCCGCGATCGAGGAGAAGATGCGCGCAATCATCAAGGCCGACAAGCCATTGGTGCGCGAGGTCTGGTCGCGCGATGAGCTGATCGCGAAATGGCAGGCGGAAGGCGAGCAGTTCAAGGCCGAATGGGCGCGCGAGCTACCCGAAGGCGAAGATCTGACGGTCTACTGGTCGGGCAATCCCGGCGAGGACGGCGCCTGGCTCGATATGTGCCGCGGACCCCACCTTCCCTCGACCGGCAGGCTCGACCCGCAGGCCTTCAAGCTGATGCGCGTTGCCGGAGCATACTGGCGCGGCGACCAGAAGAACGCGCAGTTGACGCGCATCTACGGCACCGGCTGGCTCAACAAGAAGCAATTGAACGCCCACCTCCATCGGCTGGAGGAAGCGGCCAAGCGCGATCACCGCAAGCTGGGCCGCGAGATGGACCTGTTCCACCTGCAGGAAGAGGCGCACGGGTCAGTCTTCTGGCACCCCAAGGGCTATCGCATCTGGCGCGAGCTGGAGGCCTATATGCGCCGCCGGATGGATGGCGGCGGCTATCGCGAGATCAAGACGCCGCAGGTCATGGATGCGCGCCAGTGGGAGCAATCCGGGCACTGGGGCAAGTATCGCGAGAACATGTTCGTGATCCCCGACGAGGTTCCGAACACCGAGGACGAAGGTCCGGTCATCAGTGGAGACGCCGACTGGATGGCGCTGAAGCCGATGAATTGCCCCGCGCATGTGCTGGTCTTCAAGCAGGGGATCACGTCCTATCGCGATCTGCCGATTCGCCTCGGCGAGATGGGCTGCTGCCACCGCAACGAGCCGCACGGCGCGCTCCACGGCCTGATGCGCGTGCGCCAGTTCACGCAGGACGACGCGCACATCTTCTGCACCGAGGAGCAAGTGGTCGAAGAGGTCGAGAAGTTCTGCGAGCTCGCCGACAGCGTCTATAAGCATTTCGGCTTCACGTACGAGATCAAGCTCGCGACCCGGCCGCAGCAGCGCTTCGGCTCCGATGCGGATTGGGACAAGGCCGAGCAGGAATTGCGCGACGCGGTCGCGGCGGCCGGAATGGCGAATGACGAATATGGCTGGGAAGAACTGCCGGGCGAAGGGGCGTTCTATGCGCCCAAGCTCGAATGGCACCTCACCGATGCGATCGGGCGGACCTGGCAAGTGGGCACGATCCAGTCCGACCGCGTGCTGCCCGAACGGCTCGATGCGACTTACGTGGGCGAGGATGGCGGGCGGCACCGCCCGGTAATGCTGCATCGCGCGATCTTCGGTTCCTACGAGCGCTTCATCGGCATCCTGATCGAGCATTTCGCCGGGCGTCTGCCGGTGTGGCTCGCCCCGGTGCAGGCGGTGGTGGCGACGATCGTATCGGATGCAGATTCCTGGGCGATCCATGCCGAGAGCCGGCTGCGCGAGGCGGGCATCCGCGTGGAAAGCGACCTGCGCAACGAGAAGATCAACTACAAGGTGCGCGAGCACAGCCTTGCCAAAGTGCCGCATCTGCTGGTGGTGGGCGGGCGTGAATCCGAAGAAGGCACGGTCGCGATCCGCACGCTTGGTGAGAAGGAGCAGCGTGTAATGCCACTGGACGAAGCCATCGCGATGCTATTGAACGAGGCGACGCCGCCCGATCTGCGCGACTGAGGCCGGGAGCGGCGCGTGGACAACACGATGAAGGCGATGATCGTCCTTTCGCTGCTATTGAATGTCGCGGTCCTCGCGCCGGTAACCTACGGCATTGCGACAAGAGCGGTCTGGGTGGAAGCGTCCTATGGCGGCGCGGAGCCCGCACGCGGCATCCTGCTTGCGGTCTACCTCGCGATCTTTCTTGCCTCGCTGATCCTGCTTGCACGGCCGGTGCCTCAGGCGGTGGCCGTGTTGCTCTCGCTCCAGATCGCTTACAAGGTGATGACGCCAATTACCGTCGGGACACTTGCCAACCCAGTCGTCACCGCCAATCTTGCTATCGCCTTCTTCCATGCCATCACGCTCGGCCTGATCGTCTTGCGGCCCCAAACCTGAGCGATGGAGATAATGGCCGGATTTACCGCGGCGCAGATCGCAGTGGCGGTCGCTGCGACCTTCGTGTCCGCCTTCGTGCGCGGGCTGGCGGGCTTTGGTCTGGCGATCCTGCTCGTGCCGGTTCTGGCGCTCGCCATGCTGCCGATCGAGGCGGTGCTGGTTACCAATTTCCTCGCGGTCTTTATCGGGTTGAGCGAGATCCGCAGGCTCCTGCGCGATGCCGAGCGGTCGGCCTTCGCTATCGCCGCGCTCGTAGTCCTGACCACCCCCCCGGGATTGTGGGCGCTGGCGATGACCGGCGCGGATGTTGCCCGCTTGCTCATTGCGCTAGTGGCGCTGCTCGCCTTTGCGGCGATCCTGGTCGACCCATTCGGCGGCGCGAAGCCGGGGCGGGGCGCAACCGGCTTTGTCGGGGTCACCAGCGGCTTGCTTACGGGCTATGCAGGGATGCCGGGCCCGCCGGTCGTCCCCTATTATGTTGCGCAAGGATTGCCCCGCGACAACGTTACCGCATCGATGCTGTTCATCTTTACGATCGCCGCCGCAGCCGGTATTGCCTCGGGCGCGGCTTTGGGTGAGCTCAGCGCGGGGCAATTGTGGTTGGCGCTGGCTCTGTTCCCTGCCGTTCTCATTGGAAACTGGGTGGGCAAGCGCGCTTCTGGCCGGGTGAGTGACCGCGCGTGGCGGATTGCGGTCGGTCTGGTACTGGGCTCGGCCGCCGCGGCGGCGCTGGTGCGACTGCTCTAACCAGGGGGGGGCGCGTGTTGCAGCGAGTCCTAAAAGGGCAGCGGTTGTCCAGCGAAGATCAGCGCGGCGCTGCAACCAAGCACGATCAATCCGCGCGCGAGGTCGGCAGCACGATATTGCGCGCCCTGTGCATCGATAATCCGGGAAAGAGCGATGGTCCGTGCCATAGGGCCCTGTCCTTCGCAGGAATTCGTAAACGAACGCTTAAAGCACGGGCAATTGCTGGCTTGCGCAGTGAAAGCCCCCTCCGCCAGCCAGCACCGCATCGGCGGGTAGTCCAACAACCTCGCGTCCGGGAAAGAGATCGGCGATGGCGGCGACGCCCGCATCGTCATGCGGCGAGCCAAAGGTCGGGACGATGACGCAGGCATTGGCGATGGCGAAGTTGACGTAGCTTGCGGGTTCCACGCGCCCGTCGCGCTCGATCCGGCCAGGTGAGGGGATGCGCGCAAGGGTAAGGCCCGCAGCGCAGAGACGGTCCGCGGCATCGGCATAGATCGCTGCATTGGGATCATCGTCGTCGATCGCCTCGGGGAGCGCCACCGTGCCCTGTGCGACAAAGCGGGCAAGATTATCAACATGCCCGTCCGTATGGTCGTTCATGAGGCCGCACCCCAGCCACACGACGCGCTCAAAGCCAAGCATACGGGTGAGTTCCGCTTCGATCGCCGCGCGGCTCAGACCCGGATTGCGGTTCGGGTTCAGCAGGCACTCCTCGGTCGCGATTGCGAGGCCCGTGCCATCGCCATCGACCGCGCCGCCTTCGAAAACCATGGCGGAGGTGGTCACGGGCAGCCCTTCGGCCCAGGCCAGATCGGCGCCGATGGTTTCGTCACCGGGCATGCGGTATTTGTCGCCCCAGCCGTTGAACGCGAAGACTTGCGCCGCCAACCTGTCGCCTCCTTCGATCCCCTCGCGCACGATGAGGGGGCCAGTGTCGCGCAGCCAGATATCGCCATAGATTCGTCGTTCGAGCGTAACCTTGGTGGAGACCAGCGCACGGGCGCGGGTCTCGTTCGCTTCGCCGCGAACCAGGAGGCGAACCTCCTGCCCCGTTTCGGCGACTGTGTTTGCAAATGCGGCGATCTGCTCCTGCGCCCGCGTGAAAACGCCGGGCCATTCCTCGGCCAGATGCGGGAAGCCGATCCACAGCGCGCGCTGCGGCGCCCATTCTGCGGGCATCAGCAGACCGCCATTGATCGGGTTTGCAACCGTTTCCACAGGGCGCCTCTCGCAGTGCTGCTATGCGGGCGCAAGCGCTTGCGCGCTCCCCGACCTTTTGTGCGACCTTGTCGACCGTCAGGCAAGACGGCAAGGGGACAGGCGCGATGGAGGAAACCGCGCCTGCCCCGGCCGATTGGCCCGAAGCGCTCGAACGTGCCCGCGCTGGCAGTCCGTTCCTCGCGCGCTCGCTGGAACGGCTGGAGACGCTTGTCCCCATGCTAAAGGGGGGCGAGGGTGAGGCCGCCTTGCGCTGGGCGAAGGGGCGCGGGGACCCGGACGATATCGATACCGCGTTGCGTCATCAACGGATCGCGCTGGCCACCACGCTCGCGATTGGCGACCTTGCGGGAGCGTTTCCGCTCAGGCGCGTTTTCACCGAACTTACCGACTTTGCTGACCGGGCGCTCGACACCGCGATCCGCACCGCCATTGCCGAGCGGACTGGTATCGCGCAACCGGATGGTTTTATCGGCCTCGCGCTCGGCAAGCAGGGGGCGGGCGAGCTCAACTATTCCTCCGACATCGATCCGATCTTCCTGTACGATCCCGAAACCTTGCCCCGGCGGGAGCGCGATGATCCGGGCGAAGTCGCGCAGCGTTACGCCCGGCGCATCGTCAGGCTGCTCTCGGAAAATACCCGTGCGGGCTATGTCCTGCGCGTGGATTTGCGGCTGCGCCCCGCAAGTGAGGTCAGTCCGCTAGCCGTGCCCGTCGCTGCCGCGCGCGCCCATTATCATGGCGATGCACTGGCTTGGGAGCGCGCCGCGTTTATCCGGGCGCGCGCCGCTGCGGGCGACATTGCCGGGGGCCGCGCGTTTCTCGACGCGGTTGATGCCTTCATCTGGCGGACGGCGCGCGATTTCGGCGCGGTCGAGGCGCTCGCCGCACTCACGGAGCGGATCCGCAAGAACGATGCCGGGCCCGAGCGCCCCGGACCCGGCTTTGATATCAAGCGCGGGCGCGGCGGTATTCGCGAGATTGAGTTTTTCGCGCAGACCCATCAGCTCGTCCATGGCGGGCGCGAGCCAAGTTTGCGGGTCCGGGGCACGCGCGCCGCGCTCGATGCGCTGACGGACGCGGGCCATCTTACCGCCGCAACGGCCACCACCTTGGGCACGTCCTACGACCGGCTGCGCACGGTCGAACACCGTATCCAGATGATGCACGACCGCCAGATACACATCTTGCCTGAAGGCGAGGCGCTGGACGATCTCGCCCGGCTCGACGGCTCGCCCAGTGCAGCAGCGCTTATCGCAGAACTCCACGACATTACCCAAGCGGTCGAGGCTATCCACGACGAACTCGTCGGGCGCGAACGCACGGTTGCTCCAGTCCCGCAATCCTCCGACCGCTCCGCCTATCTCGAGAGCCTCGGCTTTGCCGATGGCGCGGCGCTGGCCCGGCGGATCGAGGGTTGGCGCAGCGGCCGGTTCACTGCGGTCCAGAGCGAGGCAGCCCTCGCAGCGCTCGACAAGGCGCTGCCCGATCTCCTTGCCGCCATTGCCGCGAGCGACGACAAACAGCGTGCGCTCGCGCGGTGGGAATCGATCCTGGACCGCGCTCCTTCGGCGCTCAAGCTGCTGCAACTGGTCGCAGCACGCCCCGATGTGCTGGAGCGGCTGGTGAATGCCCTGACCCTGTCGCCTCTGCTCGCCGATGCACTGGCGCGCCAGCCCTCCCGGCTCGACGTGCTGCTCGACCGCAAGCCGCTCGCCCCGCCGCTCGCAGTTGGCGAGATCGCCGAGCGCATGCGGGCAGGGGCCATGCGCGGCGATTACGAGGCACAACTCGATACGATCCGGCGCGAAACGGGCGATGCGCGCTTCGTTCTCGGCTTGCGTCTGATCGAAGCGGACAACCCGCCCCTCGCAATCGCCCGCGTGCTCGCCAACCTTGCGGAAGCGGCGACGCAAGTCGCACTTGAGGCGGCACGTGCGGAGTTTGCGAAGGCGCATGGCACGATCGCCGGGAGCGAGCTGCTGGTGCTCGGTCTGGGGCGACTGGGTGGCGGGGTGCTGACGCATGCGTCCGATCTCGACATCATCTACCTGTTCACCGGCGACTTCACCGCCCAGTCGGATGGGGATCGTCCGCTCGGCGCAACGCTCTATTTCAATCGCTTGGCCAGCCGGGTTACCGCAGCCCTGTCGGTCCCCACCGCGCACGGCGCACTCTACGAGATCGACACCCGGCTGCGCCCTCAGGGCAATCAGGGGCCGCTCGCCGTGTCGCTCGAAGCGTTCGACAAATACCAGCGCGAAGCGGCCTGGACCTGGGAGCACATGGCGCTCACCCGCGCGCGCCCGATTGCTGGGTCGCGAGCTGCGCGCGCGGCGGTGGAGCGTATTATCCGGGCCGTGGTGCGAATGCCCCGCGATCCCGTGACCCTGCGCCGGGACGTGCTGTCGATGCGGCGTGACATGGCGCGGCACAAACCGGCGCGCGGGGTGCTTGACGTGAAGTTGCAGCGCGGCGGTTTGGTCGATCTCGAATTTCTGGTTCACTTCCTCCAATTGCGTGATGCGCAGCGCTTATCGGAAATGGCGTCGGGTGCGCTTGCCCCTGATCTTGGCGAAGCGATTGGCGCGCTGGTGGCCGCCGGATTGCTGCCCGAAAAATGTGTGGAGGCGCATGAACTGATGACCGCGATGCTGGTTGCCGGGCGCCTGCTTGCTCCCGGCGGCAAGTCGCCACCGCGTGCGGCTGCAAAAGCGCTTGCGCGTGCCTGTGGACGCGATAGCCTTGCCCGCTTGCAAAGCGATCTCGCGGCGGCCCGGCAAACGGTCGCCCGCGCGTGGGAGCAGGTGTTTTCGACAAAGCTGGAGGAATTTTGAGCATGAGCACAGCAGCGCAGGTGGGCGATCCTATGCCCGATATCGAGCTGGAGACGTCCGATGGCGGCACCGTCAAACCGTCCGACTTCAAGGGCGAGAAGCTGGTCGTCTTCTTCTATCCCAAGGACAACACGCCCGGCTGCACGACCGAGGCGAAAGATTTTTCCGAGTTGAAGGGCCGCTTCGCCGCGGCGGATACCGCGCTGCTCGGCGTCAGCAAGGACAGTGCGAAGAAACACCAGAACTTCATCGCGAAGCATGATCTGAAGACCCCGCTCGCAACCGATGCGCAAGAGGGCGGCCTTTCCGACGCGCTGGGGATCTGGACCGAAAAGCAGATGTACGGGAAAACCTATATGGGCATGGTCCGCACCACCTATCTGGTTAATAGCGATGGAAGGATTGCGCAAATCTGGAGCAAGGTGAAGGTCAAAGGGCACGCCGAGGAGGTGCTGGCCGCAGCGCAGGCGCTCTAGGCTGCCCGATGGAGACCATCGCTCAAGCGATCCGCGGCACGCTGCTCACCGCCGCCCCCATAGCGAAGTGTTTCGCCGCGCGCGATGTGGCCCGTCGTTGGCGCCGGGGTGAGCTTGCATTCGTGTTCGACGTCGCGATGCCCGCAAGACCGGCGTGGCCGGGACGCCTCGAGCTCTTGCCGCCTGCTCAAATGCCGAAGCGCGGCCGGTTCGGTTCGGACCGCGCGCGGATCGCCTTGTGGCATTCCCTTGCGCATATCGAGTTTGTCGCGATCGATCTCGCGCTCGACATGGTGGGCCGGTTCGGCGGCGAAATGGACCGCGATTTTACTGATGACTTTCTGGGCGTTGCGGCTGATGAGGCGATGCATTTTGCGCTGCTTGCCCGCAAGCTCGAAAGCCTGGGGAGCCATTATGGCGCATTGCCCGCGCATGCGGGGCTTTGGGAAGCGGCTGAAGCGACAGCGCATGATGTCGCCGCGCGCCTCGCCGTGGTGCCGATGGTACTGGAGGCGCGCGGTCTTGATGTGACGCCCGCGACACTGGAGCGGGTCCGGGGTTCCGGCGACGAGCGCGGCACGAAAATCCTCGCCCGAATCCTTGACGATGAAATTCGTCATGTCGCGGCCGGAACCAAGCATTTTCGAAGCGTTGCCGAATCTCGCTCAGAGGTACCGGAAATTTATTGGAAAAATCTGGTCGCAGCGCATTTTCGCGGATCGTTAAAACCGCCTTTCAACGACTCAGCGCGTCTTGCTGCCGGTCTGCCGCGCGAATTCTATGCGAACATTGCGCTTTAAGGTTTAGCCCCGATACCTCTTGGTCGACCGAAGGCGCACTGGCGCTGAAAGCTCACAAGTTGATACGCGCACCGAACCGCCAAGGTTCCGGAAACGAAGAAAAACTCGCGCCGATCAGCTCCGAAAGCAATGGGAGTCGTATGTTGAAGCGCTCGATCGTTAAAGTTACCACCGCCGTGTTCGCTGCCAGCTTTTGCGCTGCGGCCAGTCCAGCGCTTGCTGACACATCCGCTGACAGCGCTGCGACCGGCACCGCGACCGCCGCCGTTGCTGCCGACGTTGCGGAAACGGCGCGCGATTCTAAATTGAGCACGCTTTCGGGTGATGATCGGCGCTTTCGTGAACTGTTTGCAAGCTGGACCGCCCTTGACGAGCGCGGCCCGGGCGTACCGATAGCGGTGGAACCTGCGATCTCCGTCCCTTCGTTGATCCCCGTCATGAATGCGCGGGTGAGCAGCAATTTCGGTCTGCGCCGCCATCCTGTTCTGGGACGGCAAAAGCAGCACAAGGGCATCGACTTCGCCGCGCCGACGGGCACCCCGGTCTATGCAACCGCAGACGGCATGGTTGGCCGCGCTGACTGGTTCTCGAGCTACGGGCTGTTCATCAGTATCGACCACGGGGCCGAGCTTGAAACGCGTTACGCGCACCTTTCGCGTCTTGCAGTCGCTGCAGGACAGCAGGTGGAGAAGGGCGATCTGATTGGTTATGTCGGTTCGACCGGCCGCTCCACCGGTCCGCATCTGCATTACGAAGTGCGGGTTGAGGGCAAGGCCGTCAATCCGGCGCCTTACATGGTCGAAAACACGCTGCCGACCAATGCGCTCGAAGGGCGTCACCTTACCGGGATGGGTGGACGCTGATCCGCAAGCCGGTTCGCGCACCGCACTCATGCTCACACGTCTGGGCCTGAGATAAACGCAGGAAGTTTTCGAAGCATTCGGCATTCTTGCGGGGCGGCGGTTCATTCGGCCGCCCTTTTTGCTTGAGCATGTGCGCGCGCCCGTTAGATTTTCTCCCATAGCAAGGCGGCACGCGTGTGGCAGGGAGTCGTTTCCGGCCCTGTCGGAGAAAACCGTCGGCCAAGGGAGAAATTCGTGAACCTGCATCCCATTACGCATGCCGCCAATCGCCCTGACCATCCCGCTGTCATCATGGCAGGAAGCGGCGAGCAGATGACTTACGCGCAGATGGACATGGCGGCGAACCGCTTCGCCCAGCTGCTGCGTGCGCGCGGATTGCAGGCGGACGACTCCTTCGCCGTGCTGATGGAGAACCGGATCGAGTACTTCACGCTGATCTGGGGTTCGCAGCGCGCCGGCACTATGCTGGTGCCGGTCTCGACCCGGCTGACCGCTCCCGAGATCGCCTATATCCTGCGCGACGGCGAGGTTCGTCTGCTGATCACCTCGAAAAGCTACGCGGCGCTGATTAACGATCTTCGCGCCGATCTGCCGGACCTCGAAGTGCTGATCGTGGGCGCCGCCGGCGATGGTGCGGGAGAGGCGGATTTTGCCGCCGCGCTTGGCGCTCAGTCCTCCGAACCGATCGCGGATCAGAGCGCGGGCTCGGTCATGCTGTATTCCTCGGGTACCACCGGGCGGCCCAAGGGCATTCGGCCTGCGCCGCCCGAAAACAGCGATCCGCAGGCGCCCGTTCCCTTGATGGGTCTCGCGACCCTGGGCGCAGGGATGCCCGCGGACGGGTCGATGGTGTATCTCTCACCCGCGCCGCTCTATCACGCCGCGCCCATCGGGTGGTGTTCGGTCGCGCATCGCCTGGGGGCGACGATCATCGTGCTGGAGAAGTTCGAGCCAGAGGCCGCGCTCGCCGCGATTGAGCGCTACCGCGTGACGGACAGCCAATGGGTGCCGACCCATTTCGTCCGCTTCCTCAAACTCGACCCGGCAATCCGCACGAAATACGATCTGTCGAGCCACGTCCGCGCACTCCACGCCGCAGCACCGTGCCCTGTGCCGATCAAACGCGAGATGATCGAATGGTGGGGGCCGATCATCAACGAATATTATGCAGGGAGCGAAGGCATCGGGATGACACTGGTGACGTCTGAACAGTGGCTCACCCACCCTGGCTCGGTCGGCCCCGCGATCTACGGCAAGCTCCATGTCTGCGGCCCCGATGGCGAGGAGTGTTCGCCGGGCATGGACGGCCTTATCTATTTCGAGAACGCGCTGCTCCCGACCTATCACAACGATCCGGCCAAGACCGCCGAGGCGATGCATCGCGCGGGCTGGATGACGCTGGGCGATATCGGCCATATCGACGAGGACGGCTTTCTCTATCTCACCGACCGCGAGAGCCACATGATCATCTCGGGCGGGGTCAATATCTATCCGCAGGAGATCGAGAACCTGCTGGTGACGCATGACAAGGTGATGGACGCCGCCGTGATCGGGGCGCCTGACCCCGATCTGGGCGAGCGGGTGGTCGCCGTTGTCCAACCGATCGACATGGCTGATGCGGGCGCGGAACTGGAATGCGAATTGCGCGACTTCCTCGCCCCCAGCCTCAGCCGGATCAAGATGCCCAAGGACTTCGATTTTCGGCCCGACCTGCCGCGCGAGGCGAATGGCAAGCTCTACAAGCGCGAACTGCGCGACGAATATGCCGCGCGCGCTGTTGCCGATTCAGGTGGCGGGGCCAAGGCCAGCGCGTGATGGCCGCGCCTGCGATACTCTCGCCCGATCTCGCGCGCACCGTCATCAACCCTGCGGCCTATGGAGAATGGAACGGGCTGCTCGACACGTTCGATCGTATCCGCGCAGATATGCCGGTCGCGCGCGTGGAAAGCCCCGATGGAACCCACCCGCCTTTCTGGCTCGTCACGACCTATGACGATGTGATGCGCATATCGAAGGACAATACGACCTTCCTCAATCATCCGCGCACGGTGGTCTTCACCCTTACCGAAGGGATCGAGTTCGCAAAGGCCTTCTCCGGCGGCAGCGAACACATGGTCGCCAGCCTCGTCACCTTTGATGCGCCGATTCACCTCACCTATCGCAAGCTGACCCAGCAATGGTTCATGCCTGCAAACCTGCGCACCCTTGAGGAGGACATTCGCGCCACCGCCCGCGCGGCGGTCGATCGTCTGCTCGATGCGGGCGAGACGGTCGACTTCGTGCCCACCGTCTCAGCACCTTATCCGCTCCATGTTGTCATGCAGATCCTCGGTGTGCCGGAGGAGGACGAGGCACGGATGCTGTTTCTCACGCAACAGATGTTCGGAGGGCAGGACGCGGACCTGAACCAGTCGGGCAAGGCCGATCTGACGCCGGAGCAGATCACCGAGATCGTGGCAGGCTCAGTCCGCGGGTTCGAGGAGTATTTCGCTCAGCTTACCGCGCAAAAGCGCGCTCATCCGACCGGCGATGTCGCCAGCATGATCGCCAATGCGGTGGTGGACGGAGAACCGCTGAACGATCGCGACATGATGGGATACTACATGATCCTGGCAGCCGCCGGGCACGACACTACCAGCGCCTCGACCGCCGGGGCGATGCTTGCGCTGGCGAACGATCCGGAGCAGTTTGCACAGGTGCGCAAGGACCGCTCGATGCTTGCGGGGATCGTTGAAGAGGCTATTCGCTGGACCACGCCGGTGCAGCATTTCATGCGCACCGCAGCCGAGGATGTGGAGGTCGGTGGCCAGCGGATCGCGGCGGGGGACTGGCTGATGCTGAACTATGTCGCGGCCAACCACGATCCCGCGCAATTCGACGATCCCCGGCGCTTCGATGCGGCGCGTATCCCCAACCGGCACCTGGCGTTCGGAGCAGGCGCGCATCAGTGCCTTGGCCTGCACCTCGCGCGGTTGGAGATGCGCATCCTGTTCGAAGAGCTGCTCGACCGGATCGCCGCGGTTGAACCGGCGGGCGAAGCAAAGCGCTCATCGAGCACCTTTGTCGGCGGCCTCAAAACGCTGCCGCTGCGAATCACGGAGGTTTGACCGCGCAATCGCGCTCCTGATACCGGAACGCGTATCGTCCGGCACAAGCGAAGCGGACCTACCTACGCATCCAGCATGCGCTGCGCGATTTCGCGTACATCTGCGCCCATGTCTTCGCGCGCCAGCGCCAGCGCCAGTGTCGCTTCGATGAAGCCGAGCTTGCTGCCGCAATCATAGCGTTTGCCTTCGAAGGTGACGGCGTGGAAGGGCTGGGTGCCGATCATTCGCGCCATCGCATCGGTCAGCTGGATCTCGCCGCCTGCGCCCTTTCCTTGAGTTTCCAAGGTGCGCATGACTTCGGGTTGAAGGATATAGCGCCCTGAGATGATCTTGTTGGACGGCGCTTCGGCCTGCGGGGGCTTTTCGACCAGCCCGCGCACTTCGCTTAACGCGTTGCGCTCTTCGCCCGGATCGATGACGCCGTAGCTCGATACCGTCGCCATCGGAACTTCGAGCACGCTGATGAGATTGCCGCCGACCTCGTCATAGGCATCGACCATCTGTTTCATGCAGCCCGATCCGCCTTTGCGCGCGACCATCAGTTCGTCCGGCAGGAAGATCGCGAAGGGTTCGTCGCCTACGATCGCGCGCGCGCACCAGATCGCATGGCCGAGCCCCAGCGGCACTTGCTGGCGCACCGTGATGATATCGCCGGGCGTGGCGCGCGTAGGGTCGAGCACGGACATATCCTTGCCGCGTTCTTCCATGGTGGCTTCGAGCTCGTAGGCGACATCGAAATGCTCGACGATCGCGGTCTTGCCGCGTCCGGTAACGAAGATCATCTGCTCGATCCCCGCCTCGCGCGCTTCGTCCACCGCGTATTGGATAAGCGGGCGATCGACGACCGGCAGCAGCTCCTTGGGAATTGCCTTGGTCGCGGGCAGGAAGCGGGTGCCGAGGCCGGCAACGGGAAAGACGGCCTTGCGTATCGGTTTTTGCGTCATTGCACCAATGCCTTGCTGGTTGGCTGGAAGAACAGGTCAGCCAGCCTCGTGCCGCGCGCCTGGCGCCAGGTCAATGTCGCGCATGCCCCCATCCGCGCCCCGTGTTGCGCGCAGGCACACATCGGCTTAGGCGAACGCATGGACAAACTTCTCATCCGCGGGTGCAACCGGCTTTCGGGCACCATTCCGATCTCGGGCGCCAAGAATGCCGCGCTCACCCTGATCCCCTGCGCGCTGCTGACCGAAGAGCCGCTGACGCTGCGCAACGTGCCGCGGCTCGCCGATATTGACGGGTTTCAGCACCTGCTCGCGCAGTTCGGGGCGAGCGTCAGCATTCATGGCAAACGGCCCGAGGATTTCGGCCGGGTCGTGACCTTCGAAGCGTCGCGCCTGACTTCGACGATCGCGCCCTACGATCTGGTGCGCAAGATGCGCGCCTCGATCCTGGTGCTCGGACCGCTGCTCGCGCGTGCGGGCGAGGCGAAGGTGTCGATGCCCGGCGGGTGCGCCATCGGCAACCGCCCTATCGACCTGCATCTGAAAGCGCTCGAGGCGTTCGGAGCCGAGATCGAGCTGGCCAAAGGTTATGTGACCGCGCGTCAGCCCGATGGCGGCTTGCCGGGCGGGGATTTCGACTTTCCCGTGGTCTCCGTCGGTGCCACCGAAAATGCGATCATGGCGGCGGTCCTCGCCAAGGGCACCAGCCGACTGACCGGCGCTGCGCGCGAACCCGAGATCATCGATCTGTGCAATTGCCTGGCGGCGATGGGTGCGGAGATCGAAGGGGTGGGAACCTCGAACCTCACCATTCACGGGGTCAATCGGCTGAATGGCGCAACCTATCGCGTCATGTCCGACCGGATCGAGGCGGGCTCCTATGCCTGCGCAGCGGCCATTACCGGCGGCGACGTCCGGCTGGAGGGCGCGGAGGCGGGCGATATGATTGCAAGCCTTGCCGCGCTGCGCAATATCGGCCTTCACATCGAGGAGGACGCCAAGGGCATCAGGGTCGCGGCCAACGGCGCGCTCAAGCCCGTCGACCTCACCACCGCACCTTTTCCTGGCCTGGCGACCGACATGCAGGCGCAATTGATGGCCTTGCTGTGCCGGGCGGAGGGAACAAGCGTGCTCAAGGAAACGATCTTCGAAAATCGCTTCATGCACGTGCCCGAACTTACCCGCATGGGCGCCGATATCACCGCCAATGGCCGCACCGCGATCGTGCGCGGGGTTGCTGAACTCACCGGCGCCGAAGTCATGGCGACGGACCTTCGCGCCTCGATGAGCCTGGTCATCGCAGCGCTTGCCGCCAGGGGGGAGACGCAGGTGCGCCGCATCTACCATCTCGATCGCGGCTACGAGCGGCTCGAAGAGAAACTCCAGCTCGTTGGCGCGGATATCGAGCGGGTGGACGATTAATCGGGGAACCGCATGGCCGCGCGGTGCGTCAGTCTTGCATCAACCCTAATACTGAAAGACTGAAACCATGATCCTCAAACTCGCAGCTCTCGGCGCCATCGGCTATGCCGGCTATCGCTATTATCAGAGCCAACAAGCGGACAATAACGGCGCCGCTTTTGCCAAGGGTGAGCCCAAGGGCGCATTTCGCAATGCAGGCGCCGATGCCACTGCGTCCCACGATACGATGTCGAAGCGCGACGAAGCGCTTGATGAAACCTACCCGGCGAGCGACGCTACCGCGAAATATTAAGTGGCAGGGGCGGGCTTGATATCGCTGCCCGCCCCATCCGCTGTTTGTGCGGCCCCTCGCTCGTCGCCCGACGCTACCGCGCGGCTGACTAGCCAGACCCGGATCGCGCTGGCGAGGCCGGGGGGGGTCGGCGCGGCAATGCGCTCCGAATCAATACGTGCCACCAGCGCGTTGACTGCCTGCTCTTCATCATCCGCCGCGCTTTTTAGCATATCCCAGAACATCGGCTCCAGGCTGATGCTCGTCTTGTGCCCGGCGATCGCGATCGAACGCTTGACCGGCGGGTGATACGGATGGGTTTGGGTCATGGGGAATGCGATATATCCGCTGGCCTGCATGACAAGCCTGGCGCGTCCGATTTCGTCGCGCCCCACCGTGATTTTGCGCCTGTTCCGGGTTGAAAAGCACCGCGCAGATTGGATGCCTGGCTTCGGTGCAAGGGGTCTGTTCCACTCGCGGCTGTGCCAGATCTAGACGCGACGAAAATCCTTACAGCAGGCAGTGGACAACGAAACCCTCTTTGTTAAAGAGCGTTAACCGCAACGTTCACAACTCCATTAACTTTCGCTTTCATCACGTCACGACTGAGGGGACTCATCCATGAAAAAAGTACTGCTGGGCGCGGCCGCGCTCGTGGGCGCGATGGCCACACCGGCCAATGCCGCTGCAATCCTAGTCGAAGGCGGCGGAACTCCCGTCATCTACGAACAGAACGGCAACCGCTTTGTCCTGCTCGGGATAGATGCGCGTGGTTCGGCCATCGGTTCGGGCGAAGTCACGGTCGATGCCGCTTACGTGAACAGTCTCATCACCTCGGGTCCGGAGTTGTTGAACCTGTTTGCCTGCACAAATGGTATGAACTGCACGCCGAACGCCTCGATCAGCGTATCGCCAGGCGAGCGCCTGTTCGACAGCCTGCTCGGTGAGTTTGACGGACTTGATCGGGTGGTCATCAACAATAGCGGGCGCACCCAGACTATCGGTGCTGGTCTTCCGACACAGCCCGGCTCGCCCCCGATCGTCGCGCAGGCTGCCGTGCCCGAGCCCGCCACGTGGGTCATGCTGTTGCTGGGCTTCTTCGCGATCGGCGCATCGATGCGCTCGAAGATTGCGACGAAGGTCGGTGCGCTCAAAACCGCGTAGTAGAACGCCCGGCTTAACAGATTATCCGAAAGGCCCGCCCTGATCCGGCGGGCCTTTTTCTTTGCAAGAACGCTCTGCTTCCCGGCACCGCTGGTTCCGGTTGACCGCGTGAATAGGGCAAGCATCCCGGGTCAGTACATGTGCTGCCCGCCATTGATGCTCATCGTCGAGCCGGTAACGAAGCCCGCGTCCTCGGAGCACAGGAAGCGCACGCCGCGCGCGATCTCCTCCGCCTGACCGAGTCGACCGACGGGTATCTGCGCAACGATCTTCTCGAGCACATTGTCCGGAACCGCGGCGACCATGTCGGTATCGATATAGCCCGGCGCTATGGCGTTGACCGTCACGCCGGCCCGCGCACCTTCCTGCGCCAGCGCCTTGGTAAAGCCATGAATACCCGACTTGGCGGCGGCATAATTCACCTGTCCATATTGCCCCGCCTGGCCGTTGATGGAGCCGATATTGACGATCCGTCCCCATTTGCGCTCACGCATTCCGGGAAAGCAGGCCTTGGCCATGTTGAAGCAGCCGCCAAGATTGATGCGCATCACTTCGCTCCAATCCTCGTAAGTCATCTTGTGAAGCGTCCCGTCGCGGGTGATACCGGCATTGTTGACCACGATGTCGATCGGGCCGACTTCGCTCTCAACCTTGGCGCAGCCCTCCATCGCGGCCTCGTGATCGCCGACATCCCACTTGTAGCACTGGATCCCGAGTTCATCGGAACAGTTGCGTGCTGCGTCGTCATTCCCGGCGTAATTGGCTACGACGGTGCAGCCATCCTCCTTCAGCGCTTCGCAAATGGCGCGGCCGATCCCGCGTGTTCCTCCTGTCACGATGGCTACGCGGTTCATGGCATCTCTCCTGTTGTGCTCGTTTTTCAAGGGAGCCTAACCGGACGGGCGCATGAGGCAACAAAAAACCCCGCCGAAGCGGGGTTCCTTGAACATAGGCGTCAATCCCAAGGCGATCAGAAGCGGATTTGCGTGCCCACGTAAACGGCCTGGCTATCCTGCAGCGAATTGGTCAGCGGATCGAGGCGTTCGCGCTCCTGCGACAAACGCACACCGGCCGTCACGTCGAGATTGGGCGAGAGGCGGAAGCTGCCACCGACATCGACCGTCTGCGAACCTAGCGAATCGAGCGTATTGGGGGAGCGCCCCGCGACCCGCTGATCTTCAAGCGCGATGCGCGGCTGGAGGCGGCCGGGCTCATCGCGAGCGCTCGAACGCTGCGGTTCGAATTCGGCGAGATCGGGAACGGTAAGATTGCGCACATTGTCCGGCAGCTTGATACGAGCGCCGCTTGAAACGGGCGCGTTCGTTCCGGTCTGCGGCCGGGCGAAGCTCTGATAGCCGCGCGCTGTACCCAGATTGAACCGGCTCGGCTGAAGACCGGCAATGCCCGAACCCTGACCAACCGGCGCGTCTTTCACGGTGCGCAGCGAGATCGCTTCGGCAATGTCGTTGTCCACGCGCACTGCGACCGTGACCGTTCGTTCCGGCTGCAACCGTCCCGCGCCTGCGGGCGTAAAGCGGATACCGCGCTCACGCGACTTTTGCGCGACTCGCGAGGCAAGTTCCGGATCAACGGAAGCTGGCGTGAAGAAATCGAAGGCTTCGAGCGCCGGACGGTCCGGATCAATAGAGGCATCTGTGCTGCCCACAACCGCAAGACCGGCCTGCGGTGCCACACCAACAAGCGCCGCGGCTGCTAGCAGAAAAGCCGCGCGAAGCGGTGCCTTTCCGTGCTGCTGAGCCTTGATCGCCATGACTGTCGCCACCATCCCTGTTTTTTCAGCCCGCCATTCAGACCGTATATCAGCCTGTCTTGCAGCCATGCACTATCGGCGTAAGCAATGAACTGCCGGTGAGTGCCCGGGTTCCCGAATGAACGACTCGCTCAGCAACCCCTGTATTGGTCGCTTGTGCGACGTTCTTGCGGACCATGCAATCACCTTAACCATGGCGCCGGGTAGTCCGCGCCAACCTGTTGCGAAACGCACACAATAGTCGCGCGCCGACGGGGCCATCCCGTCTTCACAGAGAGTTCATGGGCGAAACGCTCTGCCCCACCCGCCGCGCCACGACTTGAAGCGGGGGCTACCCGCGCTATAGGTCCGACGAGTCATGAAGGATTTCGATACAGTGACACGCGCAACCACCCTCCTGCCGCCCCGGCACCGTCGCACTATTG
>JAZBPE010000169.1:0-3329 GCA_036353345.1 Erythrobacter sp. | reverse complement strand
GAAGCAACTCGCGCCCGACTGGTGCGGCGGGGCGCGCGTGCGCGAATGCTGGTTCGAGCCGACCTTCCACAAGCACGCAGGTTCGCTCTGCAACGCGCTGATGATGCACGCGGAAGGACCGGAATATCGCCACGATGCCTTCCGCCCGTGGCGGATGCAGGCGCTCGCCTTCAAGGCGATCCGCACGCTCTATCCCGACTATCCGCTATGGCGCGATTTCCCCTATGAATACGAACTCGACCGGCTCGCGATCGACGTGATCAACGGCGGGCCGGGTTTGCGCGAATGGGTCGACGATGCTGGCGCCGCGCCGGGCGATCTGGATGCGCTGGCGTCAGCTGATGAAGCGGCCTGGGTGCAGGCGGTGCGCGGGCACCTGCTCTATTGAGAGGGAACCGCTCGCCATAGAAGTTTCCCGTTCTCAGGCTTTTCGGGCAGCGCGCGGATGTCGTCGGGATTGCCCGCGACCACCATGACCGAGCATCCATCCTGGCGCCGGTCGACCGCGTAGATCAGCACGGGATCGTCGGGTGTCGCGGGTCCGCGGTTCAGCAATAGAGGCTGGCCCGAGGCCGCGCGCGCACGCTCTATCCGGTCGCGGCATTCCCTGCCGGTAGGATTCTTGGCCGCGTCAGTTTCGGCGCGCGGCGCATCGGGCGTCTCCGGGGACGCGCCATCGCCGGGCGCATCGGTCGCGCCGATACACAGAATGCCGGCAAGAAGGATCAGGACGTGTCGCATGACGATCTCCTTGTGCTGCCTGCCAAATAGCAGGAATCACCAGAAATTGCGAGATGCGCTCAATGCCCCTGCTTCCGGCTCAGCTCCCGCATCGCATCCTCCAGCCCGTCCAGCGTCAGCGGATACATGCGGTCATCGACCAGCTGCTTGATCATCTTGGTCGACTGCGAATAGCTCCACTGCTTTTCGGGCACGGGGTTGAGCCACACGGTCGCGGGATAGGTGTTGGTCACGCGCTGGAGCCAGGTTGCGCCCGCTTCATCATTCATGTGCTCGACGCTGCCGCCGGCATGGGTGATTTCGTAGGGGCTCATCGCCGCATCGCCCACGAACACCACCTTGTAATCGTGGCCATACTTGTGGAGCACGTCCCACGTCTTGGTTCGCTCCTGCCAGCGGCGCTTGTTATCCTTCCACACGCCTTCGTAGAGGCAATTGTGGAAATAGAAGAACTCTAGGTTCTTGAACTCGCTGGTGGCCGCGCTGAACAGCTCCTCGACCATCTTGATGAAGGGGTCCATCGATCCGCCGACATCGAGGAACAGCAGCAATTTGACCGCATTGCGCCGCTCTGGCCGCATGTGGATGTCGAGCCAGCCCTGCTTGGCGGTGCCGCGGATCGTCGCGTCGAGATCGAGCTGGTCGGGATTGCCCTCACGCGCGAAGCGCCGCAGCCGCCTGAGCGCCATCTTGATGTTGCGGGTGCCCAGTTCCTTGGTGTTGTCGAGGTTCTTGAACTCGCGCTTTTCCCACACCTTGACCGCGCGCTTGTGGCGGCTCTCCCCGCCGATCCGCACGCCTTCGGGGTTGTAGCCCGAATTGCCGAACGGCGAGGTGCCGCCGGTGCCGATCCACTTGTTGCCGCCTTCGTGGCGCTTTTCCTGTTCCTCGATCCGCTTTTTCAGCGTCTCCATGATCTCGTCCCAGTCGCCCAGCTTCTCGATCGCTTCCATTTCCTCGGGCGTGAGGAATTTTTCGGCGACCGCCTTCAGCCAGTCCTCGGGCACGTCGACCGGGTTCTGGCCGTAATCGCTCATCACCCCCTTGAAGACCTTCTGGAAGACCTGATCGAACCGGTCGAGCAGGCCTTCGTCCTTCACGAAGGTCGCGCGGGAGAGGTAGTAGAACGCCTCCGGCGTCTGTTCGATCACGTCTTTGTCGAGCGCTTCGAGCAGCGTCAGGTGTTCCTTGAAGCTCGCCCCGATCCCGGCCGCGCGCAGCTCGTCTGTGAAATTGAAGAACATGGCCGTAAGGTTTAGCCGCCCGTGAGCGCGCACGCTAGTCCCCCGCGGCCTTAAGCCTTCGATAACCAAGATTGACTACGCCCCGATATGAAACGCGCCTGTCATGGGGAAAAGGCGCGCACAGTCAGGGCCTCAGAGCATGAAACCGATCGCGATCGACACCGCCAATGCCAGCGCGCTGGAGCAGATTCCCGAAAGCTGCGGTGCGGTTACGGTCGGCTGCTCGCAGGTTGCGGGCGTGGTCGAGGCGGTGATCCGGTCCTCGGAAACGCTGCGCGCCGAGCATGTCGCGCTTCAGGGCACGGTTGCCGCGCTGGAAGCGGACCAGGCGAAGGTTGCCGAAGCCAGCGACGAGGCGCGGCTGCTTTCCGAACGCGCGATCGAGCGGCTGAGCGAGGGCACCGCGCTGATCGAAAGCTCGCTGGCGCGGATCAATTCGCTGCTGGAAATGGTCGATACGCTCGGCCAGCACGTCACCACCTTTGCCGCCGCGATGGAGCAGGTGCGCCGCAGCGCGCAGGATATCGACGACATTGCCGAGACGACCAACATCCTCGCCCTCAACGCCACCATCGAGGCGATGCGCGCAGGCGATGCGGGCCGCACCTTCGCGGTGGTCGCAAGCGAGGTAAAAAGCCTCGCCAACGATACGCGCAAGGCAACCGAGGAAATCGCCCACACCATCGAATCGCTCGGGGCCGAAGCAGAAAGCGTGATCGCCAAGATCGAGGCGGGCAGCCGCGCCAGCGGGGAAGCCAAGGCGTCGGTCGCGCAGATCGAGGACACGATGGCGAGCGTCAGCGGCCTGGTCGAAGAGGTCGACAAGCAGAACGACGTGATCGCCCGCTCGACCGGCACGATTAGCAGCCATGTCCACGCCGTTCAGGACGTGCTGGTGCGCTATGACCAGGTCACGCGCGAGAACGAGGCGCAGCTGAGCGACGCGCAGAGCGAGGCGGTGGGGCTGGAGAGCATCGCCAACGACATGTTCGACCGGCTCGTCCATGCAGGCCTCTCGCCGCGCGACGAGGCGATGGCCGCCCACGCGATGAAGGTCGCGCGCCAGATCATCGAGGCGACCGAGCAGGGGATCGACAATGGCGAGATCTCGCAAGGCGCCGTGTTCGATACCGATTACAGGCTGATCCCCGGCTCCGCACCCGAACGCTTCACAACCGGGCTGACCGGCTTTGCCGAGCGCGTGTGGCGTCCGATCATCAACCGCTCGACCAACAGCGTGACCGAATGCGTCGCGACCGTGTGCGCGGACAAGAACGGCTTCATGCCGACCCATATCGACAAGTTCTGCCGCGAGCCGACCGGCGATCTTGAACACGATACGCG
>JAZBPE010000168.1:0-2902 GCA_036353345.1 Erythrobacter sp. | reverse complement strand
GAGAGCCGCCACAAGCGCGCGGTCAAGGTGTGGGAAAAGCGCGAGTTCAAGAACCTCGACAACACCAAGGAACTGGGCACGCGCAATATCAAGATGGCGCTCAGGCGCCTGCGGCGCTTCGCGCGTGAGGGCAATCCCGACCAGCTCGATCTTGATGCGACGATCCGCGGCACCGCCAAGCAGGGCTGGCTCGACATCCACATGCGGCCCGAGCGGCGCAATGCGGTGAAGCTGCTGCTATTTCTCGATGTCGGCGGATCGATGGACCCGTTCATCAAGATGGTCGAGGAGCTGTTCAGCGCGGCCACCAGCGAGTTCAAGAACCTCGAATTCTTCTACTTCCACAATTGCCTCTACGAAGGCGTGTGGAAGGACAATAAGCGGCGCTGGCAGGAGCGAACCAAGACGTGGGACGTGCTCCACAAATACGGCCACGATTACAAGGTGGTGTTCGTGGGCGACGCCGCGATGAGCCCCTACGAGATCAGCCATCCGGGCGGCAGCGTCGAGCACATGAACGACGAGGCGGGTGCGGTCTGGCTGCAACGCGTCACCAACACGTACCCTGCGACCGTGTGGCTCAATCCCGTGCCCGAAAAGCAATGGAGCTATTCGCAATCGACCAAAATGATCAAGCAGCTGGTCGATGACCGCATGTACCCGCTGACGCTTGAGGGTCTGGAAGACGCAATGCGGGAGCTGAGCCGCAAGCAGGGGCATTGAACGACGGCGTCCGGGCGCCGCTGGTGCTCGTGCCCCGGTCCGCCGCAAGGAAGGGGTCTGGCTTGGGAGCGCAATACGGCCTCGACGACGTGACTGCGGGCGAGGAGCTTCTCGCATTTGGTGGGCGATCGTTCGACGCCCTGAGCGAGAGCCTCCGGACTTCGCCCAGCCCTTGCGGGTTTGTCGATATTCTCCACGGCTGCGAATATGTCGGCTTCGATGATGGCGAGGTCGAGCCGGTCCTGCTTGACGCCTCCTTGGTCGAGCAGGAGGCGACGAAGGTGATCGCATCGCTTCGCGGTCACGACGCGGACCTGCGCGTCGGCGCGTTCCCGATTTCCGAATGGATCGCCATGTTCGAACGCCTTCGCTGCCATGCAAGAGATCATCCGGACCGCCGGTTCCGACCTCAATATGCGGAATGAGGCGCCGGCTTGCCGGGATTGGCGCCAACTGATATGTTCCTGAATTATATGGAGGTAACGATGCGACTTGTCCTCATTCCTCTCTTCGCTCTCGCTGCAATGGGGGCCGACAACCCTCAATCCGCGCCCGATGGCGCTCCGGCAAATCCTGCTGACCGTTCGGACACGCAGTTCTCGCATGATGGCGGGCCAGTGGACGAGGGGCGAGCGCTGGCAATGCGCGAAACGCTCGGCACTGAAACCGAAGAGGAGCTCGCCTGCCGCGACCGGATCACGCAGGCGCGTGTGGCCAGCGGTCAGCCCCCGCTGCTGAAGCGCGGCCCGGCGACGCCTGAGGATCCCGTGCTGATCTACGCGGTCGACCGGCGGCAGGATGGCTGCGCGGTCATGGTGATGATGGGCGATGCCGAGGATATCCGCCCGCTTCCCGAAGTCGAGCGAGGGCCGCTCCTGCGCCGCGCCGACACTCCGACCGGCAACTGACGGATGATCGCCGGGTGACGCGTCCAGGCCGGGAGCGCCCCGACCACCATTCGCGCTTTCACACGGTCCGCCAGCGGCTCGAGGCATTCGATCCGGGCGTCGGGTATCGGCTCTGGATCTACGAATTCGTGCTGTTCGGGTTCAAGCAGGCCTGGGCGTGCCTGTTCGGCGCACTGCTGCTGTTCCTGCTGCTCGCCACCCATTTCCTGTATCCGGACAATATAGCGGTCCACCGCTATGACTTCCTGACCCTCGCCGCGATCGCCATTCAGGCCGGGATGCTCGCCTTTCGGCTGGAAACATGGCGCGAGGCGCGGGTGATCCTGATCTTCCACGTCGTCGGCACGGTGATGGAACTGTTCAAGACGCAGGCCGGATCATGGACCTATCCCGAGGCAAGCGTGCTGCACATCGGCGCGGTGCCGCTGTTCTCGGGCTTCATGTATGCCGCCGTGGGGAGTTACATCGCGCGGGTGTGGCGGATTTTCGACTTCCGCTTCACTCGCTATCCGCCTGCGTGGGCGACATGGGCGCTGGCGGCGGCGGTCTACATCAACTTCTTCACCCATCACTTCACCATCGACATCCGCTGGGGACTGTTTGCCGCGACGGCGGTGATTTTCGCGCGCACCCGCGTCCATTTCAGGAACTGGCGCGTCCATCGCTGGATGCCGTTGCTGATCGGCTTCGGCCTGGTCGCGCTGTTCATCTGGTTCGCAGAGAACATCGCGACCTTTGCCAATGCCTGGAACTATCCGGGGCAGGAACAGAAATGGAAACCGGTCAGCCTGGACAAGTATGGCAGCTGGTACCTGCTGATGCTCATCAGCTTCGTGCTGGTGGCGCTGGTGCAACCGGTCCGCCGGCCCGATGACAACGCCGTTCAATAAAGCAGGTGTTCGCGCACGGTCGCGATCCAGGCCGCTTCATCAGCCGACGCCAACGCATCGAGATCGCCGGGTTCCGCGCCCGCATCGTCGACCCATTCGCGCAAACCCGGCCCACCGTTGATCACATCGATCGCAAGCCGGTCGAGTTCGTATTCATAGGGGAAATCGCGCCACAGCGGATAGTCGGGATAGAGCGTGCGGATCGCCTTGAAGGCGAGCGCCTGCATTCGCCACGGGCGGAATGCCTCGTGCCGGTAATCCGGCCCTTCCGCGTGCATCATCAGCGCGTTGCAGAGCGAACCTGCGTGCTTGTGGAAGGTCGGCTCGAACCAGCATTCGCGCACGCGCGCCCCGCCGCACCAGTCGGGCGCGAGTTGCTTC
>JAZBPE010000167.1:0-10230 GCA_036353345.1 Erythrobacter sp. | reverse complement strand
TCGGCCACGGTCTCTTCGGCCGCGTAGTCCGCCTGGCTGATGCTGTTGGCGGAGAAGGTGTTGGTCGACACCACGTCCGAACCTGCGTGGAAATAGCTGCGCGTAATGTCCCGGATTACGTCGGGCCGGGTCAATGCGAGAATATCGTTATTGCCCTTCTGATCGGCCTTCAGGCCAAGGTCGCCGGCATAATCCCCCTCGGTCAGCTTGCGGTTCTGGATCTGCGTCCCGAACGCGCCGTCAAACACGAGCACGCGCTCGGCAGCGGCGGCAATGAGCGCGGCGCGCGCTGGTGATGGCTGAACCCTCATTGCACTGACTCCTTCGCTTCGATGCTGGAAACCGGTCGTTTGCCAAGCATGTGGCAGATCGCATACGCGAGCTCGGGACGGTTAAGCGTGTAGAAGTGAAGCTCGCGCACACCGCCTGCATAGAGCCGCCGGCACAGTTCGGCAGCGACCGTTGCGGCCACCAGTTTGCGCGCGGCCGGTTTTTGGTCGAGCCCTTCGAACAGGCCATCCATCCATTCAGGGATGACCGCGCCACAAGCACCTGCAAATTTCTTCGCCTGCGCGACGTTGGTAACAGGGAGAATGCCTGGGACCACCTCCTGCTCCACCCCGCTCGCCGCCAACTCGTCGCGGAAGCGGAAGAAGGTGTCGGCCGAAAAGAAGAACTGGCTGATCGCGCGTGTGGCGCCAGCGTCGAGCTTGCGCTTCAAATGGTCGATATCGGATTGCGGGCAATCGGCGTCCGGGTGGGTTTCGGGATAGGCGGCGACCGAGATTTCGAAGTCGGCGATCTCCTTCAGCCCCTTCACCAATTCGACGGCGCTGGCATAGCCTTCGGGATGCGGTGTGAAAGGCGCGCCCGGTTCGCCCGCATCGCCGCGCAGCGCCACGATATGACGCACGCCCGCTTCCCAGTATTGCTCGGCCACCTCGCGGATCTCCGCTTTCGATGCGGCAACGCAGGTCAGGTGCGCAGCGGCGGGGAGCTGCGCTTCGGCGATGATGCGCGATACGGTCGCATGCGTGCGCTCGCGCGTGGAACCGCCGGCGCCATAGGTGACCGACACGAACCGCGGGTCGAGCGGTTTCAACTCCTGCACCGCATCCCACAATTGCGCTTCCATCTGCTCGCTCTTGGGCGGAAAGAATTCAAAGCTTACAGCAACGTCGCCGGGCAGGCCTGAAAATAGCGGCGTGTCGATCGCGGTGCGATGCTCCTTGAGCTGGTCGAGCGTCGGGGTCATGATGGGACTTCTCTCAAAGCTGGGGTCGGCGGTGAGACCGGTTTGCGGGGCTGCATATGATTACGGCGCTCGGCCAGCCAAATCTTCACGATCAACTCTCCGCCCTCGAGTGCGATGGGCGGCGTTGGCGCGAAACCGGCCTGGCGCAGTAATTCCGCCATGCGCGTCTCTGAAAAGCCAAGCCGGGCGTGCTGATGGCGATCGCGCAAGTCCTCGCGATCATGCGCCGCGAAATCGACGATCGCGATCCGCCCTCCGCTGCGCGTCACCCGCGCGGCTTCGGCCAGCGGGCGCGCGGGTTCCTGCGCGAAGTGAAGCACCTGGTGCAGCATCACGGTATCGAAGCTTTCAGCGGCGAAGGGCAGATCGGCAAAATCGCCCTGCACCAGTTCGACATTCGCGCCGGGCAGATGCTGCAGCTTGGCCCGCGCGACGCGCAGCATCTCGACATTGCGGTCAAGCGCGACGATCCGCTCGGCCGCATCCGCGAAGAGTTCTGCCATGCGACCGGTGCCGGTGCCGATATCGAGCATCTCGCCGAGCGAGGCATCCCCCAGCGCTGTTGCAAGCGCTGCTTCGACTTCGGCATCGGACGTGTGGAGCGCGCGCAGTTCGTCCCAATCCCCTGCATGGCGCGCAAAATAGCTCGACGCGCTAGCCTCGCGTGCGTCACGAATGGCGGCAAGGCGGCGGCGATCATCGGCGCAGATCATGCCGAAATCGGTGTTCTCGCGCTCGGCAATGGCAAGCATTCGATCAAGCGCGGCGAGCACCGGATCGGCCCCATCCGCGCGGGCGAAGGCGCGCAGGAACACCCAGCTACCCTCGCGCCGTCGCTCGGCAAGGCCGGCATCGCACAAAATGCCGACATGGCGCGAAACGCGCGGCTGGCTTTGCCCCAATATCTGCGCAAGCTCGCCCACGGCCAGCTCCATCGCCGAAAGCAGCCGGGCGATACGCAGGCGCGTCGGGTCAGCAAGAGCTTTGAAGATCGCGTCGATAACCATGGTCTGAGGCACATATAAAGATATTCTTATATGTGTAAATCGCTCGCTGCGGTTTAATCGATGCGAGTGAACGGCGCAGCGGTTCGTTCGAGCAAGGCGTCGTAGTGCTCTCCCAGCCGGTCCGAACCGTATTCGGGGGTGAGCTCCGCGCTGTATTCTCCGGTTGCAGGGTCGAGCAACAGCATGCTCTGGGTCGCATAATAATGTCCGATGCGCGCATATTCGCTGGCCGCCGCCGCACGTTTGGAGACCCGTGCGAACGGTGCCAGGAGCCGTGCCACGACCATGAACAAACTCGGCGGCACCGAGCGAAAGCGCGGCCTTTGTCTCGCCCGCTCGAACAAAAGCTCGCCCTGTTCGCGCAAGGTGATCGCAGGGCCGGGTCCGCCAATCGGCAGCGTTCCGCCAAGGCTTGTAGGATTATCGATGCACCAGGCGATAAAGCGCGCACAATCGGCATCGCTGATCGGCTTGCAGCGCGTAAGCGTCCCGTCGCCGAACAGCAGGAACGGCTTGCCGGCGGCAACCCGCCCGACCTGCCCGGACAGCGATTTGAAGAAAGCCGTTGGCCGCACGATCGTGTGGGCGACCGGGCTTTCGCGCAGGCGCGCCTCGAAGGCGAGCTTGGCATGCTGAAAGGCCAGGCGCGGACGCTGAACGCAGATAGCGGAGAGCAGGATGAATTGCCGCGCGTCGCTCGCCTCGGCGGCTTCAAGCAGGGCCAGGTTCGCATCATGATCGACGCGCTGCGCATCGCGCGGTGCCCCGCTGCGCGATGCGAGGCACGAAATGACGATGTCTGCTCGCAGCTCGCTCAGCACTTGCGAGAGCATGGCCCCATCCGCGAAATCGACCCAGCGAATGTCGGCGCCCTCCAGCTCGCGCGATCCGGATGCGGTTCGTCCGCTAGGCGTATCGCGCAAAAGCGCGGTGACAGGGAAGCCCTCGGCAAGCAGCTGCGCGGCCACTGCGCACCCGATTGTCCCGCTGGCTCCGGCGAGCACGACCGCTGGCTTTCTATCCATGCGAGCCGCCCTACAAAATAAGCGGGGCCCCGGCCATCCTGCGACCGGGGCCCCGAATTTTCGTCATGCGTGCGGGAGCTTCATCGCTCTCCCGCGCGCCAGCTTAGAAGCGCCAGTTGAGTGTCGCGCGCACTTCGTTGTTGGTCAATACGCCGCGACCCATGTCCGAGCTTGCGGTGAGCCCGAGCCCGAGGCCGTTGTCGAGCGCGAGTTGCGCACCGGCATTGACGCTGATCCAGTTTGGATCAAGCGCGTTGACGATGTCGAACGCCGCATCGCTCGCCCCGGTGAAATGCGCGCGTACCACATCGGTCGTATCGGCAAGCTCGCGGGCATAGGCAACCGAGCCGAAAGCGACCAGGCGGCCGGTCTCGCCCACGCGCGTATCGAGATTGGCCATGAAGCCCGCTTTGCTCCCGACCGAGGTAAAGGTGCGATCATGTACCGTCAGCCCGAACGCGCGCGAACCGAACGCTTCGTAACCACCGATCTGGCTGCGCACGTAATCGACGCTCGCCACCGGCCCAGCTTCCAGCCCTGGAACGACTTCGAACGCGTAGCCTGCGCGCATCCCGGCAAAGTTCTGGCGCCCGTCAGCTGCCGCTTCGAAGCTGCGATAGGCGAGCGCGTTGGT
This sequence comes from Erythrobacter sp., assembly GCA_036353345.1. Taxonomy (GTDB): domain Bacteria; phylum Pseudomonadota; class Alphaproteobacteria; order Sphingomonadales; family Sphingomonadaceae; genus Erythrobacter. The sequence goes on along the minus strand of JAZBPE010000167.1, from coordinate 6,309 downwards.
CGGGGCGCCGGTTGCCTGATCAAGGCCGAAGTTCTGCTGCGAAAAGCCCATATACATGTCGGCAAAGCCCTGACCGAACGAGGCAGCAGCATAGGCGGCGCCCGAACTGCTGGTATCATCAGGCCGACGCTCGCCCCCGAAATGGGCGGTGCTGTTGCGGATGTTGCTCATCGCGAAGCCGACGCTGATCCCTTCAGCAACGCGCATGTCGGCACCGACGGTCAGCTCTCCCGCCTGAGTGAAAGCGGCTTCTTCAAGCGCGTTGATCCCTGTGGCGCGCGTTTCAGCGGAAACAAGATAGCTGCCGCTTACCGTGCTGAAGAAGCCAAGCTCTCCCGCACCGCCGGGATTCGTTCCGGCGATGGCAAAGCCGGTCGTCCCACCTGCATTGAAGCCGGCCGCACCCATATCCCCGCCCCGCAGCGCGAGCGTGCGCTGGCTGATCTGGCCGGTGAAGCGCTGCGCGAAGTTGGTGGCGATACCCGTTTGCGCAAACGCACCGACCGGGGTCAGCCCACTCAGCGTCGGTACAAGCGTATCGATCCCCGCGCCGTCAACCATGTCGAACAGCCCCTGGAACTGCCCGGCCCGTCCGCTGAAGCGCAGCGTATCGAGGGCCCCACCTACGGATTCGAGGTTGCTGAAACGCGAGAACAGATCACGAAGACTGCGCGCCTTTACCTCGACGATCACGTCGCCGCCATCAATCCGGGTTTCGCCAAACAGCAGCGGTGATCGGTTGATAAAGATCGTGTCGTCGAAATCGCCCTGTACCGCGTTGGCGCTCAATACCGTGATTTCGTCGCCGAAACGTGCACGGCCGATCGCGGTGACCAGCAGGTCCCCGGCAAGTTGGGCCGCGCCGTTGATCTGCAGCAGGTCCGATAACTTGTCCCGACGATTGAAGCGGGCATTGATCAACAATGCGCCGCTGTCGGTCTGCAGATAGTCACCGTTTACCGTCAGCGTTCCGATATCAAACAATCCGCCGGGAGCCACACCCGCTCCCAGATTGGCGAACAAGTCGGTGTTAACGGCTCCGCTGCCTTCGAAAATCCCGCCCGAAAGCGCAACCACGCCGGCATCCAGCGTGCCATCGATAGTCGCCAAGCCGCGGAATTGCTCATAGCCGATCAGCGAAGTGAACTGGAACGGTTCGGGCAAAACGAACTGCGCAAAGGTGTTGTCCAGCGTGAGCCGGTCCACCTCCACATCGATATCGACGGTGGTCTGACCGATATTGGTCAGCAGAACGTCGAAATATTGCGCCGGTGCGGCAAACGCGGTGCCCGGCGTGCCATCGGTATTGTTCGGCACGAACCCGGTCGAGCCCGGTCCCAGCAGGGCCGAGGATGTGGGAATGTTCGCACCGAAATTCGTAGTGCCCTGCGGCGGCAGGACGGGAGTCTGGACTTCCGGAAACTCCGAAATGTCCTGACCCAGAACCGTACCGAATTTCGGACCCTGCTCGTAAACCCCGGGTTCGGATCCTTCTGGGATGCCATTGATCAGATTGCCATTGCCGTCATCGATCAGGAACCCCGGATCAAGATCCTGCGTCCAATGATTGGGATCCGACCAGTTGCCCTTGCCCTTCTTGGCCGAGACATATTTGTAGGCCGTATTCTGGGTGATGAACTCGAAGAAGGGATATAGCGGGTTGTAAAAGCTGACATCACCGTAACGGTTGCCAGGCTCCAGGCCAAAGAAATCGAACCCCCCGCTCAGAACCGCGGTGATGACCGGCGGCCCGTTGAGATCGGTTGCGATGAGAGGACTACCGCTGTCGCCAGGGGCAGTGCCCGCTTCCATCGGCAGTGCATCGCCATCGAACCAGTCGATCGCAAGGATGGCATTGAGCGGATCAACGTTAGGATCGGCACCGCAATTGATGCCGGTCCCTGTAAAGTCGCACGCAGCGACCTCTTCGGGCGTCCGGTCAGGATTGTCGAAGTCGGTCCAATAGAAGACTTGCGATTCGAACCCCAGAGACACCGCGCTCGGCGTGAAAGCCGGAAAGCCCGCGTCGATGAAATCAGACAGCGATCCGCTGAGCCCCAGCTGGTTCTCGCCGATGCGGCGCAGGAACGGGCTGCCCGTATCGATGGCGCCTTCAAGGCCGGTCCCGTTGGTGCCGTAACCCACCTGAATGACGCGTGTCAGTTCGGTCAATGGCGACAGAAGCATCGGCAGCGAAGGGACGTCGGTAATCGGAGCATCCACCGCGATCAGCGCGACATCCGCCCAGGGAAAGGGCAGCGCACCATTTTCGAGATTGGCCGACGGGTGAATGACGACATCGGTGCTGGTTGCGACGCCGCCCTCGTTGTAACCATTGCCGGTCGGCAGATAGTTGAACAGCCGATCACCCGAATCGACGCCGCTGGCAATCAGGACCGAAGTCGGCGCCTCTCCGGGCAGACCATAGGCTTCCGAAGGGCGCGAGTTGAGGCAGTGCGCCGCCGTCAGGATCGTGCGCGGATTGATGACCGTGCCCGTGCAGTTGAAGAAGACACCGCCAGTCTCGTTGTTTTGAATGAACATCTGCACCACCGATGGGAGCGTGTTGTTCACATCGACCGCACCGTCGATCCCGATATCATCGCGAACGATCAGTTCGGGGGTGGGCGGGACCGGGACGGCTTGATGCGTCCGCGGAACCGAAAAATCGGGGACGAACCCGGCCTGCCGGGCCTCGATGTCAAGCTCTGGCATCTCGAACCGGAAGCCGCCAAACGTGCCGCGAGCCTCCAGCGCGAGCTCGCTACCGCTGTTTTCAGCCCCAGCCTCGGCCCCGTTCGACGCCGCGGCCGGAGCGGTGGCGAGTGCAAAGGCAAGCGAGACGGTTCCCGCGCTTGCGAGAAGACGCATGGTGTTCATGAAGACCCCCTGTGGTCAAGGTTAAGAAGCGATGAATCGAACGGGAAACACGCTACAACGAAGATTCGTTATTTCCAGCAAAAACTTCGCACAATGGAAAGTTTTGCAGTGCAGCACGAACGTTCCGTTTCAAAGTGGGCGAACACACCTGATCTTTTTATCTGATAACAGGTTTTTCGGCCCAACCTCTGCCGCGACCGCTCAGGACCGAACTGCATGCGCATACCGGCGGCGCCCATGCTGCCTAAGCATGCGCGAACGTACCGTTGGCAACAGGACGATGGATCGATAGATTTTCGCAGAAGTGCGTGGTGCCGCTTAGAGGATTCGAACCTCTGACCCCATCATTACGAATGATGTGCTCTACCAACTGAGCTAAAGCGGCGTGCGAGCGCCTTTAGTCGCCGCGTTTGCTTGGCGCAATCCCTGTGCGAGTGTCAATCGCGTCTGGATCGATCCGGATATCAGATTGCACTGATAACCCCTCAGATTCCAACTGGAATCAAAGGATGTTTTCACAATCGCGTTGGGGCCGATTGCAGTAGTTTTCCCTCAGATCAACCTATTTCTGCAGATGCACGCTCACCCTCCGCATCCAAAGTGCGCCATCTATCGGGGAGGCAATGGGAATTCCGCGGCTGGCCGCAGAGACACGTGGCCAAGGGGTAAAGTTAGAAACTCAACGAGAGTTGTGCGTCGCGCATCAGCGTTGCCCGATTGATCAGTTCGAAAGCATGAACGCGGTCCCAACCACCCGGAACGATCTCTCGAACCCGCGCGGCACTCAGTAGGCGCGAGGTCCTCGTCGGATCAAGGTCGAGATGCTTCGCTATTTCCGAGGTTGCCGCGACCTCTCCGGCACGCTTGGCGACAAGCTCAAGGGGAAATAGCTTTGGATTGATGCCCGTGCTGTCGATACCGTCCAGCATGCCGGAACTCGTTGCCGAGCAATTCAACACTTCATAAGCATCGGATTGGCAGATGGTAGATGACAAGCCGCACAAAGAGGGTGCCCCCTTGGCAGCCTCTTTTCCGATGAGATCTTTCGCGGAACGTTCGTCGATCTGAAGTCGCTTGGCTAACTGATTATCATCTCCCGGCTCGAGCTTTGCTGAAATTCGGCCAAGCGTTACCGCACTCAGCACATCACCCCAGGGCTTCAGTCTTCCCGAGACCAGTCGCATCAGATCATATAAAGCGGCCGTCGCAATGTGAGGCGCGGGCTGCTGCAGGGATGCCCCATCACAGAAGCGATCGGCGGCCTGCTTAGAGAAGAAGTAGCCCGATCCCGGCAGGCTGAGCGCGGTGGGGATGAGGTGCCCCCGTATTACGCATTGCTCGATGGCATATGTCGGAAGCCCGAAACGGGAGGCAACCGATGATGCGCTCACTCGGGTTTTCCACGCTTCAGCGAATGCTAGCAATTCTCGCACCTCGAAAGCGGCAAGCAATCTATTCCCATGAGCGCGATACCTCCGGGTGATCAGTTGCGCTTCCCACGCGGCGCGAAGCGTGTCGTCTTCCAACCCTGAAATCGCAGAAGCCTCTCTTAGCCCGACGATCCGATCGAGTTCGTCGCCACAAGTTAGGTGGTTCATTGCCTTGATGCTCGCGTATTCCGCCTCGGCCGCATCGATAGCCGGCTCTGTTCCCAAGGCTGCGTAGGTCTGCATGAGCGGCGGAAGGGTCTGGCCTGTGGGTGACGCACTGAACTCGATGTCATCCAGACCAGTCGGCCAGGATTGGACGGCTTTGCAAGCTCGATAGAGGCGGATCACCTGCGGGTCACTATCCTCCTCCGCGGGCGAGGGCTTCATATGCTTCGCAAGCCCTAGGATAACGTTAAGCAGTGCCTGCGGATCAGCACTTCCGAGATCACTCGGGAGTAAGTCGAATACTGACGCGCGTTCCTTCTCCGTGCAGCGCACTAGACACGAGATAATCTCGAGGGCTGGCCGCAGTCCCTCGGATACGTTCGACGTCGATCTGTCGGCCAGCCTTCTGCCGCACTCGTCGCAACGATCAACGGGCGTGAGCGTCCTGACCCACCCCTGCGCCTGCGGAGGCTGCGATCGGCACGCATCGCAGTGTTGCAGCAGCATGTCCCAGGTCACCGGGCAGAAGGGGAGGAACTTCAGCTCCCAGGCAGCGAGATGATATCCACGGTCACGAAGGAACGTGGGCGAATATCTCCTCGCACGGCTTTCGATGCTGCCTGCCGGAACGATCATTCCGAAGTATTCCCGAGCTCCGTTCTTCTTTTCTGAATATTGTCTGGCGGCCACCTCTTCGCGGGTGACGCCCAGCGCCTCCGCGAGCGCACCGATATCGATGTCGGGATCCTCGGAAACTAACACCCGATTACGGTGCTTGAGCCCGACTTCCCGCAGGACCGTCCAGCTGTTCGGCGCGCCGGCGAGTTCACAGGCTCGGGCTATGCCCCCTCGCAGGGATTCCCCATCCCTGAACGAGAAGGAAACCCGGTTCCGATAGAGCAGCCGACGACGGGCATCATCTGTCGAACGTTCCCTACGCAGCAGTTCCTGCGAAATCTCGGCGAGAGCGAGCATGTGTCAGGCTGCTTCGAGGAGGAGGCGCTCTAGCGGATTGGTATCGCACAGCCCGAGCGAGATCGACCAGTCATCGACTGCGACTAGGAGATCGTCGACAGAGATGAAATCGCGGTCGTCGTGGATCGAGATGCGCAGCGCCTGTCTCACCACGCTCATGAGCTGGCCGATGATCCCGTCGCATGCCTGCCAGAGAGCCAACGCCAGTTCCTCATCGGCGAGGCCGGTCGGTTCGGCAACGATGCCGATCCGGATCATCTCTTCATCGAGCTTTGACAGGAATCCGATCCAGAGATCCCTGTCTTCGTCGACTGCCCAGTCGAGTGCCCCGAGGCGACACGGTGCCATGGTCCGCATGAGGAACTCTTGGTCCTTGCTGATCATCTCTTCTGCCTTTTCGGTCCCGAGCAGGACGATCCCCACGTGTCCGCCATTAAGCAGCGTCTTGAGCTCCGCCGTGAGGCGCGGGCCGTAGGCCGATCCCTTGCCTCCCTCGTGCGCTTCATCGATCATGAGGAGATCTGTGCGGGCATGCCGCATCGCCTCGCAGGCGCGATCACGGAGGATTTCGAGGTCCTTTGTCGCCGGGAAGCCTTCGCCGAGGATTTTCAGGATCGCGCGATACATGTCGCTCGGCCCGCCACCACTGCCGAAACTCATGAAGACGACCGGCCGAATTCCTTCCTCGGCCCCTTCGTTAGCCACGTCCACGAAGGTTTCAGCCGCGGTGGTCTTTCCCGTGTGTGGCGGGTCGAAGACACAGATCGCTGTCTGCCTGCGTCCTTTCATTGCACGTCCAAGATCCTGAGCCTCTTGAAAGGTCAGCATGGCTTCGAGCTGGCGGGGATAGGGAAGCCGG
>JAZBPE010000166.1:0-18163 GCA_036353345.1 Erythrobacter sp. | reverse complement strand
GAAGCGCTCGATGCCGCCGGCGGTCCCGAACTGGTCAGTCGCTATGCAGCCTCCAAGAAAACCGAACTGGCGAGCGCAGCCGAGCGCATCTTCTCGGGCAACTTCATTGGCGAGCCCCAGGTCAAGGAACGGGCGCAGGCTTGGGTTCCGACGATCATGCGCTTCGCCAATGCCCAGGAAGTCGAACCGGTTGTCGCCGCACTCGATAAACCGGTCAGCGACGACGCGACTTACGAGATTGCCGAGCAGGCTGCCTGACCCCTCCTGACAGGTCCAGGTCACTCGGCGGGCGGTCCGTCCCTTTCGGGACGGGCCGCCTTTTCCATGTCAAATTTTGGGCCGAAAGCGGAAAGGCGGCTTTGCGACGAGACACTGGAGAATGCGGCCGCAAGTTTCTTGCTAGGACGAATGACGACTCAAACTTGCCGGGGATGAACTTCTATCGCTGGTCGACGAGCCGAGCCTGACTTACTTCACTCGTTGAATGACAAAACTACGGCCAGCTGCGCTCCGTGCCTCGCGCAATCCTCAGGTTAATCCTTCTTTCGGATGCCAAGTTTGAATACCCGTCAGCTTCCCCGGCGGTGGCCCCGCCAGCAAGGCGAGACCGTCGCGGAACAGTGCATAGTCGTAATCCTCGCCCGCGCGTCGTCGGACCGGTTCCGCGCCGCCAGCGGCAAAGCCCGCAAGATCGTTCACCGGCAATTCCAGGGTTTCGGGCCGTTCACGAGGGCCGAAGCGTATCATGCCGGTCAATGCGTCGAGAAACGCGGTGCCTGCTTTCTCCTCGATGGCGAACATATAGAACGGCGGCGGGCCGCTCGCCCAGCGCCGCTCCCAGCGGTGACGCCTGAACGGATGGTCATGGAGCTCGTCGAACCAAAGATAGGGAGATCGATACGGTGCCAGCGCGTCGGTCGAGGCAAGAAATGACCGGCCCGCATAATCGAACCTGAAGAAGGTCACAGGTTCCGCGTCTTCCGGCAAATCGTGGTCGCCACTGAGCCAGTCGATCCAGCCGGCGACCGGCAGCGTATCCATGAGAATGAAGCTCGAGCGGTACGTCGCCAGCGCCATCGCTGCCGGCACAGGGTTCGACGCTCCCGGCGCCGGGGCCGGCACGGGGGGCTCGGTGGGCTTGGCCTTGGGGCGCAATGTCTGCGACAGCCGTAGGAAGGCCCCGGCGATCCCCGGACGTGCACCGAACGCGATCGAGTAGCCGTGGATGACCTGGCCGTGGGGTGAGGCCGCACCGATATAGGGTCGGACCTGACGCAGATATTTACGCTGCGCCTCCGCCGCCATCTTGGCGTCGCTGGCCTTCGCGGCGAACGAGCCGCGCGCCTCGGCCAGCACGATGCCGTGACCGAGCGCGGCGCCGCCATGATAGAGGAAATCGGCATGAGGCTCGAGCGATGACGACAGGCAGGCCGCATTGTCGCGCCAGCCATAGCCCAACGCGTTCATATAGAGATCGGTGATGCCTGCGCCGACCCGCGAGGCGAAATGGGTGCGCTCGCTGTCTGCTAGGTCTGACAGCAGGTCCGACAGTTCGAAACCGGGTCCGTCGGCGAGCAGAATCTGCGCTTCGCTCAGCGCGCTGTCCTTCATGTGCGCGAGCAAGGCCGGTGGCGCGTTGCGAAGAGTCGCGGTGCGCGCGATCGCAGCGGCCAAGGCAGTTGGCCCGAATTGGATCTGCGGTGCCAGCAGTGGCGCAGTGAAGGCCGGGGCCACCATGGCGCCCTTGTGGAGATGGCGGCGCTGGCCAGTTAGCGCCACCGTCTTGTCGGCTGCCCAGAGCGCGAGCTTGCTCAAAGATCGTGCCAGTCGAAGCATCCCGTTGCCGCGATGAAGCGCGCCAGGATATGATCCGAGGCAAGCACGAGATCACGGTCGCGGAGGCTCTGGGGCGACTTCTCGCCGTGGAAGAGATTGCAACGCACCTGATAGATGGTCCGCAGTAGCTGCTCCCAGCTTGGACGGCCTTCGGCGACCCAGCCGGCGGGCTGTTGCTTAACATTCGCCGCCGCACAGAGCGCCAGCAGCGCGGCGCGATCGTGCTGGCGAAACGCGTCGTAGCCGAGCTTAGCCCGCACGCTGCGCACGTTGAGCACGGGCCACAAGGCGGTGAACTCGGTTACCATCTGCCGAAAATCGGGATCGCCGGCCATCAGCTGATCGAAGGCGTCGACTAGCCGCGGAGCAGCCACGAACGCATCGATCATCCCCCGGTCAGTGTCCTTCAGGGTCACCGCAGACATCCAGCCGTTGAAGGCCATCCACCGGTACATGAATGCCATTAGCGAGGGCGGCTGCCCTTGCGCCTTCGCGAGCAATTCGATCGCGACATCCCGCGCGACTGGATCGAGCCGCTGGAAGTTGCTGAAGCTGACCATCTAATATTCCCCTCCGCTCCCGCCGGTGAGACTTTCACGCTTTAAGCATTGGGACGACGCAGCGTTGCCTCAACATTCTCACATGAACCTGCCGCATCTCTTAAAACTGATCATCGCCCATCATGACAACCAGCGTCTCATAAACCCAACCCTGCGCGAGTTGATCGGTCAGAGGGTCTCGATAGACGACAAGTCTCCATCGCTTATCGCGCTTCACAACGGCAATCGCCGTTCCCGCATCGGCAACCAAAATGCGGACCGCTGAACCTGATGGACCAGAGCGAATGTTAGCTTTGCGGGCCAGTTCGCCTCTTGGAAGCGAAGCCACATATTCCTCGCTCAGTTCTCCTTCCGCTTCGATAAGCTCCCGCAGGCTGTCTTGTAAATCATCGACCTTTTCCTGAAGCTCTGAATATGCCTGCTGTTCTTCGGCGGTCATGCCAGGGTCGGGTTGAAGCTGCGGCAGCGCCATGATTGTCATTGCGATCACCAGCAATCCAAGCAATCCTTGACGCCGCAACTCATCGACCGTGTTGTCTCCCAGAGCTTTGAAGATTGCCGCAATCGCGGCGACGAATGCTACAAAGAGCTTTGCACTTTCGTCCGGCGTTTCCGCGTGAGTGAGTGCTTCCGCCAACTCTTGGGCTTCGATTGCTTGATGGGCTGCGATGTACGCCGCTGAATCATGCAAATGCTCAGCTGTTGCGCGGAGCGTTGCCACATCGAGCATCATTGCTCGTTCGGCAGTCGCGCGCAGAGCTAGCAGTCCAGGTGAAAGCTGTTCCGCCAACGACTTCCACTGATCCTGCCATTTGGAAGCTGCCATTGCGGCAGCTAGGACAGAATTATTGCCTTGCAGCGCCTTCGCCGTCGCAAGGATGCCTGCGTCAAAGGATCGCGACAGGTTTCGGATGTTGGATAGCAGCCCGTCATTGTGCTGGCTCAATGCCATCGCAGCTTGGGTGACGCCCGAAAGTCTTTGAGAGGACATCAATAGGTTGAGCGACCTGAATTCTTCAGCATGGAGCTTTCGTGCCTGATCTGCGGCACCAAATATGCCTGCGTTTTGCATTTCGGACATCAAGGCCAGATGCGGTTTGTGCGCGTTCATTTTCTGTTGGAGCGTATAGGTCGGGCGAAGCGCCTGTTTAATCAGATCGCTTCGCTGCTTTTCGCGGCGATAAAATTCCTCGACAACCGAATAGGGTCGTCGGCCAAATGGATCATCCGAGGTCATATTTGAAGGATGGCAGATTCGACCTGCGTCTGCCACGGGTAGTTCATGCACCAGAAAGAACCAACGTGCCGGAATTCGATAGTTCCAATCATATGCCATCTTATCGTTGCTTGCACCAAGAAGGTTCCGGAGCAAGGAACTTCGAGCCCCCCAATTATCCCTTTGACTTCTCCAGCAAGGCCGGCCTTTGACTTGTTCATTATCCACAGCTGTTCTAACTTCGTTCTAAAGGGCTCTTGAGAACCTTATGAGCGGACACCGAGAGAAAATAGACGTAGTACGGGCATCCCGGGATGGGCACCAATTCCACGAGGCTTGGGCAGCGCGCCTTTGTCTCGAGTTGCTTCCCCCTGACACCGATCTCAGTGCAGTCGCTATTGAGGGCTATTCCCACGAAGAAGCTGAGGATGTTTCGCAGACTGCCCATGAAATCGCGGACCTCACTCGGTATCGCGGCGGATCGCGGATCCTATCAGCCACCAAAATCGAAACCCTGCAATTTAAGTACTCCGTCAGCTCGGCGCATGAGCCAATGCGGGCTGCTGAAATGTCCAAGACCCTGAGTAAGTTTGTCGGAGCCAACAACGACATCGAAACAATCCGACCGGCCGAACCCGAGCTTGCGAAATTTGCGCTGATCACCAATCGCCCTATCGATCGAGATACGATGACTGCCCTCGAGGCGTTGCGGTCCGGTACTGCGGCGGAAGGGCGGGTCGCACGGCATGCACAACAACTTCGGGAAGCGATTGGCCTGGACGGCGAAGCTCTGCAGGAGTTTACCCGAAAACTCAGCCTTATAGGAACCGGCGAAGCGCTCGACGCGACCGAACATGGCAATCTGAAGGTACTCGCGTCCTGGTCAGGGGCGACTGACAATCTGAGCCATGCTCGCCTGGCAAATTTGCGCAGGCTGGTGCGCGATCGCGCCGGCATGCGAGGACAAGATGACAACGTCATCGGCCGGGTCGACGTCCTCGGAGCGCTCGACGTCGCCTATGAACGCGATCTCTATCCGGTAGAGGCGGCCTTCCCCGCCATCGAAACGCCGATATCGCGCCCGGTCCTGAAGGACCTCGTTGCGGCGCTGTTCGCCGATACGCCTGCCTTGTTGGTTCATGCTGCAGGAGGCGTTGGCAAAACGGTCTTAATGCAAGCGCTTGCGCGCGAGTTGGACGACCAGCATTGCGTCCTGCTTTTCGACGGATTCGGCGCGGGCAGGTGGCGGGAGCCGTCCGATGGCCGCCATTTGCCGCGCAAGTCACTGCCCCATCTCGCCAATCTGCTGGCGGCCGATGGTCTGTGCGATATCCAGCTTTCAGCCAGCCACCTTGAAGACAATATCGGCGCGCTTCGCGACCGACTTAGTGCAAGCGTGCAAGCGCTGCGGGCGTTCAAGCCGGACGCCCACGTCGTTCTTATCCTCGATGCGATCGATCATTGCGGCATGCAGGCCGAGCGGACGGGAACCCAATCCTTCGCGCAAATCCTATTACAGAGTTTGAACGTAGCGCCTCTGGACGGCATACGTGTCGTCGCATCGTGCCGTAGTCATCGCCGCCATCTTGCACAGAGCGACGCACGGTGCCGCGAATTTGAGATCCCCATCTTCACTCGCGACGAAACGGAACGTCTCGTTCGAGCAAGATTTCCGACCGCAAGCGAGAACGACATCACTGTCCTGCAGCGCCGATCGGCCGGCAACCCGCGCTTGCTCGACAATCTTCTGAGCCGCGGCGAGCCGTTCGATATCGAGCGGCCAGGTGGCGAGGGTGAGACACTCGAAGGGCTTCTACGTGAACAGATCGACGACGCCCAAGAGCAGGCGATTGCCCGTGGTGCCACGCAAGCTGAAGTGCGCGGCCTGCTCGCGGGCATGGCGATGTTGCCCCCGCCCGTGCCAATCGAAGAACTCGCCGCGGCGTTGGGATTGGACGCCGGTGACGTGCAAAGCTTCGTCGCGGACCTCTTTCCTCTCATCGAAGCAACACCCACCGGACTGATCTTTCGAGATGAGCCGACTGAAACCTTGGTCGTCGAGATGATTGGGGCCGACACGGTGGCACGCAGCGATCTGGTGGCGCGTCTCCTAGCCAGGCAGGACCGTTCTATCTACACCGCGCGCGCACTCCCTGGAATTTTGGTGGAGGTCGGCGAGATCGATACTCTGGTCACGCTGGCATTCGATCCGCTCTCGAACCCCGATCTCGGCCGAGTGGCCCATCGCGCGATACGGCTGGCTCGCCTCGAGGCGGCAGCCTCTGCGTGCGCACGTGGCGGGCGAATTGACGATTTGACGCGGATCACAGTGGAAGCGTCCCGCATTGCCAGCGCCTCCGAACGCAGCGATGCCTATCTGCGCGCTCATCCAGATCTCGTCGCTCTCAGTGAGGACCCCGAAGCCATGCGGCGCTTTCGAGACGACCGATCCGGCTGGCCAGGTGTCCGGCATTCCGCGTTGGCCGTGCTGGACGCCTTCTCAGGAGACATGCACAGCGCGTCCTTGGAATCCGATCGCGCTCTGACCTGGTTGAATTGGTCCCTCCGCGAGCGGCGCGAAGGCAGATCGAAGGGGCATAAGGATCTGGCCCTGCTCGAAGCCGAAGCGATATTCGTCCAGCTGCTGCTCGGAAAGGCCGTCAGGGTCGACCGCTGGTTGTCCGGCTTGAACGATATCTATGCGTTCAAAATTGCCGCCGACATGTTGGCGTTTGTCGACCGGCTGGAAAAAGCGAAAGATGCGAGCGCGCCTGCCGACAAGATGATTGCAGCAATGGCGAAGTGCAGAACTCAATCCCCGGTCGTAATCGCTGCGATCTTGGAGCGGATTGAAGTCACGCCCGATACAAGATGCCGGTTGCTCACGCGCCTGGCAACGCTCGAACCGGAGCCATTCGAACCAGGCAGCTATTTCGACTATCGACGCGAGGACCGCCTGTCCGACGCGCTCCTCACGGCCGGTGGGCAGGCGATCGGCATGGGACTGGTGCGCGAAGCACAAGCAATTGTTTTGCATGCGCCAGCTCCAGATCTACGCACCTATGAGATCGACGATCCCTGGCCTCTGAGCGGCGGCAGTGTCTCGCGACACCTTAAGCGCGCTGCGATTGCTGCCGCAGCCCGGCGGCGATCGACAGCGATTACGGATATTGTGCCAGAGGAGATGCGCGCGCTGGCACCGCTCTCGATCCGTCGACGCGGACCAGCCGCCTTCGAACGCCATTTGCGTGCCGTCCTCACAAAAGCCCAGAACGATCGCGCGAAACGGAAAAGGAAGCTGCCGGGCAGCGACGAAGCGAGGCGCTGGGAACGCCTTCTCTCCCACCGTCTGGCGCCGCTCACGTCCTTGGTCGACGATGTCGCAGCAATTCTGACCACGGACAGACCCGGGCCAGCGATCGCCGCTGCGTTGGCGCGCGCAGAGAACGCGATAACATCTGCATCGAACTATCCCTATCGCGATCAGGATCGCTTTCTTAGACATCTTTGTCTCGATGTGCTCCGATGGGCTGCGCAATGCCGCGCTCCGCTCGATCAAGCCAGCGGCGAAGCCCTGGCCGCCTTCCTTGAGGAATCCGGATCCCAGCTCGTATCGGATTGGCTGCGATATACAGCGTTGCTCGCCCGTGGAAAGGAAACTCAAGCGGCGGCCTTGCGGCTTGCCCGCCAAGCGGAGCGAGTGATTGCCGCAAACTCCGATGTCAGCGAGCAGATCCAATCCTACGGCATGCTTGCGCGCGCGCTCCTCCCGATATCGCCCGACGAGGCACGGCCCTATTTTCGCATCGGACTGGAACTCGCAGATGCGGTCGGGTCGGATGATCAGGAACGGATCGGCGACTTCATCACCTTCGCTGCGCAATATTCCGGCGAGCCGTTGCCGGCAGCTGCGGTCCACCAATTTGTACGTTTGTGCGAACTCAATTTTCCCGACGAAATAGAAGCGCTCGATTGGCGCAACTTCGCAAAGGCGATGTCTGCCATTGGATCAACTGGCGGACTGGCAGCGATTGCCCGCCTCTCGGACCGGGACAAGGTCGGCCTCGGATGGACGCTGGCGCCGATGTTGAAGGCACTCGTCGAACGCGATCGTCTACGCCCAACGCTCGCTGCAGGGCTCTTCGGGCTCGCCGCTTTTGAATCGACCTGGAACTGGTTTCCCCCGGAGGTGGCCAGACCCATCATGGTCCGCCTTCCCGGGCACCTGCGCGAAGTATTCGCGGACATGATCGTCGTCGACCTAGATCGCGAGGACGCCGCCCAGCCTCACCGCGAGACGGTGAACGGCTTGAAAAGATTGTTCCAAGACGAACTTTCAGAGCAGGCAGCCGCCAGAACGCGCATCGAGTCGCTGCACGCGGACAGGACACGGGGCACTAAAGCCGAAACGGCTCCCACAGCGCGGCCGAAGCCCATCGTGCCCGATGCACTTCGCAAGGCGTCGGCCATCACTGGAGACGAATTGCGGGCAGCGATCGAGCAAGGTGCCGCGGCTTTTGAGGGATATCGACCGACCGACGGTTTTATTCTCAGCGGATTCGTGGCGGACGTCACCGAACCCGGTCCGAGAACAGCATTGCTCTCGGCCGTCGTCGAGGATCTACAGCTCTCGTTCGCCGACAAGCTGTCGTTTCTGGAGGAGGCGCAGGAGCAATGGGCAGGCCAATCACGAGCCCTTGACGGGCAACTGGAGGAAGCAGCCCTTGGCATTGCACTGCGGGATCTTGGGGCAGTTGTTCGGTCTGGGGATAGCTGGCGCCGCCCCTTGTCCCGCGTCGCACGGTTGGCAGGTGGCGCGCGCGAAGGCCTTGTCGCCGCTGTGCTCAAGGCAACACCAGGCCAAAATCTTGAGGTTTCCAGCGATTTCTGGATGGCTTGCGCGATCGAGCTAGCAAGAACTGCAAGCGCCTCGTCGATCAGTGACGCCTTGGGCCGCTATGCCGAACATTCAACGCAGTCACTGCCCGATACGATCGGGGATGGACCGTGGACGCGCACCTTCTCGACGACCGACGAGGAAGACACGATCGTCGCAGACCTTCTATGGATGCGCCTCGGAGCGCCCGATGCGGCAAGTAGGTGGCGAGCGGCGCACAGCATTCGGCGGTTGGTGGCGCTGGGCGAGACGCACTTCCTTGACGCGCTTGTTGCAGGGATCGATCGCACCGGCGCCGGCGCATTCCAAGATCAAACGCTTCCTTTCTTTCATTTGCATGCGCGCCTCTGGCTGCTCATCGCCATCGCCCGTTTGGCAAGCGATGCGCCCGCAACGGTTCTACCTTATCGAAACGCGCTTGAGGCCATCGCGACGAGCGAAAGCTTCCCGCACGCGCTCTGTCGCCATTTCTCCATCTTGGCGTTGCGCGCGCTTGCATTAAGCGGATCGATTCCGGAGCCGGATACCTATCTTGTCTGGCTTGAGACACTGAACGTACCTGCAATGCCGCGCGTATCACGATCCGGCCACCGGCCCGGCTTTTACGACATGCGGCCGGCCGATCGGCCCGAACATCCATCCCCGTTCCGCTTCGATTATGATTTCGACAAATACCAGATCGATCCGCTGGGCAGATTGTTCGGCCTCCCCAAATGGGACGTACAAGATACAGCGACGAACTGGATTCGGCGTTACGATGCCGAGGTCCAGACCATGTACGATTGCCCTCGGCCTCGCTGGTCATCGGAAGACGATCGCAGTTATGGTTCGACGTCATTTCCCGATATTGACCGCTATGGTGGTTATCTCGCCTGGCACGCGCTTATGCTCACCGCAGGACAGTTCGCCGCGGATAAGCCCATCATCGGCGATAGCTGGCAAGAAACGCCTTGGAAGAGCTGGCTTGCCGAAAAAACTTTGTCGCGAAGCGATGGGCTGTGGTTGGCGGACGGAACCGATTTGTTCCCGCTGGAAGACGCGCGATCGGTCATTCCGTATATGTTGGGCGCCAGCGAGACAGGCTCGGTGCCTTCCCATCCGTTGGATCTCTTGCCGCTCGCTGGCTTCGATGATTCGCTGAATCTACCAAGCAGTTTCCTCATTAGTGGCAGCTGGGAATCGATCGATGGTCTCGACGTCACCATTGGATCCCAGCTTGTTCAGCGCGACATGGCCCGCACTGTCGCTCATGCCGTCTATTCGGCCGATCCCTTCTTCGCCTACTTGCCTGTTGAAGAAGATGATGGTTTCGACCGCCGCGACAATCGCGAAAAGCAGTTGCTCACGCGCTGGCTCAGCAGCGATGACCATGCGTATACAAAACTCGACGAACGCGACCCCTTTGGCTTCAAGACAGCGCTTCAGCGCGTGCGGCCCTCCGCGCAAACCTTCGAAAAGATGTCCTTGCGGAAAGCCGATGCGTTCGAGCGCCTATGGGTAGATCCTGCCGATCAATGGACTTTCCGCGCCGACGCGTGGGGAACCCGCAGGGGGCATGGCCGCCATGCGACCGAGCGAGGCGGTACCAGGCTTGCGGTCAAATGGGATGCTTTAAAGCTGCTGCTCGATGCTGAGCAGCAGGCGCTCCTCCTGCTGATCAAGGTGCGTCGGTATATCGAGAAGGATCCCAAGGATGATCACTTTCGACACCAGATGCTCGCGCTGATTGTCTGCCCGGACCAGCCCCTCGAGGTCTTATACGCGGTGCCCAAGCCGGTTCGCGCGGCCATTGCAAACCTTGGCCACTATGAGCGCGGCGAATTTGGTGATCGACTGACGGCGATCGAAGCGGCGGGATGTCCGCGCCGTCAAGCCTGGCCCAGAGGCCGCGCCCGCCGCAAGACCTCCTCCGACGAGAGGGCTCCAAGCGATGCTGCAGATCAATAGCGGTAAGCTCTATACGCGCGGTGTTGGGCGGACGAATCAACTGCGCGGCGTGCTCTACTCCAATTTGGACCTCTGCTACGGGAAGGATGTCCCGACCGTCGCAGGAACCCTCCGAGAAACCGACGGCATTCGCGGAAACCGGGCCATCGTTTACGAGATCGAGGAAAGGATTGAGGCGGCCGAGGCCGGGCCGGGAATACTGATCTCGCACACGATCGCGCCCTTTCTCACCGATTTCTCCGCCCTCGCCAGCTTTGGCCTGCGGGCAATCGTGTCCCCCGACGCCGCGGTAGTCGAACGACTGACCTCCAAAGGGCCTGGGTTCGCATCCTACGACCCGCCAAGCAAATTCGCGCTGCGCTATTTCGATGAGCGCCTGCCGCTTCGCGATGACGAGATCGCCCTCTTCTCTGCGTTTGTCGACCAGCTGATCGCACTGGATCGTAAGAGTTTCTTGGCGGCGATGCGCGCTATCCGCACCTTCGTCACTGGCCTCCATCGCATGCGGGACGACTTGGCACTCGCCTATACGCTCTTCGTTTCAGCGGTTGAATCGCTCGCGCAGGAATTCGACGGATATTCAACGCACTGGCACGATGTCGATGAGCGCAAGCGCGGTCCGGTCGACAAGGCGCTGGCGAAAGCCTCTGCACGCACTCGTGATGGCGTTCGCGAGGCGATCCGATCCACCGAGCATGCTTCCTTGGCGCGCCGTTACCGGGCATTCGTTCTGAATCATGTCGGCGGCGACTATTTCAGGGCCTCCGGGCTCGTACCGGGCGCGGCCATTGCTCGGCACGAACTAGAGGAAGCGCTGAGGCAAGCCTACGCGCTTCGCTCGCGCTATGTGCATAACCTACGCGAACTGCCTGATGCCCTTACCCTCGCGCAGGGTCATCGCGAAGTGGCCGAAGTCGATCGCCGCCCCGTGCTCAGCTTCGAAGGCCTTATTCGGCTGACGCACCACGTGATCTCGGCGTTTGTCGCCGCGGGCAACAAGGTCGAGCACGAGCCATACGATTATATGATGGAACAATCAGGCGTGGTGATGGCGCCACTCGCGCCCGAACTTTGGGTCGGTAGGCCGTTGCGAAAGGCAAAAGATGCGCGGCAACGCTTGGAAGGTCATTTAAGCCAGATCGTGCCACTTCTGGCGGGTAAACAAAAGGCCACGATTACCGACCTGAGGCCGATTTACCCGGACATCGAACGACTGGCGAAGTCGAGTGGCGCAGCCAACCGGACGACACTGCTCACGCTTTACACCCTGTTTGCGGCTCTGATGTCAAAGGATGATCGATCCGAGAGGCTTGATGCCCTGTTGCAACAGCATTCCGCTAAGATCGGCGAACCAAGTAGCGAAGCACTGGTAATGCGGACCCTATTCGGTTCCCTCGACGCATGGCCTCTCGAGACCCACAAGGAGACGCTTGAGCGCTATTTCGAACAGCGTTCCAAGCCAGGCGGATTGCACGCCCCGAAACTGCTCGACGCGGCGATGTGCTTCGCGCTGGCGGAGCGCTGCCGCAAACAGCGAGACTTTGATGCAGCGCTGGATTGGATCGGCCGTGCGGTGGAAACCCATCCGGGCCTTCCCGCCGTCGTCGCCCTCGAATCCGATTTCTCGCAGCGCAGGAGGATCGACTGGCAAAGCGCGCTATTGCCCAAATTGACCAAGCCGAAAACACGACGGCGCACCAAGCAAAACAAGCCCTCTGACGGATCAAAAAAAGGGGCGACAGCTACCGACTGCAAGGCCGGCAACAGCTAGCAGCATGCACCAGATCACCGGCCCCGCAGCCGAAACCCTTATTCAGCAGCAAATCGCAGCGCACAGTGGCGGTATCGCCCAAGCGCTTGCGCCCTTCCGGGCCCAAAGCAGCGTATATGCTTGGCTCGATACGATCCGCGCGATCGAAGAGTTTATCAATCTGCCGCTCTTCGGCCTTGAGGACGACGCTCTCGAACAGGCTATCGTAACCTTTCGTCTCGACGATCTCGACCCGACCGCGCTGGCGTCGATACGAAGCGCCTTGATTGATCAATTTGGCGAGCGTCTCGCCGAGCGTTTTCTTCTCACTGTAATACAGGCAAGCGCGATCGGTGCAGCCTTTCGTGCCCACGGCCTGTTCGAAGCTGCCTCCGGATTTCAGACCATCGCACACGCGATCGGATATTTTCAATCCCGCCGGCGCCATCTCGTCGCGATGCTCTACGCCATGCCGCTAGCCTGTCGCGGCTCGCGAGAGATGGGGCGAATAGATACGCTGAATTTTATTCTGCCTCTGGTCGAACACAGCGGTGCAACGATTACCGGCCTACATCAAAAACAAATGTTGGCTCGAATTTTCCCCGATTTCGCACTTAACGTGAGTGCGAACGGCTTCACAGCCAATTACGAGTACGAGTTGCTCGAAAGCATGTTTCTGGAACCTGAGCGTGCGGGGATTTTGGACGTGCAGCCCGGCATAGCACGCGCGCAAATCATGGCCACCCTAGAGCCGGTCGATCGCCGCCTAATCTTTTCTGCTGCCGAACTACGCAATGATATCCGTTTGATGGAGGCGGCCTATGCCGAATTTGCGCTTATGGAGACTGATTTTGGCCCCATGGCGCATTTCGTCCAAGCGTGCCTGGCCTGCTGTGAGGATGACTATCTGATCAAACTACCGGCCGACCGTCTTACTGAACTCGCCGATGAGGCTGAGCTCCCCGGGGCCTTACGCCGACACTTGGAGCATCACGATGCGGACTACGTTGCCTGCACCAATGCGATCGCGCCGTTCATTAGGTTAGACGGCGTCCATATCTCGACGGTGACCCTTCTCAGCCGATTCCTGTATTATTGGAAGACTGCCTGTCTCAACCGCCAGCGGCGCTTTCAAATCCGGTCGGGCTTTATCTTCGAAGACAATGTGAAGGCCGCGCTCGCTAAACAGGGGTTTGCGGTTACCGACGTGAAGCGCATCAACCGAAAAGAGCTCGATGTAGTCGCGACGCTAGATCAGGTCATCTACAACATACAGTGCAAGAACAACCTCATCGACATCAACCGAATTGAGACCGATCCCGTTCGTTTCGCGAATTACAACCGCAGGCTTGATCGATACTACGGCAAGGCATTGGCCAAAGAGGAAGCTCGAGAACACCTGCTTAAGGAACGGCTTGGTTTGTCGAAAGTGCGGCACTTCCTCTTGAGCCGCTTTCCTGTTGTAACACCCAATCCGAGAGTGATCCCTTTTCGACGCATAGATGAATTTCGAACGCTGATTGCGGAGGATCCCCCAATCTAACGACCGATGGGAGGCCGTACGGGTGAGGAGCCGGCCTCTACGATGTAGTAGCCCTAAAGGATTCGCAAATCAGAGAGGCTGACCCAGTCAGAAGACCTAATCAGCATCTGGCAACAATCGAATGTCAGCTTTCAGGCGGTTGGCGCATTGTCTTCTATGGCCGAAATTGGGGCGCATAACGGTCATCATTGAAGGAGAGAGGAGGGAGCTTGGTCTTCCTGAGCCGGGGTATGTCCGTCCCGGCGATCAGGAGATCTCCCATGACCAAGTCCCGCCGCACTGCCTCTGCTTCACCTGCGCAGCGCATCACCGCCGCAATTATCGAGAAGCTCGAGCAAGGCACGAAACCTTGGGTCAAGCCATGGCGCGGAGTGCCAGTCTCGCGACCCTTGCGTTCCTGCGGAACCCCCTATCGTGGCATGAACACCTTTTGGCTGTGGATGGTGGCCGATAGTTGTGGCTATGCCTCGCCTTACTGGATGACGTACCGCCAGTGCCAGGCACTCGGCGGACAGGTCCGCAAGGGTGAGAAATCGACCATCGCGATCTTCTACAAGAGCTACACCAAAGAGGTCGAGAACGCCGAAGGCGAAGCAGACACCGAAAACCGGCGCGTGCTTAAGGCCTACGCCGTGTTCAACGCTGACCAGTGCGATGGCCTCCCCGAGTTCTATCATCCCAAGCCATTCATTGCTGCGCTTGATCCCGAAGGACGCGAAGACCGGCTCGATGCCTTCTTTGCCCATATTGGCGCAGACCTGCGCCACCATGGTGCCCAGGCTTACTACGAACCGCAGCGCGACCGGGTTACCATGCCGCCAGCCGAGTTGTTCGAAGCCTATGACCACTACTACGCGACGCTCGCGCATGAGCTGTCGCACTGGACGGGGCATTCCTCGCGGCTCGACCGCGATCTCAAGAACCGCTTCGGCAGCGATGCCTATGCCGCCGAAGAACTGATAGCCGAACTGTCTTCGGCAATCCTTGGCGCTGAACTGGGTCTACCGGTTGCCCACCTCGACCATCACGCCAGCTACATCGCGTCCTGGCTCAAGATCCTCAAATCGGACGAGCGCGCGATCCTCACCGCTGCGGCCAAGGCTGAGGAAGCGGCCAACCTGTTGCTTGATCTTGGGGGTCACCAATCCTGTGAAAGCGAGCCCGACATTGATCTCGCTGATGCAGCCTGAGGAGCGATGGGATGGGACGTTCCGTCAGCTATCCAACCGGCTCCGTGGTTGCCTTTCGCCTGCTTGATGACGGCGAAGACGACGATCTCGACTGGGCCTACGAGTGCCTCGTCGACGAGGTCATCGATACCACAAAGGCGACCTTTCCTTCATTCGAGCGCTTCGAGGGATGGCGCGGCCGCGAGGATCGGATCCTTCTGCGCAACGCCTTCGCCGATTGCGGCATATCGACCTATTGCGGGCTCGCCGCGATCTGGCTCGCCGAGCGCGATGACGATCACTATTGGGAAGCCGATTTCTACA
The DNA here is from genome assembly GCA_036353345.1 of Erythrobacter sp. Lineage (GTDB taxonomy): Bacteria > Pseudomonadota > Alphaproteobacteria > Sphingomonadales > Sphingomonadaceae > Erythrobacter. The sequence continues at coordinate 2,921 of JAZBPE010000166.1, read as the reverse complement.
ACCCACGAGCGGCGAGGGCACGGCACTGGCTTGGCCAAGTGTCGGGAAGGTTCATCGACCTGTTCGGTGAACTGCGCCTGGTCGGGCGGTTCTCGAATGGCGAAGCGATCTTCGAGCGCTCCCGATCCAACTGCGACACCGGGTCCTGATCCTGCCTCGTCCCTCTCCGCCGGGAGAGGCCCTTGGGCCGGTCGGGGCGCGCCGCAACCTGCGGCCCGTCGGCCCGTGTTACCCGCGCCAGCCTAGGGCCGCAGGTTTCCCGCTGCGCGGTGCGTCTCGCCCCTTTTACCGGCCCTGATCGGGCTCCGGCGGACAGGATCGAGGCAATGGTGCCTCCTCTCCTTGTCCCCGCGATCAGGAGACACCCCATGTACGACAGCTTCATCGAGCAATTGAGCGGCCTCGACCTTTCAGGCCTCACCATCAGGCCAGCCCCGTTCAACGAAACCGACTTTCCCTGCGAGGACGCGATCGAGCACACCCTCGCTGCAGTCTGGTCCGATCTTTTCGCGATGTTTTCCGACACGGCCCTGGAGGCCGATGCCGAGGACATTGCATGGGGCGTGGTCAATCTCTTTCACCGTGCCGCCAGCCGGAAGTCCGCTCAGCTTGACCGGGCGAGCGACGAGATCCGGGTCCTCCTCGCATCAGCCGATGGCTCCGAAGTGCATTCGAGCAATCTGGAAGAGCAGGTCGAGCGCGCGCAGGCTGCCGAAGCCAGCATGCTGGCCTTCGAACAGATGCGCGAGGCTGCGGCAGCACTCTATCGCGACGAGACCGGTTCCTCGTGGAAGCCCGTTTCCGGCTCGCGCACGAGCCATTCGCGCCACCTTACCTCGGCTGTGATCGATGCCCGCGATTTCCTCCGCGCGCGTGCCGAGAACCGGCGTCATGCCCTGATCCCGGAAGGAACTCCAATCGTCTTTGCCGGTGGTCGTCAGACCTTCGAGAGCGCCGAGGACGCGCGCGTTTATGCCGACAATATCTGGGCGACGCTGGACAAGGTGCGCGATGCGGTTCCCGATCTCTTCCTGGTCCATGGCGGCGACGGCAAGGGTGCCGATCGCCTGGCCGCCAGCTGGGCCGAACGCCGCGAAGTCCAGCAGCTGACCTATTCGCTCGATCGTCGGCTTGGTGCCCGCGCCGGGTTCAAGCGCAACGAGCAGATGCTTTCGCTGGGTCCGCGTTACGTCGTCGCCTTTCCGGGCAATGGTGTAACCGAACGGCTTGTCATCGATGCCAAGGCGCGCCGTATCACCGTAGTCGATCGTCGCGGCCTCTTGGGTACCCCGCCGGGGTCCTGAGAGGCCCTTCATCATCTGCATCAGAATTGCATGGATGTGCATTCGGCGCCGACCCGACTATGCCGAGACCATGCAACTTGACGATCTGCTACAGCGCTACTTCGCCACCACCGACTTCTCCCGAGTGGCTCCCGACACCTTGGCAGCAGGCATCGAGCATTGCCGGGTCGATCTTGGCCTTGAGGGGGACCGGGGCAAGCGCTTTGCACTGTGGTCGTTCCTGCACATGTTCGGGTCCGCCCCCGATCTCGATGTGGCGTTCGAGAACGAGGAAGACCGGGAAGCAGCCCGCAACTTCATGGATCTACTGGCGGCATCGGAAGGCGATGGAGCAGGCTGATTGCAGCAGGGTCTTGGCAGCTTCAGACCCGCACCCGATACCCATCCGGCTTTCTTCGCGAACAGTCCTGAACCAGGTCAGCTGAGGACAGCAACCCGTTCCTTTCCGGCCGTGTGGTCGCGCTTCGCGCGCCTGCCCGCACCACCCGTCATGAACCGGTTTCCCTTCGGCCCTTCAGGCCTGCGGTGCAGTCCTCCCATGTCCTGCTTCGTCTGGATGTTCGCAAGCCGGAGATGGTCTCCGGTTTGAGGAACCGAAGGACTTACACCATGACCAATATCGCAATCCTCACCGGCCGCATCGCTCGCGATCCCGACACCCGCGAGACCAAGGGCGGCACCAATGTAACCGGGATCACCGTCGTCACCGATCGCCCTGCACGCGACAAGGACGGCAAGACCTATAAGGATGAGAACGGCTACACCGCCAAGGAAAGCGAGTTCCACCGGGTGACCTGCTTCAACGGCCTTGCCAAGACCGTCGGGCAATACTGCTCAAAGGGCCAGCTGGTCAGCGTCCAGGGTCACATCCACTACACCCAGTGGGAAGACAAGGACGGGGTCACGCGCTACGGCACCGAGATCCTCGCCGACAAGGTCGACTTTCTCTCCCGCGGTAACGGCTCGGGTGACGACAACGACAACACCGACGCTCCCGAGATCGACTGAACTCTCCCGTCGGTCTCCCTCCCGAAGGGGTCCTGTCCTACCGGACAGGGCCCCTTCTTACTGTTCCTACTCTTCTGATGACTCGTCGGTGCGAGAAGATGAGCGAGCCGATGGAAGCAGCCTCCGCAGAGATGCTTCTTCGCCGAGCTTTCCGAGCTCTCCGGCAACTATTGCGAGCGCCTTCTTCGAGAAGGTCTCAAGTCCCGTTCCCAGGATGATGCGGCCCAGTTCAAGGGCGGCTTGCTCCTCAAGTTGTTTCTGGCGCTCGGCAAGTGCCAGCCGGTCGGCCTCGAGTTTCCGGAGTGCTGCGACAGCGCTTCGTTTGGTTGGCATCGGGGTTCCTTTCCTGCACCCCTCGGTGGATCCTCCCTTCGATCAACATGCACCCGGGCGCGGCCTGTAGGAAAGTCCAATCGCGCGGGTCGTCCCTTGCACTACGTAACGGAGCGGGGGAGGGGGCTGGCTCACCGAGTTCCAAGGGTGATGGGCATAGGGCCGGCGCGTCAAGGACGGCGGGGCCCCACCATTTTGCCTCCCCTGCGCTTTGCTCCGGTCCGACAAAATCGTTGCCCCCACCGCCGCTTCGCGGTCGCCCTCGGGGCGATCCCT
>JAZBPE010000165.1:0-2332 GCA_036353345.1 Erythrobacter sp. | reverse complement strand
GCAAACGTATCCTACCGGGAAGGCTTGTATATGGCGGCGATAGCCGAGGCTGAACGCCGTTACGGGCTTCCGACCAACCTGCTTCGTGCTCTTATCTGGGCTGAGTCCCGCTTCAATCCGATGGCTGTTAGTCCAGCCGGTGCTGCCGGGTTGGCTCAGCTTATGCCGGCCACGGCGAGAGAACTGGGCGTCCGGAACCGTCATGACCCTCTTGCATCGATCGACGGTGGCGCCAGGTACCTCCGCGATATGTTGGACCGGTTCGACGCAGTCCACCTGGCCTTGGCTGCTTACAATGCTGGCCCAGGTGCCGTCTCCCGATCACGCGGCATTCCCAACAATGGTGAAACGCCGCAATATGTCCGGTCTGTATTGGGACGTTGGCAAGCAATTGGTACGTACAATTGACGAAACTGCCTGATTTCTGGCTATTGTCTGAGATCATGTGCCGGAATGAAGACGGACAACGCCAGTGAATGAAACCCCCGGTGAGCCGTTCGACCTTCGCAAGGCGTTGAAGGCACAAGAGCGGCGGAAGCTGAGAAAGGAGTTCGTGTTGGGTTTGGGAGCATTCGCGATCGTATTTGCTGGAGGAATGCTGGCACTCAACTGGCCAGTCCATGATGCCAGCCTTGCTTACGACGATCAGCAGCCTCAGGCATTATTCCAGCAAGCGAGTTCACGACAATTCGACATCTGCGGATCCATCCGGCGCACATGCGTCGTGGATGGAGATACTTTCTGGCTTGATGGCGTAAAGATCCGCATTGCCGACATCGACACTCCCGAGATCAGCGTGCCTCGTTGCGACTATGAATACCAACTCGGCATGCGCGCGACGCATCGCCTTGTCGAACTGCTCAATGGCGGACCCTTCGAACTGAGAACCATCGGGAGCAGAGATGAGGATCAGTACGGTCGTAAACTGCGGGTCGTAACGCGCGGCGGCCGCTCGCTTGGCGATCAGCTGGTCAGCGAAGGGCTGGCGCGGACCTGGACCGGGAGACGTGAACCATGGTGCTGAACCGTAACCAGGAATTGTGGGCCGTCGCGCTCTGGGTCGAAAAGAACCATGGCGAAGAAGGACCCGCGTATATCGCGCAGCATATCCAGCGACTATCCAACGAAGGGGACGAGGCAGGCATAGCAACGTGGAGAACAATTGCTGAGCGCTTCGATCAGCTTGGTTGCCAAAGCTCCACGAACTGAGGCTCGGCAGAATGCGGAAATGGCTTCGAAACTGGGGCGTCAGAATTGAGTTCGCCATGCTGGCGTCAGTGTCTCTGATGGGTCTGATCTTGAGCCTTCAATCCTGCATTGGCTGAGACGAAATTCGATCTCCTGATCAACCCTTCGCAAACTTGCCCTTAATGACCTTTCCTCCTGTCCGGAGCTCATCGAGGTAGTCGCTCCACCATTGAGCCATCCGCACACGCTCGTCCCAATGTTTGCCGCGATGGTAGATGCCACGCACGACGTTGCTGTCGCCATGCGCCAGGGCACGCTCGATTGCATCCGGATTCCAAAGTCCAGACTCGTTCAGGAATGTTGATGCCGTCGCGCGGAGTCCATGTGCGGTGACTTCATCCTTCGAATATCCCATGCGACGGAATGCCGCATTGAGCGTGTTCTCACTCATGGGACGCTTGGAGCTGCGCGCAGATGGGAAAACATATCCTTCGCGACCGAGCATCTCGGCCAGGTCAGTGAGATAGCCTCTAACCTGTTTGGAAAGCGGGACGGCATGCGCTCGGCGCGCTTTCATTTTACCGGCAGGGATCTTCCAGACCCCATCGACGAGGTCGATCTCGTGCCATTCGGCGTGCCGGAGTTCGCCGGGACGTACGAACACATGCGGCGCGATCTGCAAAGCAAACTTGGTCACCATGTACCCAGTGAAGTCGTCGATTGCCCGCAGCAGCCCGCCTAGCTCGGTGGGCTCGAGGATTGCTGCATAGTGCTTGGCTCTCGGCGTGACGAGAGCGCCCTTCAGCATGCTGGTCGGGTCGGATTTGCAACGGGTCGTTGCAACACCGTAGCGAAACACACGGCCTGCGAACGAACGGCATTTCTTCGCAGTCTCGTGCTTACCAGTGGCTTCCAGTCGTTTCAGAGGAGCCAGGACTTCGAACGGCTCGATCTCGTGGATGGGTCGGTTACCGATGGCAGGCGCAAGCTTGTCGAGGAAATAATTGGCCTTGACGATCGTGCCATCGGCGCGGCCATTCTGGACCATCATCTGCTCGATATATTCACGCGCGACTGCCTCGAACGTCTGTGCAGAAAGGAACTCGGCGCGGATTTTCCGCTTCCGCTTCTCAAAGGCCGGGTC
>JAZBPE010000164.1:0-3720 GCA_036353345.1 Erythrobacter sp. | reverse complement strand
CATCGAGTGCGCGATGTATTTCAAAGGCCTGTGGGAGCAGCGCATCAACGAAGAACCGAAGAACGATCTGATTTCCATAATGGCGCATTCCCCGGCGACACGGGATATGCCCTTCCTTGAATTTTTGGGCAATCTCCTTCTGCTGATCGTGGGTGGCAACGACACCACGCGCAATTCGATAAGCGGAGGTGTGCTGGCGCTCAATCAGAACCCCGATGAATATCGCAAACTGAATGACGACCCTTCGTTGATCGCCGGCATGGTGCCGGAAATCATCCGGTGGCAGACGCCGCTGACTCACATGCGCCGCACCGCGCTTCAGGATTGGGAGATCGGCGGCAAGCAGATCAAGAAGGGCGACAAGGTCGTGATGTGGTACCTGTCGGGTAACCGCGACGACACGGTTATCGAACAGGCCGACCGCTTCATCATTGACCGCAAGAATCCGCGCCATCACCTGTCATTCGGTTATGGCATCCATCGCTGCATGGGCAACAGGCTGGCTGAACTGCAGTTGCGGATCATCTGGGAAGAGATTCACAAGCGGTTCGCTAAGGTCGAAGTGACCGGCGAGCCCGAGCGCCTTTTCTCAAACCTTGTGCGCGGGATCACGAAGCTGCCGGTGCGGCTGCACGCGCGCTGATTTGCTGAAGCAGAAATACGGAGTTTATGATGGTCAAAGTGACGTTCGTATCCAGCGATGGAACGCGGCGGGAAGTCGAAACTGCTGAGGGCGAAACCGCACGCGAGGCGGCGCTCTTCAATGATGTACCGGGCATCGATGGCGATTGCGGCGGTGTCTGTGCCTGTGCGACCTGCCATGTCCATGTCGATCCGGGCTGGATCGACACGGTTGGTCGTCTGAAGGAAGGCGAAGCGGAGGCCGAACTCCTGCAGTTTGCAGAAGGGGCCAACGAATACAGTCGCCTCGCCTGCCAGATCCCAATGGAGGCTGCGATGGAAGGTTTAGTTTTGCACGTTCCTGCGCAGCAATACTAACCAGCCAGAGCGCGGCCTTGTAGTCCGTCTGGGGAACCACGAATTCAGCTCTTTCACGGAGGTTTCCGTGCCAACTCAGCTAGAACCAGATGCCCAGGCGAGCGAAGACGCATTTCGCACCGAAGTGCGCCAATTCCTCGCCGCCAATTTTCCTGACGAACTCAGGGGCACGGGCAATTTGCTAGCCGGGCTCGAGGGTCCGACCAACGAGACCCCTGTGCAGAAGAAATGGCGAGAAGCCGTGGCCGGGCGTGGTTGGGGTATACCGACCTGGCCCAAAGAATATGGCATCGGCGGACTGACCATAGGCCAGGCCAGGGTCATCGAGCACGAGTTCGCCAACGTCGGTGCCTACAATCCGATCGGCGGAATGGGTGTGATGATGTTCGGCCCGACCCTGCTCGAATACGGCGACGAAAAGCAGAAGCTGGAGCATATCCCGCCAATCTGCCGTGGCGAAATTCGCTGGTGTCAGGATTACTCGTAGCCAGTGCCGGATCAGACCTAGCATCGCCTCAGCAACCGGGTGGCTGTTCATCGCCTCGATCCAACTCCTCGTCAGCCGGAGCGCAAGATTATCAAATCACTCCGGTTAATTTTGAATCAGACTCTGAGGCAAGCTGGGGGTCGTCGAGCTACCTCAGGGACCGTTTTGCCCAGCTATCCGGCTACTAAGGACAAAGTTTCCTCGCCGCTGGCACCTTGCTCTCAGCCCATGATTTCGTGGGCTGGGCCGTATCCGGCATCAGCTGGGATCGTAAGGACGTTTTTGCCGTCTCGCTGAATGATTTCCGGCAGAACCGTTACGATATCGCGGGCTTCAGCCTGCGCGACGCAGTCTTCTGCGCTTGCGGCTTTGGCCAGCAATAGCAAGTTCAAGCGCGTAGGAAAGATAATGGTTCGCTCGCCAGTTGCTTCCATGTCTAACGCCTTGCGCGGCGAAAGCCATTCCGCATCGACGGTTTCGTATCCATCGCATGCGGCAATCTGGCGTTCGGGCGCGCGAACGACGAAGAAATGGGTGTCGAAGCGCTTGTGCATGAAGGTGGGCGTTATCCACCTTGCGAATATGCTGAGCTGATCGAGGCGCAAGTGCACACCGGCCTCGCGAACGACGTCAAGAAATTCACGCTCGCCTCGCTCCACCGCTTTGCGGCTTTCAAGATCACATGTATCTTCAAACGCGCCGCCGTCACGATGATCAGCCAGCAAGATCCCGGCTTCCTCGTACGCTTCGCGGATCGCGGCGATCCGCAAAGTGCGCTGCGTAGCGTCGAAAGTGCCCCAGCCCCTGCAATGATCGGCCCATTCAACAATTTCATCTCCAACCGAAGGCTTCCCTCCGGGAAACACCAGCGCGCCGGAGGCGAAATCGATCTGGTGATGGCGTTTGACCATCAGGACCTGAAACTCCGGAGTGTCGCGAAGCAAGAGCATGGTGGCCGCGGGGACCGGATCAACGGGCTGCTGTATGGTCATCGGTTTCTCCAGTAGTCTTGGCTCAGACCCATACGAAATGTTGGGGTACGGATGCCGACAAGCACAGAAGTTGGCGGCGAAGCTTCTTCAGATTAGGCTAAGCATTTGCCAAGGGGAAATCCATCTGCGAACGGCGATAACAAAGCCGAAGGGATCTTTTGAGCAATGTTGTGATTGGGTGCTATACTCATATCAATGCCCGTTCGCTGTTCCCGTGAACTCGCAGGTCCAATGCAATCGCGTGAAAGCCATGACTTGCGAGAAGCGTCGAAATCCTCTTCCAGGCACGGTGGGTTTGTCCCCAGCCATGCGCGAGGATGACCGGCATTTCATCGCTTGCGCCTTCGACACTGGCGGAAATGGCAAGGGCGGATTGACCGGCCAGTTTGATCGATTCTTTCGCCATGACGACAGCTTACTGTAATATATCTTACAGTAAAGTCTTTTCAATCCTCTGCCCGTCGCGTAAGGCACAGACCAATGCCGGACGAAATCAGCCAAGATAGCTATGTGACCGAGGCCGACGAGATCGTTTTTCTCGTCGAGGAAGTTCCGCGCAAACTGCGCAAGGTGTTTGATGCGTCCACGGCAAAATTCGGCCTGTCTCGCACTCAGTGGCGCGCCATTGCCTATCTATACCGCTCACCGGGACTCACCCAGACCGAACTTGCAAGACACCTCGATCTTGAACGCGCGAGTGTGGGTCATGTGATCGATCAGCTGGAAAAGGCCCATTTTGTCGAGCGGCGGTCGATTGAAGGAAATCGCCGGGTCTGGAGTCTGCACCTGCTTCCCAAGGCTATCGAGATACTTCCATCGCTCAGGCTAGAGGCCGACGCGATATACACTCAACTGCTGACCGGGATTTCCGCAACAGAGCTTGCCACAGTCAAAAACCTACTTGTGAAATTGTCTGGCAACCTTGCTGACTAATCCAAGTTGGACTCGGCATCGGGTCTTGCCAAAGCGATGGCGGTGTCTGGCACAATGGATGGATAGACGGCAGATTCCAAAGACTTCTGAATTCTCTTCGAATGTCCGATTTGTCGAAGGACACAGTCATTGGTTCGCCCGAATGTCAGCATTACCACCCCCGGTCCTCTAAACCGGACAGTCAGCAAACGGCCCCGAAGCCGCCGGGCCGCTATTAGTGTGAGCTGCTGGTCAGCAAAGCGCCCCAAAGCAGCCATAAAGTCAGGCGAGGACAAACCTGAAAGCTGCCGTTCCAAAGTTTCGTCTGAT
>JAZBPE010000163.1:0-7660 GCA_036353345.1 Erythrobacter sp. | reverse complement strand
TCCATCCACGCATGTTCCCAGATCGCCTGCATGTAGCTTTGCGCAAAACCGGGCACGTTGACGCCGTAGGTGACGAACCGCGAGACGACCGGCGCGTAGAAGATATCCGCCGCGCCGAAGGTACCGAACAGATATGGCCCCGCCGATCCATGCCGCGCACGTGCTTCCGCCCACAGGCCGAGAATGCGCACGATCTCCTCCCGGCACGTATCGGAGACGCTTTCAAGCGCAACGCGGCGACGCACGTTCATCGGCATTTCGCTGCGCAAGGAAGCGTAGCCCGAATGCATTTCGGTAACGATGGAACGGGCCATGGCACGCGCCGCATCGTCCTTGGGCCAGAACCGATCGCGCCCGACCTTGTCGGAGAGATATTCAAGAATTGCGAGGCTGTCCCAGACGACGATATCGCCATCCCACAGGATCGGAACCTTGCCGGACGAGGGCTGCACTTCGCCCATGTCACGTTTGTTCGCGTCCCAGTGCTCGCCAAGGATGGGGACAGTAATCTCTTCGAAAGACAGTCCCGATTGCTTGGCGGCGAGCCAGCCGCGTAGCGACCAACTGGAATAATTCTTGTTACCGATGATGAGCTTCATGTCGTGCGGGTCTCGCTCCACCTTGCGCATGTCGGGGCAGCCCTAGGCATTCATCCCAAGACTGTCGATGCTGAACCACTGGTATTGAGCGTTGGGCAGATTAAGGGAATACGCATGACACTCACGCCCTTCCACCTCGCCTTTCCGGTCGATGATCTTGCCGCCGCGCGCCAATTTTATGGGGAGTTGATAGGCTGCGCGGAAGGCCGTTCGTGCGAGAAGTGGATCGATTTCGATTTTCACGGTCATCAGATCGTCGCCCACTTGGCGCCCAGGCGAACGGGAGACCGCGCGGCGAATGTGGTCGATGGCGAAGAAGTACCGGTTCCGCATTTCGGTCTCGTGCTTGGACTGGACGAGTGGCGCGTGCTCGCTGACCGCCTCGAGGCGGCGGGATGCGACTTCATCATCGCGCCTGCGATCCGCTTCGAGGGTCAACCGGGCGAGCAGGCGACGATGTTCCTGCGCGATCCGGCCGGCAATGCGCTCGAATTCAAGGCGTTCGCGAACCTCGATCAGCTGTTTGCGCGCTAGTCCCATACGCGACCGCTCCGTCGTCGCCCGCAGCTCCTAGGCAGCCCAGTCCGCTCCCAGCGCGTCGGCCACGATCGCTGCGCGCAAAGCGGCTATCCCCATGCCCTTTTCGCTGCTGGTCAGATGCATTTCGGGGAAGGCGGCCGGGTGCTTGCGCGCTTCTTCGGCGATGCGCGCGGTTACCGTGTCGAGGGCACTGGCCTTGATCTTGTCCGTCTTTGTAAGGACAATACGGTAGCCGACCGCCGCCTCGTCCAGCATGGTCATCATCTCGCGGTCGCTGTCCTTCAAACCATGGCGACTATCGATAAGGACGAGATTACGCGCAAGCACGGGGCGGCCACGCAGATAGGTCTTCACCAGCTTCTTCCAGCGCTCGACCACCTTGACCGGCGCTTTGGCAAAGCCGTAGCCGGGCATATCGACCAGACGGAAGCGCGTGGGCTCGCCGACCTCGAAGAAATTGAGCTCCTGCGTGCGGCCCGGCGTGACCGAGGCACGGGCAATGGCCCTGCGCCCGGTGAGCGCATTCAGAAGCGAGGATTTGCCCACATTGCTCCGCCCGCAAAAAGCGATTTCGGGCACGGTCGGCTCGGGCAGGAACTTGAGCTGGGGAGCGGATAGCAGGAATTCGACGCGCCCCGAGAACAGCCGCGCTGCCGCATCCTCGCGGCGCTGCTGCTCTCGGGCGTCAAGTTCTGCCGGATCCGCCATTGCCCGTAGCCCTCAGGCCTTCGCTTTCTCATCCGCCTCGCGCGCTTTCTTGCGCTCCATATCCTCTTTGTCCTTCGCCGCGGCGGCACGCAATTGCGGGTTCCTGGAATAGAGGTAGCTCTGCTGCGCGAGCGTCAGGATGTTGTTTGTCACCCAGTAGATCAGGAGGCCGGCGGCGAACGGCGCCATCACGAACATCAGGATCCAGGGCATGATGTTGAAAATTTGCTGCTGCATCGGATCCATCGCGGTCGGGTTGAGCTTGAAGGTAAGCCACATCGTCACCCCCAGCAGGATCGCCAGCACGCCAATACCAAGGAAACCGGGCACGTCGAATGGCAGCAGGCCGAACAGGTTGAGGATCTTTGCCGGATCGGGCGCGCTGAGGTCGCTGATCCAAAGGAATTCCTCGTGGCGCATCTCGATCGCGAGGATCAGCACCTTGTACAGGGCGAAGAAAATCGGGATCTGGATGATCAGCGGCAGACACCCGGCGAGGGGATTGACCTTCTCATCCTTGTAGAGCTGCATGATCTCCTGCTGCTGCTTTTGCTTGTCGTCCTTGTAGCGCTCCTGAAGCTCCTTCATCTTCGGCTGCACGGCCTTCATCTGCGCCATCGATCCGAACTGCTTTTGCGCAATCGGAAACAGGACCAGACGGATCAGAACAGTCATCAGGATAATCGCGACACCGAAATTGCCGACCAGCGCGTTGAGATTGCGCAGCAGCCACAACAGCGGTTTTTCGAACCATTCAAACCAGCCCCAACTGATCGCCTTGCCGAGATAGGTGATCCCGGTTTCTTCATAAGCGTCGAGGACCGAACTCTCCTTCGCGCCGGCAAACAGCCGGGTGGTTTCGCTGACCCGTGCGCCGGCGGGGACGGTCTGCGCATCATATTCGAGCACTGCGCGAAACAGGTTGTCGCCAAGCGATACGAACCCTGCACGCTCCGTCTCGCCATCGCCCCTTGCAAGCGCGCTAAGCCAGTAATTGTCAGTGAAGCCGAGCCATTCCAGCGTTTCGCCGGGGACCCAGCGACCAAGCTCGGCAAGCTCCCCATAGGAGTGAGGGTCCTGCAACGTCCCGCCAAAGACGCCGATCGGCCCCGCATGGGCAATGAACTGATCGGGCGTCGCGGTGGTGCTGGTGCGCTTGATAAAGGCAAAAGGCTGGACAATCGCGGCGTTGCCGGTGGTGTTTTCGACCGTCTGTTCGGCGGTGATCATGTACTCATCGTCGATCGCAAACCGCACCCGGTAAGTCATCCCGTTCGCGTCAGTATGCGTCAGCGTCACCGGCGTATCAGCGGTCAACCTCTCGCCATCGGCTTGCCATAGCGCCTGGCTCGAAAGGAGCTCTCCCCCGGTGCGGAAGCCGAACTCGGCAAAGTACTGGGCATCGGTCCACTCCGGAGCGAACAGGCGGACAGGACCGCTGTCATCATCAACGGTTTCGCGATAATCCGTGAGCACGAGGTCATCGATCCGCGCGCCGACGAGATTGATGGAACCAGCGAGCCGCGGCGCATCGATGATCACCCGGCGCGGATCAGCGAGGGCGGCGCCCAGATCAACCGGGCCTGCCGGCGTTTCGGCGACGAGCGGAAGATCGCCCGGCACCGGAGCGCCCAAGTCGGAGGCCACGACGGTAGTGCCCGCTGCACCTTCCGCCGTTGTGACCGCGCGCTCCTCGATCTGGTCGCTGGAGGTCGTCAGCGCGGCCTGCGGATAAAACATCCGCATGCCAAAATCCCAGCCGAGGATCAGCAATCCGGAAAGCGCGACGGCGAGCAGAAGGTTGCGCTGGTTGTCCAAAACGATGCCCTAGAAAAGTTGTCGATCGTCAAATAAGTCAGACGGGTGTCTTATGTGGATACATCAGCTCCGAATGCCAATCCCCCTTGCACCGCCCCCCGGACGACGCCGTCAGGGGACCGGATCGTACCCACGCCCACCCCATGGATGACAGCGCCCTAGCCGCTTTGCTGCCAGCCATCCACCCTTGAGCGAACCGTATTTACCGATCGCCTGAATTGCATACTGGCTGCATGAGGGCTGGAAGCGGCAGGTTGGCGGCAGGATGCGTGACGGGCCGAGTTGCCAGACACGCACGAGGAATATCGCGACGTGCTTCATGCCTGCACTTTTGGCTTGCCGTCGCCACGCCGCGCACGACGAGCGCGCGCCGCATCACCCCTGCCATCGGCCGCGCGTGCGAGGGCGCTCGCCAGCTCCTTGCGCAAGGCATCGAAATCGCGCCCGACACCGCCCGCGCGGCCGATCAGCACGTGGTCGTGGTCCGTGAGACCGTGTTGGGGCAGCGCATCGCGCAGCAGTTCGCGAAAGCGGCGTTTCATACGGTTGCGCACGACCGCATTACCGATCTTCTTGGTGACGGTGATCCCATAACGCAGCCCTGCACCGCCATTAGGCCGGGTCAGCAGAACAAAGCCCGGCTTCGCGTTGCGGAGGCCCTTGTTAGCGGCAACAAAATCGGCGCGCTTGGTGATCACTTGCGGCATCGAAATGAGTTTACCCGAATCGGAGCGATTGGAAAAACCTTTGCCCCGCAAAGCCGAAGGCGCAATCTCGAACAGGCTCCTTGAGGAACCCGCAGGCGCGACCGTTCGTTTGGAGCAATCCGATCGTCAGGTGGCGTCAGCTACGATATCGCACACCGAATGGCGCGCAATATCAGATCACGCGCTGAGCTTCTTGCGACCACGCCGACGCCGTGCGCGCAGGACCTTGCGGCCACCGACCGTCGCCTTGCGCGCGAAGAAACCGTGCCGACGGGCACGCACGAGATTACTGGGCTGGAACGTACGCTTCATGATGTCCTCGAATATTGGGGCGAAAGGCTTATCGCGACGCCGCTCGCAGCGCACGCACCTTCCGCAAGGTCAGAGCCGCATCGCAGCCCGATCAGACCCGCGCGCCTAAGGGAAAGCGGGCGCGGGGTCAAGCATCAGGTCGCACCCGAACCGCATCTCGAGATCGCATCGCAACTTGGCAGCGCGACACCCGATCCGGACATCTATTCTCGACAGGAACGCTTCGGCACGGCACTAAGGATAATTGTCAGGACCCGGCGCTGCAAGCCGGGCCGTACAGGGGGTCGCAGCACATGGTCGCGCTGGTGCAAACCGTCGCCTATCTCGGGCTGGAGGCGCGCGGCGTCGAAGTCCAGTGCCAGGTAGCGCCTGGCGTTCCGCGCTTCTCGATCGTCGGCTTGCCAGACAAGGCGGTGAGCGAAAGTCGGGAGCGTGTGCAGGCAGCGCTGGCCGCCATGGGTCTTGCCCTGCCGCCCAAGCGGATCACGATCAACCTCTCCCCCGCCGACTTGCCCAAGGACGGGTCGCATTACGATCTGCCGATCGCGCTTGCGCTGCTGGCCGCGATGGGCGTGACCGATGCCGAGCAGCTTGGAGACTGGATCGCGGTCGGTGAACTGTCGCTCGACGGGCGCGTTGTCGCCTCGCCCGGAGTGCTGATCGCCGCGCTTCATGCCAGCAGCGAGGAATGCGGGCTTATCTGCCCCTATACGCAAGGCTCGGAAGCCAGATGGGCGAGCGGTGTCCCGGTGCTCGCCCCTGCCGATCTGGCCTCGCTCCTCGCGCATCTGAAAGGCACGAAGATGCTGGGCGAACCCGAACGCGGGCGAATTGCCGAGGCGCCGCCAGCGCCGGACCTCAAGCAGGTGAAGGGACAGGAAACCGCAAAGCGCGCGCTCGAAATCGCGGCGGCGGGTGGGCACAATCTGCTGATGGTCGGCCCGCCCGGATCGGGCAAATCGCTGCTTGCATCCTGCCTACCCGGCATCCTTCCCGATCTCACGCCTACCGAAGCGCTTGAAGTGTCGATGGTGCAATCGGTCGCAGGCACACTCGAAGCGGGCCGTATCAGCCGCGCCCGCCCGTTTCGCGCGCCGCATCATTCAGCGAGCATGGCGGCGCTGACGGGAGGTGGGCTGAAAGTGCGACCGGGCGAAGTCAGCCTGGCGCATCTGGGCATCCTGTTCCTCGACGAGCTGCCCGAATTCCAGCGCCCGGTCCTCGATTCGCTGCGTCAGCCGCTGGAAACAGGAAAGGTGGATGTTGCGCGGGCCAATGCGCATGTGACCTTTCCCGCGCGCGTGCAGCTGATCGCGGCGATGAATCCGTGCCGCTGCGGCTATGCCGGCGATCCGCAACAGGGCTGCAACCGCTATCCACGCTGCGTCGGCGACTATCAGGCGCGGTTGTCGGGCCCGCTGCTCGACCGGATCGATTGCCATGTCGAAGTCGCTGCGGTGAGCGCTGCCGACCTTGCTTTGCCGCCCCCGTCGGAAGACAGCGCGGCGGTCGCGGCGCGGGTCGCGGCTGCGCGCTCGAACGCAGTCGCTCGAGGCGTGCGCTCCAATGCCGAGCTTGACGGCGACGCGCTCGATACCCACGCTGCACCGGACGAGGCGGGCCGTGCGCTGCTGCTGCAGGCAGCTGAGAAGCTGCGCCTGTCCGCGCGCGGCTACACCCGCATGCTGAGGGTCGCGCGGACCATAGCCGACCTCGCCGATGCCGAAGGCGTAGGGCGCATCCACATCGCCGAAGCGCTGAGCTACCGCCAGTTCATTGGACAGCGATGAGCCTGTTCGACCCGCAATGGCTGATCTATCTCGGCGCGGCGCTCCTGCTGATCGCTTACGGCATCCGCGACGAATTGCGGCTGCGCGTGCTGGTCGTCGTTTCGACGCTCATCTATATCACCTATTACGCGCTGCTGCCATCCGGGCCGTTATGGGACCCGATCATCACCAGCGTGCTGTTCGTCGCGATCAATTTCTGGGTGCTCGGCCAGATCGCGCTGGAGCGCACCACTTTGCGCCTCTCGCCCGACGAAAAGGCGCTGTTCGATGCGTTCGAAACGCTTTCTCCCGGCCAGTTTCGGCGAGTGCTGAAGCTGGCGCGCTGGCAACGGGCGGAGGATCCGGACGGCACGCTCCTTATCCGTGAAGACGAGCCTTCGGGTGTGCTGATCTACATTTTCGCAGGGATCGTATCGGTCGAAAAGCATGGCCGCCGTTTCCGCTTGCCCGAAGGCAATTTCGTCGGCGAGGTGGCCTATGTCCTCGGCCGCAAGACCACCACCACCGTCGTCGCCCCAAGGGGGGTATGCTATGTCGAATGGAACGCCGAAGCGCTACGCCGCCTCAGCGTCAAGCGCCCCGCCCTCGGCAACGCCCTCAACGCCCTCCTAACCCGCGACCTCGCACAGAAGCTGACGGCGAGCTACCGCCCCGACGATGCGATGCCCGCTACGCGCGAGACGGTGGCGTTGCTGGAGGGGGTTGAGGGGTAGGCGGTTCGAAGCTGAGAGGTCCGGCGTCCAGCCATTACTTATATCATCCCAAAGTGGCGAACTGAAAAAGGAGGCAAGGCTATCCCATTCGAAATTCGTGCCCCGGTAAGAGATGACTTGCTCGCCATTCCAATCATAGGCGATCGCTTAGAAACCGGCGGCTTCGGCTGCACCTGGCGTAAAGAGTGTTACTGCATCCTCGCCTATAGTAGCGTTCCCGATTTTTTGAACCATTGCCACCTAAACCGGTCAGACCATAGCCCGCCTGTAGGAATCTAGAGCTAATAGCGAGAGAAAAACGTTACGATCCATCTCATTTACTCCTAAGAGCACCGACTTCGGTTGGCAGCGTGTTTGTGAACGGATTATCTGGGTTCGTTCGATAAGCGGCTAGATTGTCCAACCACCCCAACCGCTCTTCAATTGCGGTGCTGACGGGATCATCGGTCAGTTCTGCGGTGATACGCTTGAGG
>JAZBPE010000162.1:0-2166 GCA_036353345.1 Erythrobacter sp. | reverse complement strand
GCTGGTCTCTCTTTCTCTGCGTCTGCACCCTACATAATAGATACGACATTAGTCGTCAACCCAAACCACACAAGAGACTTTACATTAGTGCGTGCGCTGCCTATGTTCGGAACATGGCGAAGCGCACACAACAGTATCGACTTTTCTGCGCGCGACAGGGCATGACATGCGCCTATGAAGATCGAGCCAGAACGCCGTCTGATCGGGTACGCGCGCGTATCGACGGACGATCAAGACCTAACGCTGCAACGCGAGGCGCTGATGCGCTACGGCGTGAAGCGCGAGCACATTTTCGAGGAACACGCCTCCGGCAAGACGATGAAGCGCGTGATGCTGTCGCGCGCGCTACGGTCGATGCGCGAGCACGATACCATCGTCGTCTGGAAGCTGGACCGGCTGGGGCGAACCCTGCCGGGCGTGCTGGAGGTGCTTCAACAGATCAAAGACGAGGGCGTGCACTTCGTCTCGATCACCGAGAGTTTCGACACCGGCAGCCCTATCGGGCAAGCGATGCTGCAAATCTGCATGGTGTTCGCCGAGTTGGAGCGAAACATGATTTCCGAACGCACGAAGGCCGGCATCATGGAAGCTAAGAAGCGCGGCGCGAAGTTCGGTCAGCCGAACAAGATCACCGACGTTCCGAAGCGGCTCGCTTACCTGCAGCAACTGGAAGCCGAGGGCAAGCTGCGGGATGAAGACGGCGATCTGCGGATGCGCGCCGATGATCTTCGCGCTGAGCTGAACAAAGCAAAGTACGGCGGCGGCGCGATCAAAAGCGCTGAAACTGTGCGCCGCTGGGTTCGCATGGGCTACCCGAAGCTGGTTCCAGGCGCTGACGTTGTGCGGGATGAACCGCTGGATTTGAAGGAGCACAAACGATGGACGGCGAAGGAGAATTTCTAAAGTGCGACGCGCCGGGGTGCGAGCACCACGAGCCGGTGGAGCGCATCAGCGCCGAGCACGTCGGCAAGCCGTGCCCTGCCTGCGGCGCTAACCTGCTGACCGCCGAAGATTGGGCGCAATGGGAACCGCTAGCGGCAATGTGGCGCGTGCTCAAGTCGATCCGGCCCCCAATTCCGGCGGAACAGATTGGCGGTTACGCCAAGATCACGACACACCTGCACGGCCCGAGACTGTCCATCGCGGTCGAGAAGATCGCGCAGTCAGAGGAGCGGTCGTGAACCCCTACGCGCTCCCCGATGGTAAGGTCCAAGTGTCGTTCAGCGGCGGGCGCACGTCTGGCTACATGCTGCGCCACCTGATCGACGCCAACCCGGATTTTGCCGAGCGATGCGAAGTCGTGTTCTCGAACACCGGCCGCGAAATGCCTGAGACGCTGGACTTCGTGCAGGAGTGCGGGGAGCGGTGGGGCGTGCCGATCACGTGGGTTGAGTGGCGCCCCGGCCCCAGCGGGCAGCAATACAAGATTGTCGGGCACAACCAGGCTGCCCGCGACGGTGAGCCGTTCGCGGCGCTGATCCGCAGCAAGGCGTTTCTCCCGAACCAGCGATTTCGCATCTGCACGCAGTCGCTCAAGGTGCGACCCGCGCGCGATTATCTGCGCTCGATTGGCTGGGATCACTGGAGCGCCGCCATCGGTATCCGCAAGGACGAACCGCATCGGCATGAGGGCAAGTCCGACCTGAAAGAGCGGTGGCGCCGCTGGATGCCCCTCGTCACAGCGGGCGTCTCCAAGGGCGACGTCATCTCTTGGTGGAAGCGCCAGCCTTTCGACCTGCGCCTGCGCGCGGTGCGCGGCAATTCGGTGATGGGCAACTGCGACGGCTGCTTTCTCAAGAGCGAGGCCCATGCCGCCGCGCTGGCTCGCGACCACCCGGAGCGTCATGCGTGGTGGGAGCGGATGGAAGCCGAGACGCAGGCGCGATGGTTCGCTCTTTCGCCATGGGCGCGGTTGCGCCGCCTGCGACTGCTTGAGTTTGAGATGTGCGAGAAGCTGCGCGAGGCTTACGGTCGCCCGATCCCGCGCTCTGTGATCGAAGGGTTTGTAGCCTCGGCTCGCAGCGGCGGGACGTTTTCAAAGCGGTTTGCGCGCCGCGATTTGCGGGCGTTCGTGGAGCGACAAGGCGACTGGATTTTCGAGTCGAAGGGCACGCTATGCCAAGCCGACGACGGCGAGTGCGTGATGTGACCCGACCAATAAAGGAG